>NZ_SAUN01000001.1:10808637-11164205 GCF_004011505.1 Nonomuraea polychroma
CGGCCCCGCCGCCGCCACGCTCCGGCTCTACGAGGCGCAGGAGGAGCTGACCGCCTGGGCCGCGAAGCACGACGTGAAGCTGCGCATGTTCCACGGCCGCGGCGGCGCGCTCGGCCGTGGCGGCGGCCCGGCCAACCGCGCGGTGCTGGCCCAGGCTCCCGGCTCGGTCGCGGGCCGCTTCAAGGTCACCGAGCAGGGTGAGGTCATCTTCGCCCGCTACGGCCACATCGCGATCGCCCGCCGCCACCTGGAGCAGGTCACCAACGCCGTCCTGATGGCCTCCTCGCCCACGGTCGGCGCCCGCACCGCGGCCGCGGCCGAGCGCTTCCGCGGCATGGCTGAGCAGGTGGCCGTCGCGTCGGAGCAGGCGTACCGGGCGCTGACCGAGGCGCCGGGCTTCCCCGAGTGGTTCGCCCTGGTCAGCCCGCTGGAGGAGATCGGCTCGCTGCGCCTCGGCTCCCGCCCGGCCCGCCGCGGCCTGGGCGCGCCGCGCTCGCTCGACGACCTGCGGGCGATCCCGTGGGTGTTCGCGTGGGCGCAGACCCGGGTCAACCTGCCCGGCTGGTACGGCCTGGGCACCGGCCTGGCATCGGTGGGCTCCCTGGACGAGCTGCGGGCCGCGTACGCGGAGTGGCCGCTGTTCAACGCGATGCTGGACAACGCGGAGATGTCGCTGGCCAAGACCGACCGCTCGATCGCCAAGCGCTACCTTGCCCTGGGCGGGCGGGAGGACTTCACCCAGCAGGTGCTGGAGGAGTACGACCGGACTCGCGACCTGGTGCTGCGCGTGACCGGGCACACGCGGCTGCTGGAGAACCGCAAGGTGCTCTCACGTGCCGTCCAGCTCCGGGACCCGTACGTGGACGCGCTGTCGCACCTCCAGCTGCGGGCCCTGCGCGCCCTGCGCACCGGCAACCCGTCGGAGCAGGAGCGCGACCGCCTGTCCACGCTCCTGCTCCTGTCGGTCAACGGGGTGGCGGCGGGCCTGCAGAACACGGGCTGACGACCGTATCCGGGGCGTCGCGGCCGAGGCATGGCGCGCACGCCATGTCGGCTCCACGGGTCCGCCGCGCCTCTCTGCCCTCCTCCCAAGGGGGCTACGAAGGGCGGAAGACCCCCGCTTTCGGCACCTCGTCACGACTGGCCTGCCTTCCTTCGCCACCCCTCCGCACTGCGGCGGAGGTCCTTTGGGTGTGGGGCGAGGAGCGGCGGAGTCCTTGGAGTGTGGGCCGGGGACGGCGGGGGTCCTTCGAGGATGGGGCCGAGGGGCGGTGGAGGCCCCGCGGGAGGGAGTCAAAGCCGGGACGGGTGCGGACGACGGGGCTAGCGGAGGCCGGCGAAGAAGGCGATGACGTCGGAGGTGAGGGCCTCGGTCGCGGTGTGCGCGGTGTAGTGGCCGCGGGCCGGGGCCGGGAGCGTCTTCCAGCTCACGATGTTGCTGTGGTCGCGGTCGGCGAAGCGGCGCATGGACTGGAAGTCGCCTTCGGCCATGGCCAGCGCCGTCGGCACGGTCGTGGGCTCCTTGGGATGCTCCATGCGGGCGTTCTCCCAGTACAGGCGGATCGCGGAGCCGGCGGTCCCGGTGAACCAGTAGATCGCCGCGTTGGCCAGGACGAAGTCGTCGTCCAGGTCGTCGTCGAGGAGCTGGGCCAGCCAGCCGAGCAGGCCGGCGGGGGAGTCGGCGATGGCATGGGCGAGGGTCTGCGGCTGCTGCGAGTGCAGCACGTTGAAGGCGCCCTTCTCCTTCCAGAACCACTCCAGCACGGCCAGCCCCGCCTGCTCCTCCTCGCTCAGCTCCGCGAATTCGGCAGGGTCGCCCGAGGGGAACGAGAACAGCTGCGTGACATGCACGCCCACGACGTGCTCGGGGTCGACGCGGCCGACCTCGGGCGAGATCATCGAGCCGGCGTCGTTGCCGACCGCGCCGTAGCGCTCGTAGCCCAGCCGGGCCATCAGCTCGGCCCACGCGCGGGCGATACGCAGGTTGTTCCAGCCCAGCTCCTTGGTGGGGCCAGAGAAGCCGTAGCCGGGCAGTGACGGGACGGCCACGTGGAAGTGGCGCGACAGCGGCTCGATGGCGTCCAGGTATTCGGCGATCGAGCCGGGCCAGCCGTGGGTGAGGATCAGCGCCATGGCGTCCGGGTTGTCGCTGCGCACGTGGATGAAGTGGATGTCCTGCCCGTCGATCTCCGTGGTGAACTGCGGGTACGCGTTGAGCCTGGCTTCCTGGGCCCGCCAGTCGAAGCCGTCGCGCCAGTAGCCGACCAGGCGCTTGACCCGCTCGACGGACACGCCCTGGTCGGTGCCGGGGATCTCGTCGGTGAAGCGGGTCAGGGCGAGCCGGGCCTGGAGGTCGTCGAGGTCGGCCTGCGGGATCTCGATGCGGAAGGGGGTGATGGCGGTCATGGCGATTCCTCTCGGAACGGTTTGTTCTGTTCCGAGAATATCAGAACGGAATGCTTCATTCCATCACTGGGGCAATGATCCTTTCCTGGCCCGCGTACACGTTGCACCGCTCTCCCCGCAGGAAGCCCACCAGGGTCATACCGAACTCCCTGGCCAGGTCCACGGCCAGCGACGACGGCGCCGACACCGCGCACACCGCCGGGATCCCGGCCGCCAGCGCCTTCTGCATGATCTCGTAGCTGGCCCGGCCGCTGACCATGAGCACGTGCTCGGCCAGCGGCAGCCGTCCCGCCAGCGCGGCCCAGCCGACCAGCTTGTCCACGGCGTTGTGCCGTCCCACGTCCTCGCGCAGCGCCACCAGGGTGCCGGCGGCCGAGAACAACCCGGCCGCGTGCAGCCCGCCGGTCTTGCCGAACACGCCCTGCGCCCGGCGCAGCGCGTCCGGCAGCCCGTACAGGATGTCGGGGGTGAGCCGGAGCGTCCCCTCCGGGATGGGCACGCAGCGGTCGCGCAGTGCGTCGAGGCTGGCCGAGCCGCAGACGCCGCACGCGCTGGAGGTGAGGAAGTGCCGGTCCAGCGCGGGCAGGTCGGGGATGGGGCCGCGCAGGCGCACGGTGACCGTGTTGTAGCGGGCATCCGGCGGGAGGTCCTCGTCGGTGCAGTAGACGATGGCCGCGACGTCACCGGAGCGCACGAGCCCTTCGCCCTGCAGGAACCCGGCGGCCAGTTCGAAGTCGTGGCCCGGCGTGCGCATGGTGATGGCGACGGTCTTGCGGTCGCCGTCCGGCGCGGTGAGCCGGATCTCCAGCGGCTCCTCCGTGGCCAGGTCGTCGCGCCGGTCATGGGCGACGGAGCCGGTGATCTCCCGGATCCTGGCCCGGGTGGTGGGGCCGGGTCGCTTCTTCATGGCGCCCGCCGCGACAGGGCCTCCCGGCAGTACGCCGGGTCGGGGAGCACCTCCAGGAAGTTGCCGCCCGAGGAGATGAGCACGTCCAGGTCTCCTCGGTGGGCGGCGCCGGACGGCCGCCAGGAGGCCAAGATGCGCGGGTCCAGACGCTTGCTGCTCATGTCTCACATCTTCCCTCCTGCGAAGATGTGAGAATGCGCTACTCCGACCTCGACCGGCCGCCCCTCTCCGAGGCGGCGCTCAACCGCGCCCTGGTCCGCCCGGGCGGCCTGTGGACGGGCGTCACCGTCGTCGACAGCACCGGCTCCACCAACGCCGACCTGGCCAAGGCGGCGAGCGAGGGAGCCGCCGAGGGTGCGGTGCTGGTGGCGGAGGAGCAGCTCGCCGGCCGCGGCAGACTGGGGCGTGCCTGGACGGCGCCGCCGCGCTCCGGGCTGACGTTCTCGATCCTGCTGCGGCCGCAGGTCCCGGTGACCGCGCAGGGCTGGTTGCCGCTCCTGTACGGCGTCGCCGCCGCCTCGGCCGTACGCCGCCTCGCCGAGGTCGACGTGCTCCTGAAGTGGCCCAACGACCTCCTGATCGGCGAGCGCAAGCTGGCCGGGGTGCTGGCGGAGCGGGCCGACGACGCCGTCGTCATCGGCATGGGGCTCAACGTGTCACTCAAGGCCGAGGAACTGCCCGTGGAGACGGCCACGTCGCTGGCCATCGAGGAGGCGGCGTGCCTGGACCGGGATCCGCTGCTCAGGGCCGTGCTCAGGGAGGTCGAGAGCCACTACAGGGAGTGGACGGCGGCGGGCGGCGACGCCGACGCCTCCGGGCTGCACTCGGCCTACCTGGCGGCGAGCGCCACGATCGGCCGCCTGGTGCGGGTGGAGCTGCCCAACGGGCAGGTGCTGATCGGGCAGGCGACCGGCGTGGACACCTTCGGCCACCTGCAGGTGGCGGCCGAGGACCAGCGTCACACGCTGAGCGCGGGGGACGTGGTGCACGTACGGATCGCGGGATGAACCGGGTGGCTCGTGACGGAGCACGGCATGACCTGGTTTCTTCGCACGGAGCCTGGGATGAGCCGGTTACGTCGTTTCTCATAGCCGCCGGGCGGCGATGATGGCACGATTTGGCCCATGACCCTTCCCGACCACCATCTGACGCAGGGTGAGCGGCGCATCCGGTCCTTCCACCCGCACTGGAAGCGGCTCATCGGCCCGTTCGTCGCGCTCATCCTCATCGCCGCCGCCTCGGGCGCGGCGCTGTGGTTCATACCTGAGTGGGAGTTCGCCTTCTACGCCAGGATCGCCGTCGTCGTCATCGCGCTCATCCTGCTGACGATCTGGTCGTTCGTGCCCTACCTGCAGTGGAAGAACACCGGCTACGTGCTGACCACGCACCGCTTCACGATCAGCACGGGCGTGCTCAACAAGTCCACCGACGAGATCCCGATCACCAAGGTCAACACGGTCAGCTCCGACCAGACGTTCCCCGAGCGCCTGCTCGGCTGCGGCACGTTGACCGTCGAGTCGGCCGGCGACCGCGGCGAGATCGTGCTCCGTGACATCCCGAAGATCCAGGATGTCCGTACCGACCTGTTCAGGCTCGTCGAGGACGCCACGGACGGCGAGCTCGACGGCCGTTGAGCTCTGATCCGCGGGGGCGGCCGACCGCCGAGGAGATCGAGCGGCGGCTGCTCGGCCTGCCTCCCCGCTACACGCGCGCGCAGGTCGCGGCGCTGGCCGGCGTGTCGCAGGAGCTGGCGGCGCGTATCTGGCGGGCGCTCGGGTTCGCCCAGCGCGCCGACGACGACGCGGCGTTCACCGACGCCGACGTCGACGCCCTGCGCCGGGTACGCAGCATGCTCGGCAGCGGCCTGCTCGACGAGGAGACGGTCGTCCGCATGGCCCGCGCGCTCGGCCAGACCACCGCCAGGCTGGCCCAGTGGCAGGCCGAGATCATGACGGGCTCGATGCTGCCGAAAGACCCCGACGAAGGCGACCTGGCCGACGTGCTGGACACCGCCCAGGAGCTGCTGCCGGACTTCGAGCACGTGCTGATCCACGTCTGGCGGGCCCAGCTCGCCGCGGCCGGCACGCGGTTGCTGGCCCTCGCCGACGGCCACGACGAGCTGGTGCCGACCCGCGTGTCGATGGCGGTGGGGTTCGCGGACCTGGTGTCGTTCACCCGGCGCGCCCGCGAGCTGGACGAGCGGGAGCTGGCGGAGCTGGTGGAGGGTTTCGAGTCGCGGGCCTCCGACGTGGTGGCCACGCACGGCGCCAGGCTGGTCAAGACGCTCGGCGACGAGGTGCTGTTCACGGCGCCGACCCCGGCGCAGGCGGCGGCGATCGCGCTCGACCTGGTCGATGCCGAGGAGCTGCGCATCGGCATGGCTTATGGCCCGGTGCTGCCCGTGATGGGCGACGTCTTCGGCACCACCGTCAATCTGGCCGCCAGGCTCACCGCGATCGCCCGCCCGGGCACCGTGCTGGTGGACCCCGAGCTGGCCGGCGCGCTGGACGGCCACGAGCTGCACAAGATCAGACGCCGCCCGGCGAGAGGCCTCGGCGTGGTGCAGCCCTATGTCTTGCGGAGATCATCCTCCTGACACAAGATGGCTGCCATGCCGTACGAAGTGCAGGGCGTCATCGCCCGAGGTAAGGGCCAGGAAGTTACCCTCGAGACGGTCGTGGTGCCGGACCCGGGGCCGGGTGAGGCCGTCGTGAACGTGCAGGCCTGCGGCGTCTGCCACACCGACCTGCACTATCGGGAAGGCGGCATCAGCGACGACTTCCCGTTCCTGCTGGGCCACGAGGCCGCGGGCGTCGTCGAGGCGGTCGGTCCCGGCGTCACCGAGGTCGAGCCGGGCGACTTCGTGATACTCAACTGGCGCGCGGTGTGCGGCCAGTGCCGCGCCTGCCTGCGCGGCCGCCCCTGGTACTGCTTCAACACGCACAACGCGGCGCAGAAGATGACGCTCAAGGACGGCACAGAGCTGTCCCCGGCCCTGGGGATCGGCGCGTTCCTCGAGAAGACCCTGGTCGCGGCCGGGCAGTGCACCAAGGTCTCCGCAGAGGCCCCGGCGCAGGTCGCGGGCCTGCTGGGGTGCGGGGTGATGGCCGGCATCGGCGCGGCGATCAACACCGGCGGCGTGACCCGCGGCGACAGCGTGGCCGTGATCGGCTGCGGTGGCGTCGGGGACGCGGCCATCCTGGGCTCCTCGCTGGCCGGCGCCGCCAAGATCATTGCGGTTGATGTGGACGACCGCAAACTGGAGTGGGCCCGCGACTTCGGCGCCACCCACACGGTCAACTCTCGGGAGAACGACCCGGTCGAGGCCATCCGCGAGCTGACCGGCGGCTTCGGCGCCGACGTGGTCATCGAGGCCGTCGGCCGCCCCGAGACCTACAACCAGGCCTTCTACGCCCGGGACCTGGCCGGCACGGTCGTCCTGGTCGGCGTGCCGACGCCGGAGATGAAGCTGGAGCTGCCGCTGCTGGACGTCTTCGGCCGCGGCGGGTCGCTGAAGTCGTCCTGGTACGGCGACTGCCTGCCGAGCCGCGACTTCCCGATGCTGATCGATTTGTTCCTGCAGAACCGGCTGCCGCTCGACAAGTTCGTCTCGGAGACGATCGGGATCGGCCAGGTGGAGGAGGCGTTCGCCAAGATGCACCGCGGCGAGGTGCTGCGTTCGGTGGTGACGTTCTAGATGATCGACCGTGTCATCACCTCCGGGACGTTCTCGCTGGACGGCGGCACCTGGGAGGTCGACAACAACGTCTGGCTGATCGGCGACGCCCGCGAGGTGATCGTGATCGACGCCGCCCACGATGCGAACGTGATCGCCGAGCGGGTCGGCGGGCGCACGGTCAAGGCCATCATCTGCACGCACGCGCACAACGACCACATCAACGCCGCCCGGCCGCTGGCCGAGCTGACCGGGGCGCCGATCCGGCTGCACCCCGCCGACCAGGTGCTGTGGGACATGGAGTACGGCGACGCGGTGCCGTACCAGCCGCTGACCGACGGCGAGCGCATCGAGGTCGGCGGTTGCGCGCTGGAGATCCTGCACACCCCCGGCCACGCCCCCGGCGCGGTCTGCGTGCACGGGCGGGAGCTCGGCGCGCTGTTCAGCGGCGACACCCTGTTCAAGGGAGGCCCGGGCGCGACCGGCCGCTCGTACTCCTCCTTCGACACGATCATCGAGTCGATCAGGAAGCGCCTGCTGACGCTGCCGGCGGAAACCGTCGTGCACACCGGCCATGGCGACTCCACCACGATCGGCGCCGAGGCTCCGCATCTGGAGGAGTGGATCGCCCGAGGGCACTGATCGAGACAGGCCGTAATCTCCCGCTCGCAGAGGGATACAGGAGTGTGGCCCACCTAACGTAGGCAAGCCTTACCAAAGTGGGCTATCTTAGGTGTGCCTAACCTTGGCGTCCCAACCCTTCACGAGAGGCCGTCCCTGGATGTACGTGTGCATTTGTCGTGCTGTGACCGAAAACGAGGTCCACGACTGTATTGCCTCAGGGGCGACGAGCGCGAAGCAGATTCGCGACACCACCGGGGCTGGTGGGGACTGTGCCCGATGTGTACGGAAGATCTGTGCGATCCTGAAACGGTCGGAAGAACTGACGACCGCATAGCCGGATAGCAGCAAGGGGCCCGTCACATGCAGGGCGACAAGCAGATCATCGAGTTGCTCAACGAACAGTTGACCGCCGAACTCACCGCGATCAACCAGTACTTCCTGCACGCGAAGATGCAGGAGAACTGGGGTTACACCAAGCTCGCCGAGCACACGCGCGAAGAGTCGATCGACGAGATGCGCCATGCCGAGCGCCTCACTGATCGCATCCTCTTCCTGGAGGGCCTGCCCAATTATCAGAGACTTGGCACCCTGCACATCGGGCAGACCGTCGAGGAGCAGTTGAGGGCCGACCTGGAAGTGGAGATGTCGGTGGTGCAGCGGCTGCGCCCGGCGATCGCCCTCATGCGCGAGAAGGGCGACATCACCTCGGCCAACATTTTCGAGGACATCCTGCGGGACGAGGAACAGCACATCGACTACCTGGAGACGGAGCTCGGCCTGATCAACAGCCTGGGCATCCAGCTCTACCTGGCCCGCTACGCCGAGCCGCCGTCCGCCGACGACTGACCGCACGACGGGCGGGCGAGCCCGCGGCTCACCCGCCCATCGTGTACGACTCTCCGGCCCGCGCCTGCCAGCTCCACGTGTCCCCGGAACGGCTCCCGCCGTCCCACATCCGGCCCTCGACGGCTGCCCGCACCCTGATCTCCCCGGTGCGCCCCGCGTGCAGCGTCACCTTCTCGGCGGCCCCGTCGCGCCACGAGACGTCCACCGTCACGTCGCCCCGGGCCCTCAGCCCGCGCACCGACCCGGTACGCCAGGCCCGCGGCAGCGCGGGCAACACGTGGATCACCCCCTGGTGGCTCTGCACCAGCATCTCCGCGATGCCCGCGACGGCCCCGAAATTGCCGTCGATCTGGAACGGCGGGTGCGTGTCCCACAGGTTGTCCAGCGTCGAGTGCTTGAGCAGCTCGCCCAGCATCCGGTGCGCATGATCGCCATCGAGCAGCCGCGCCCAGAAGTTGATCTTCCAGGCCTTGCTCCACCCCGTGCCGCCGTCGCCTCTGGCCGCCAGCGTGACCTTGGCGGCCTCGCCCTCGGGGCTGCCTGCGACGATCTGCCGCCCGGGGTGCAGCCCGAACAGGTGTGAGACGTGCCGGTGCTGGTTGTCCTGCTCGTCCCAGTCGGCCTTCCACTCCTGCAACTGGCCCCATGACCCGATCCGCAGCCCGGGATCCAGCCTCTCCAGCGCCTCCAGCACCCGTGCACGGAACTCGGCGTCCACGTCCAGGATCTCCGCCGCCTCCGCGACGTTCGTGAACAGGTCCCAGACAATCTGCTGCGCCATCGAGGCTCCCGCCGAGAAGTCCCCATGCTCGGGGGAGTAGCTCGGGGACACGACGAGCATCCCATCGCCCGGGTCGGCGTGCAGCGTGTCCAGCCAGAGCTCGGCCGCCCCCTTCATCACCGGATAGGCGCTCTCGCGCAGGTAGCCCACGTCTCCGCTGAACCGGTAACGGTCGTACAGGTGCTGCGTGACCCAGGCCGCCGCTTCGGGGAACCAGAAGGCGGTGGCCCAGTCGTGCACGCCGGTGAACCCGAACGGGTTCGTCTCGTTGTGCACCACCCACCCGTCCGCCTCGAACATCTCCCGCGCCGTCCGCCGGCCCGGCGCCATCAGCGCCCGCGCGAAGTCGTCGTAGGGGCGGGCCGTCTCGGTCAGGTTCACCACGTCCGCGGGCCAGTAGTTCATCTGCAGGTTGATGTTGACGTGGTAGTCGCCTGCCCAGGCCGGGCTGGTGGAGTCGTTCCACACCCCTTGCAGGTTCGCCGGCAGCGACCCGGCCCGGGAGGACGCGATCAGCAGGTAGCGCCCGTAGGCGAAGAACAGCGCCTCCAGCGCCCGGTCGGCGGCCGAATCGCCGCCGGTGTACGACGCCCGCAGCCGATCCGTCGGCACCTCCGGCGTCTCCTGCCCGAGATCCAGCTCCACCCGGTCGAACAGCCCCGCGTAGTCGTCCCTGTGTGCCTGCCTGAGCGCCTCGTACCCCTGCGCCACCGCCTTGTCCACGGTCGCGGTGACGACGTCGTGCGGGTCGTCGCCACGGTACGCCGGGTAGACGGGGGCGTAGTCGGTGCCGGCGGACAGCACGAACACCGCGCTGTCGGCCCCGGCGACGATGATCCGGTCGGCTCCGTCCGTACGGGTGCCGCCCTCCACGACCACCTGCACCTGAGCCTCGAACACCATCCCGTTGTCCGCCAGCGCCCCGCGCATCGTCAGCCGCCCGTCCGCGACGCTGACCCGCTTGTCGTCGTGCGGCGAGGACGCGCGCAACGTGAACTCCACCGCGCCAGGCCGGTCGGCCGAGATCCGCCCGACGATCACGTTGCCCGGGTGGCAGGCGAAGTACTCGCGCGAGTGCCGCACCCCACCGGCCGTGTACGTCACCGTGGCCACGGCCTCGCGCAGGCTCAGCTCCCTGCGATAGCCGGTGGCGGGGGAGTCCTCGGGCAGGTCCAGCCACAGGTCGCCGAAGGTCTGGTACGCCCCGAAGCCGGACTTCGGCTGGCCCAGCGCGGCTGCGACCTCCTCCGGCACCATGCGCCCCTCGCGGTCCAGCCGCTCGCGGACCTCGGCGAGCGCGCCCGGCCGCGGGGCCGTCCAGTTGCCGAAGTCGTACCCCTGCCGCGACCCCGGACCTCCCGTCCACAGGGTCTTCTCGTTGAACTGGATCTGTTCGAGTGCCGTGCCGCCGAAGATCATCGCGCCGAGCGCCCCATTGCCGATCGGCAGCGCCTCGGTCTCCCAGTCGACAGCGGGCCGGTCATACCAGAGGGTTAAGCCTGTCATGAGGGACAACGGTAACTAAGTGGTCCACGGGAATGCGGGTCAAGTGGACTATTTGCGTGGACCGGCCACGTCCTAACGTGGCGTGGCATGACCATGCATGTCTTCCTGGCCGGCGGCGCCGGTGTGCTGGGCCGCCGGATCGTGCCGCTGCTGGTCGCCCGGGGGCACACGGTGACCGCCACGACCCGCGACGAGGCGAAGGCCGTGCTGCTGCGGGACCTGGGGGCCGTACCCGTGCGGGTGGACGTCTACGACGCCGCCGCGCTGCGGACCGCGCTCGCCGAGTCCGGCGCCGACGTCGTGATGCACCAGCTGACGGATCTGAGCGGGGGTGACTTCGCGGCCAACAGCCGGATCCGCGTGATCGGGACCCGCAACCTGGTCGACGCGGCCCTGGCCGCCGGAGTGCGGCGCATCGTGGCGCAGAGCATCTCGTGGGTGTACGAGCCGGGTGACGCACCCGCCGCCGAGGAAACCCCGCTCGACATGCACGCGCCGGAGCCGCGCCGGCCCATGGTCGAAGCGGTCGCGGCCCTGGAATCGGCGGCGCGGGAGCTGCCGGAGTGGGTGGTGCTGCGCTACGGGATGTTCTACGGGCCGGGCACCTGGTTCGAGCCGCGCGGGCTGCGGGCGGACCAGGCCCGTTCGGGCGGCCTTGTGGCCAATGCGGACGTGACGAGCTTCGTGCACGTCGACGATGCCGCGGCCGCCGCCGTCCAGGCCCTCGACTGGCCGTCCGGGCCCGTGAACGTGTGCGATGACGAGCCCGCTCCCGCGTACGACTGGCTGCCCGCGTTCTGCGGGGCGGTCAGGGCGCCCGCGCCGGCGGAGGACGACGCGCCGCGGAACGGGTTCGCGCGCGGCGCGGACAACCGGTACGCCCGCAAGCACCTCGGCTGGACGCCGGCGTACACGTCCTGGCGCGAAGGCTTCGCGGCTTACGGGATCAGCCGGTAGAAACGCCAGAACCCGAAGTCCTCGATCGGCAGCACCTCGATGTCGCCGAAACCGGCCTCCCGCGCGTACCGGCGCAACGTGTCCGGCCGCATCACGGTGCCGGTCCCGGCCGACGGCTGGTCGTGCATCCCGTCCGGCAGGCAGATGAGCAGGCTGAAGCCGTACATCAGCCGCTCGGTGTCGTCGGCCGGGGCCGTGAAGGACTCGCCCACGGCCTCGTCCATGATGACGACCGCCCCGCCGGGCGCGATCGCGCGCCGCACCGCCGCCAGCGTGTCCACCGGCCGCGGCATGTCATGTACGCACTCGAAGGCGAAGATCGCGTCGTAGCGCCCCTCGTCCAGGAGCGCGGCGTCGCCGCGCCGGAAGGAGATCCGCTCGCCGAGGCCGGAGGCGGCCGCGTTGCGCCCGGCCAGCTCGATGGAGGGCGCGTCGATGTCGACGCCCTCCACCAGCGCCTCCGGGTACGCCCTGGCCAGCGCGATGGACGACCAGCCGCCCCCGCAGCCGACGTCGGCGATGCGGGCGCCGGGACGGCGCAACACGGCGTCGAGGTCCGGCACGCCGGCCAGGGCGCCGGGCAACGCGTGCTCGAACCAGGGCCGGTTCATGTCGGCCTGTGATTCCCGCACGTCCGCCCCGAACTGCGCCCAGCCGACCCCGCCGCCGTTCCGGTACGCCTCCAGGAGAGCGGGCATCTGCACGGCCGCGCCCGCCAGCATCCGCGCCAGCGGCGCGAGGTAGGCGAGACTGGCCTCATGCGTCAGCACCTCGGCCGCGCCCTTCGGCAACACGAAGCGGCCGTCCGGCGCGATCTCCAGGATCCCGTACGCGGCCTGCTGCTCCAGCCATTCCCTGGCGTAGCGCTCGTGGCCGCCCGCCCGCGTGACCAGCTCCCCCGGGTCGGCCGGGCCGTGCGCGGCCAGCGCGCGGTACCAGCCCATGCGGTCGCCGATGTGCACGGAGAGCACCTCGATGGTGCCGAGCGACGCCTGGAACAGACGCTCGGCGAACTCGTCGGTAGTTGTCGACATGATCGTTCTTCCTTTCCCCCACAGAATGTCCCGGACGAGGATCCGTGGAGTTCCCTCCGGCGAACAGGTCATTCGACACAGAGCGCAAAATTGTCGGGCGCACGCATGATCGCCCTCCGCGGTCCGTACCTTTTGCCGGATGCGGCACAGCTCGATCGGATCATCGAGTCGATGATGGGTTTTCTCTCGGACGGTTGAGAATTCCGTCTCCGGGAAGGATCAGCCAATGATCTCCCACGGAAAGTCGCGGTAATTTAATCACGACCAACCACCTTTTAGTCGTGTTTGCCCAGGTCAATAGATAGGTCAATGACAAGTCAAACCGCGCGCTGTGCCCGGGAAACGATCGCCTAAGGTCCTACGATCGCTTCATGACCTGCGTACTTCTAGCCGAGGACGACACCTCGATCTCCGAGCCTCTTGCGCGTGCTTTGCGCCGTGAGGGCTATCAGGTCGAGGTGAGCCCGGATGGCCCACAGGCCCTCGAGAGGGCCCTGTCGGGCGGCATCGACCTCATCGTTCTTGATCTTGGCCTGCCAGAGATGGACGGCCTCGAGGTGGCCCGCCGGATCCGGGCAGAGGGCCACGGCACTCCGGTTCTCATACTCACAGCCCGCGTCGACGAGGTCGACACGGTCGTCGGGCTCGACGCCGGCGCGGACGACTACGTCACGAAACCGTTCCGGCTGGCCGAGCTGCTGGCCCGAGTACGCGCGCTGCTACGTCGCGGCACCTCCGAGACCCCAGTGGTCCAGGGCGTGCGGATCGACGCCGACTCGCGGCGCGCCTGGATGGGGGAGAAGGAGCTACATCTCACGACCAAGGAGTTCGACCTGCTGCGCGTGCTCGTAAGGGACGCCGGCAAGGTGGTCACCCGCGAGCAGATCATGCGCGAGGTGTGGGACACCAACTGGTGGGGTTCCACCAAGACACTCGACATGCACATCTCGTGGCTACGCCGCAAGCTCGGCGACGACGCCGCCAAGCCCCGCTACATCACCACCGTCCGGGGAGTCGGCTTCCGGTTCGAACGCGAGTAGGCGGATGCGCCGTCGACTGCTCACCTCCACCCTGGTCGTCGCGGTGATCGCGGTCCTGTTGCTGGGGGTCCCCCTGGGCGTCGTGGTGAGCCGCCTGATCGTCGACGAGGCGGCTCAGGAGCTCGGGGCAGAGGCCAAGCGCCTCGTGGGTGAGGTCGAGTATGCCCGCGTACAGGAGACACCGCTCGATCCCCAGCAACTGGAACAGAAATACCCGGGCAGGTACATACAGATCTGGGAACGCGGAACCCCCCTTCGGGTGACCGTCGTCGGCACGCCGCCGCCGTCCGGTCACCTGATGACGGAGGACGCGCAGACCAACACCGGCGTCTACGTACGAATAAGCCGAGACCGTGATCAGGTCGAGCGGGACGTCCGGGCTCGCCTGCTCCTCATCGTCGCCCTGGCCGTGGCCGCCCTGGCGGTGGCCGTGAGCCTGGCCGTCGTGCAGTCCCGCCGGCTGACGCTGCCCCTGCAGGACCTCGCGAAGATCGCCGAGCGCCTGGGCTCCGGGGACGCGCGGCCGAGCAAACACCGCTACGGGATTCCCGAGCTCGACCGGGTGGCCCAGGTGCTCGATCGCAGCGCCACCCGCATCTCCGACCTGCTGACCAGGGAACGCGAGTTCGCCACCGACGCCTCGCACCAGCTCCGTACCCCGCTGACCGGCCTCACCATGCGCCTGGAGGAGATCGTCGCCGCCTCCGACCATCCCGAGGTGGTGCGTGAGGAGGGTGAGGCGGCGATCGTCCAGGCCGAGCGGCTGACCGCCGTGATCGACGAACTGCTGGCCGCGGCCCGCCGCCAGCGCCACGCCCAGGCCGAGCCGGTCGCCATCGACGAGGTGCTGGGCCAGCAGATCACCGAGTGGGAGCCGGTGTTCAGGGACGCGGGCCGCACCTTGCGGCTGGACGGGGCCCGCGAGCTGAAGGCGATGGCCACGACCGGAGGGTTCGGCCAGGTGATCGCGTCCCTGCTGGAGAACTCCCTGCGCCACGGGGGCGGCCCGGTCACCATCACGACCAGCAGCGGTGACAACTACATCGTCATCGAGGTCGCGGACGAGGGCCCCGGCATCGCCGACGAGATCGCCCCCAAGATCTTCGACCGCAACGTCAGCGGCGGCGGGGGCACCGGCCTCGGCTTGACGCTCGCCCGCGCGCTGGCCGCCGCCGACGGCGGCCGGTTGGAGCTCGTGCGCCGCCGTCCCGCGACGTTCGCCATCTTCCTGCGCCCCGCGGACGACGAGAGCAGGAACAGGGTGGTCAGCGGTCCTGCCTGACCCCGGTCTCGGGCAGCTCGAGCGGGATCGGGGCGGTGGCCTCCAGGAACACCCACTTCTTGTACGACCAGTAACGGAACAACGTGCCGAGCCCGACACCGATGATGTTGGCGATGTTGAGGCTGAGCGTGTCGTGCAGGTTGAGCGTGTAGGTGGTGAAGCCGATCGTCAGCATCCCGAACAGCAGCGCGATGCCGTTGAGCAGGAAGAACAGGAAGTATTCGCGCCTCAGGCCGCTCTGCTCGCGGTGGCGGAAGGTCCAGAAGCGGTTGCCGGCGTAGGCGAAGGTCGTGGAGACCGTCGTCGCGGCGACCTTGGACGTCAGCGGCCCCAGATCGAGCACCACGCTGCAGAGGTTGAGCAGCCCCAGGTCGATCACGAAGGCGATGGCCCCGACGCTGCCGAACTTGGCCAGCTCATGGACGAGGGACGCGAACCGGTCATAGAGGCGTCTAACGAGATCCACGTCTCCGCTCGGTCCCTTCCCTCGGCTGCCTGGTCCACCCAGCGTACCGGCCACGATGTAGGCCGGGTGTCAGACGGATGAACTTACCGCGTAAAGAGGGCACTTAGAAATATCGTTCTATGGGAGGCGATTCCGAAGGGGCGGCAATACGCTACGGTGCAGGTCGCTGGGCGGCCGTGCCTGCGAGGGCCACCCGGAACGACCGCCCAGCTCCGTCAGCTTCGCAGGCTCGGGCGCGGTCGCCGCCGAACGGCTCGGCGTCGCCCGAGCGGGCCAGGACGAGCAGATTTACATCGGGGGCCGGTGGTACACCGTCATCGGCGTACTCGACACCACCGGCCTGGCGCCGGACATCGACCGGTCCGCGCTGATCGGCTGGACGTACGCGGCGGCCCGGCTCGGCTTCGACGGCCACCCGACCACGATCTACGAGCGGTCCTCCGACGAGTCCGTGACGTCGGTGGCTGGCGTTCTGGCGGCGACGGTCTATCTGGAGCACCCGCGCGAAGTCGACGTGAGCGGGCCCTCCGACGCGCTGACGAGCCAACTGGCCGCGGCGTCCGCCTTCAGCTCCCTGTTCCTCGGGCTCGGTGCGGTCGCCTTGCTGGTCGGGGCCATCGGCATCGCCAACATCGTGATCATCTCAGTGCTGGAGCGCCGCCAGGAGATCGGCCTACGCCGTTCACTCGGCGCCACACGCCGGCAGATCCGCCTGCATTTCCTCACCGAGTCGGTCGCCGTCTCCACCCTGGGCGGGATGGTGGGCGTCGTCGTCGGCCTCGCCGTGACGCTCGGCTACGCGCTCTATCGATGATGGCCGCTCGTGCTCCCCGGCGCCGCCATCGCCGGAGGTGTGCTGCTCGCCGTCCTGATCGGCGCCCTCACCGGCCTCCACCCGGCGCGCCGCGTCGCCCGCCTCGCCCCACCGAGGCACTCTCCACCGTGTGAAGGAGCATGAGACTCGCGTCATGTCTCGCCCATCCGCAGAACAGGGCAGCTGGTCGGGTCGCATGATGCCCAGCATGCCTACAGGCGTAGATTCATTTACCATGATAGAAGTAATTGATTTACACTAATATCCGTAAGCCGAGTTGGAGTATGCCGGGGCGGCCATGGACAAGCCATCTCAGATCATTGGAAGGCACCGGCAGTGGCGTGCCATCGAGCATTTTCTGCTGGGGGGCGACCGCGACGGCCCGCTACGGCTCGGCCTCGTGTCAGGGCGTCGCCGAACAGGTAAAACACAGCTTCTGACCGCGGTATGCGAGGCTCTCGGCGGTTTGTACATCGCCTGTGTCCAGGACGAGGGCGACCGTGCGGCTCGGCGTAGGTTCGCCTCTGCGCTGGCACGTCATGCCGGCCTGGGCGAGACGGTCCGTGGGGAGCCGGAATCCTGGGAGCGGTTGCTGCGGGCGGCCTTGGACACGGTGACCCGTCTGGCCCCGCCAGGCTTGCCCGGCGTCCTCGTCATCGACGAGTTCCCGTACGTGATGAGCAACGCACCTCAACTGCCGTCGCTCATTCAGCACCTGTACGACGATTCCCAGCGAGGCCAGGCTCCGGGCGGCCGGCTGATCCTCTGCGGCTCCGCACTGAGCGTCATGCACACCCTGCTGTCGGGAACGAAGCCGCTCAGAGGCCGGGCCATGATGGACATGCGCCTCAACGCGCTCGACTATCGTGAGGCGGCCAGGCTGTGGGGTCTCGACGATCCGGAGGCCGCTCTGCGCGTGCATGCCTGCGTCGGCGGCATCCCCGGCTATCGCCCTTTGATGACCGGCGGGCCGGTGTCCGCCGACCACTTCGACACGTGGGTCACCGACAATCTGCTCGCCGTTGACGTCAGTGTCTTCACCCGCACCGAGGTCGACTACCTGCTCCGCGAAGACCCGCGGATCACCGCCCGAGCCCTCTACTACGACATCCTGAGCGCGGTCGCACAAGGCGCGCACACCCCCGCCAAGATAGGCGCAGCGATAGGTCGCGACAGCAATGCCGTCCGCTACCCCATCGGTGTCCTCGAATCGGCCGGCTATCTCACGAGGGCCCAGGACCTCATTCGCAGCAGGAAGCCGACGCTTTCCGTCTGCGACCCGATCATCCGTTTCGACCGCCTTATCACTGCCCCCCACCTCGGCCAGCTCGAGCTGGGCCGCGCCGAGCAGGTATGGCGCGCCGCCGCCCCGACCTTTCGATCCAACATCCTCGGGCCACACCTGGAAGAGCTGGCCCGGGACTGGGTCCACCGCTTCGCCCCAGACGAGCTGGGCCGTCCTCTCGGCTTCGGCACGGTGGGTTTCGGCAGCGTCCAGGACAATGCGGGACGCGCCAAGCACGACATCGACGTCATCGCCACTGAGAACACCCGCGTCCATCTGATCGGCGAGGCCAAGGCCACCCTCGCCCGTCGAGGGCTGCCCGATCTCGAACGCCTGGACGGCATACGAGACTTGCTCAGCCGAGAAGGTCACGACACGACCGACCTGATCATCGCTCTCTTCTCGGTGACCGGCTTCACTCCAGACCTCGCCCGGACCGCCGCCTCCCGCGCCGACGTGGTCCTCGTCGATCTGCCGCGCCTGTACGGCATCGCATGAACGTTCCGGGAGCAGAGGCCACGTGCTCGGGGAGCGCAGCTCGAAAACAGTTCGATCATGCTGTTCCGCAGTGGTTACTCTTGCGGGCGTCTCGCATCACTTCTTGCTGATTCGGATGGTCCCACGGAGCAGCGCGGAACAAGAGCAGAGCTTGGAGGCAGCTATGGCGATGCCGAAGAAGGGCTCGCGGCTCATCACCGTCGATGGCACCGTCCTTCGCTGGCGTGTCAGCCACAAGCCGACCTACAGCCAAGACAAGAAGTGGAGCCCTCTCACCTTCGCCGTTGAGCGAGCCGAGAAGCCGGGAAGCGTCCTTGTGGTGTCACTTCCCTGCGCCCGGCCGGACAACTGGGGAGGACAGCGAACGATCGTGATCCGTCCCGTCCTCGTTGTGGGATGCATCCGGCGGGCTCTGGAACAAGGATGGAATTCGGGGCAACCGGGACCGGGATTCGCCCTTACCGTCACTGAGGATGAACTGATCGCGCTCCTGGGCGAACAGCCTCAATACCTGATCCCATTCCTCTGGGGCATGATCCCGGAAGGTGGCGGCATCAAAGACCTCCCTCGATGCACTCAGATTTGGAGTCAAGACAAGCGGTGAGGCGGTGTTGATCTCCCACATCGTCAAGGCTCGCGGAGCCCTATTGCGATCGTCAAGGGCTACACCAGCGATAGATCCTTGATCAGCCAAAAGAGCTTCCACCGTCCCTCACTGGTTCTCCGTATCTTGGACGCTCTGACGGAACGGCCACCGAACTGGAAGCGTCCCCCGCTTCGGCATGCTTCCCTTTGAAGGGCAGTCCCCCTGCTCCCGTTCGAGACACGATCGTCACGATAGAATCGCTGATCACTTTGTTCTCATTGAGACTATAATTCTCGGATGCCCCCTAGATCCGCTATACCACTTCTGCTGGTGCTCGGTCTCTTCGCTGGCTGCGGGGTGGCCCGAGAGAGCGGCCCGTACGGCGTCGTATCCTCGAAGACTGCGGCCGCGGCGGCGGAGACCATCCAAGGACGTTGGTGGACGTGGGCGGCCTCCGAGGGCGAGAGCACGAACCCTGTGACGGACACGACCGGGGAGTTCTGCGACCGGAATCAGCCAGATGATGTGTGGTTTCTCGCTGGGACCTTTGGCGGTACCGTGCAGCGGACATGCAGAATCCCTGCCGGACGGCCGGTGGTCTTCCCGCTGGTGAATCAGGTTAGCACCGAGGCGCAATGCAGGGAGTTCATGGCCACGGCGAAAGGCAAGGCCACCCTTGACGGCAACGCGGCCACGCCGGAACGGATGAAAGACGACAACGTCGCCGTGACGGGTGTAGCGGGCAATCCCCTGACCGGCGAAGAAGGAACGACCACATCGTATGCTTGTGGTATCTGGGTGCGCCTCCAACCGCTGAAGCCCGGCCGTCATACATTGACCATCCGCGGGTCCTCTGGCGGCTTCCGCACGGGCGTTGATTACACGCTCATCGTCGGGACCGACCAGCACGCATGAGTACATTTTGATAGTGCAGCGAGTGGTAATCAGGCTCACCGGCTACCGGCCCGCCTTGCAAGTCGGGATGACCGGATTCAGCCCCCTGCCGCCAAGGCGATGCGGAGTGGGACTGTGGCCAGACCCAGGGGTTCTCTCAGCGAACATCATCGCAGCTGGTCCTCCCGCGCGGTGAGACGCATCGCGGACAGGTGTTCCGATCGCAGCCGTGGCAGGTGGCGCACATGAGCGCGTTCGAGCAGCACAGCCTGCAGCCGAGTCCAGGGGCATGGGATCCTGCGTGGATCGCGCGCGGTGAGCGTCGCGGTCAGCGGTTCGAGTTGCCCGCCGGAGTGTCGAGCGTGACCTTCGACCAGGCACGGCTGGTGGACGTGGACTTTTCCGGAATGCGGTTCGCCGAGTTCACCGTTCATGGCAGCGAGTTCGAGGAATGTGACTTCACGGGCGTCGTCTTCGAGCGCCTCTCGATGGCTACGACCTGCAGACAAGGGACATGGGACGGCGTCGGCTGGCCGCAGTCGGTCTTCCGCGGTTGCGTGTTCCGACGCACCCGCTTCCCGCTCTCCACGTTCTTCGGCAACGTCCGCTTCGAGAGATGCACCTTCGACCGCTCTCGGCTGAGAGACCAGACAGACACCTTCGAAGCAGAGTTCGTCGACTGCGTCTTCCTCGGCAGGGTGCGGAACATGAACTTCCGGGGCCGCACGACCCAGCACCAGGCCGCGCTGGGCAGGGACCGCAATGACTTCACCGGAAACGACTTCACCGGCGCGGAGTTGGACTACGTCGCCTTCCATCACATCGACCTGCAGGCCCAGCGCTGGCCCGGCCTGCCCGGCTACGCGCTCCTCGACCGGATCAGCGCGCGCGTGGCCGCGGTGCTGCCCCTGCTGGAGCGGTGGCCGGACACACGGCACCGGAAGGAGGCTCGCTTCAGCCTGGAGTTCCTCGCGGACACGGCCCTGGCACAGAATGACGACCAGGCGCTGGTGAGTCCGTTGGACATGGGCCGCAAGCTGCCGCCGGCGCTCCGCGAGGAGTTGTTCGAGGCGTTCAGACGCACGTCCAGCGATACAGCCCCTGATTGAGCCGTACCGCCTCGCGGGCCAGATCCCGCAAGGCCGTGATGCGTTCGACCTCGAACTCGTCGAGCAGTTCCTCTTCGGCGTACTCACGCAGCCGCACGTCATCCACAAGGGCGAGCGCGGCAACGGTCTCTGGCGCTGCCCGGTCCACGCCCGCTGACTCGCCGTCGTCCACAATGGTCTCGCTGTCCCCGAACTCGCTGAGATCGCGTCCGCTGAGCTCCGCGACCAGCGTGTTGAGCTCGTCCAGCCACCCCTTGCAGTCGATGTACGGCAGGTTCATGCCCTCCGGCCCGCCATCTAGGGCCAGTCGGGCGGACTGATCGGAGTCCGCCGTGAAGTAGTCGACTAGAACGCCCATGGCCGGCCACTCTACCGATCAAGCCCACAGGGAACGCAGTAGGCGTGGGCCAATTGCCCCACAGGGATCAACGCCGTCGAAGACGGCGAGATACGTTGCTCTAGCTCGAAGAACGTGGAGCCCTGGCCGAACCAGAGGATCAGACGGACTGCGTCAAAGATTTAGGCCGTCTCGACTACTGACGCATGTTGAGCTGAGGGATTGGACCCTGACCCGTTCAATGCGAAGTCACTTGATCGCGACCATGATCAGGCACATGAGGTAGGACTGACCAGCACGAACAGTCAGCTGAGGCCGTCCGCGCTGGTTTCGAAGCGCGCTGCTGAAGAGATCATGGCGTGGTCGGATGAGCGAATTCACGCCTTGATCCACGCTCACCCCGCTCTCTTCCGTTTGCTTCCGATGCTCGGGGCCGCATGCGGGCTGCGGCAAGGTGAGCTGTTCGGCCTGGCTCTGGAAGACGTCGACTTCGAGGAGCGCGTCCTTCGCGTGCGTCGGCAGCTCAAGAAGCTTGGAGCCGACCACGTCTTCGCGCTGCCGAAAAACGACCGTGAGCGTGTGGTAACGCTCCCCGAATGGGCGGCTGAGGCCATCAATCGGCACGTCGTAACCTATCCGCCGCTGGTCTGCTCGCTCCCCTGGGAGAAGGCCGATGGCAAGCTACGCACTCACAACCTGCTGTTCCGCTGGACGGATGATCGCTACATCAGAGCTCGCAGCTACAACGAGACCGTGTGGAAGCCCGCGCTCGTGCAAGCGGGCTTGATTCCGGCGCCCGAAATGGACTCTCGTCAACGCACGCGTTTCACCACGGCTCGCAAAGAAGGGCTTCACCAGCTCCGCCACTACTACGCGAGCGTGATGCTGACCGACGGCGTCTCGGTCAAGGAACTCGCCGAGTACCTAGGCCACGCCGACCCAGGCTTCACCGTGCGTGTCTACGCCCACATGATGCCCGGATCTCACGACCGCGCCCGCAAGGCGATCGACGAGCGTTTCTTGCCGCATGCGGCCGCTGAATCGGCGTAGAGGGGTCATTGCCGGGATCTTCACCGGTCCCGGTAGCGGGCTATCCGCGGAAGCCTGCGAGCCAACTCCTGCTTATCGTCGAAATCCCACTGTTCTCCGTGGGGAACGCTCACGGAACAGGGACGGAACAGGCGGATGCCGAAGATCAGCCGACGTCACGGCGGACCCGGCCCATCCCACAGGAAGTGCCGGGTATCCGCACGTCAACGCCTACTTCAGGAGCTGGCGGGCCATCACCATGCGCTGGATCTGGTTGGTGCCCTCGTAGATCTGGGTGATCTTGGCGTCGCGCATCATGCGCTCCACCGGGAAATCCTTCGTGTAGCCGTACCCGCCCAGCAACTGCACCGCGTCCGTGGTGATTTCCATGGCGGCGTCCGAGGCGGCGCACTTGGCGGCGCTCGACAAGAACGTCAGGTCCTTCTGGGGCTCGCCGTGCATCGCGCGTTCCGACTTCGCGGCCGCGTGGTACGTGAGCTGCCGCGCCGCCTCCAGTTTCATGGCCATGTCGGCCACCATGAACTGCAGGCCCTGGAAGTCGGCGATCGGGCGGCCGAACTGCTTGCGCTCCTTCACGTAGCCGATCGCGTAGTCCAGTGCGCCCTGGGCGATGCCCAGCGCTTGGGCGGCGATGGTGATGCGGGTGTGGTCCAAGGTCGCCAGAGCCGTCTTGAAACCGCTGCCGGGGGCGCCGATCATGCGGCTGGCGGGGATTCTGACGTTGTCCAGGATGACCTGGCGGGTCGGGGAGCCCTTGATGCCGAGCTTTCGTTCCTTGGGGCCGAAGGAGACGCCCTCGTCCGACTTCTCCACGACGAAGGCGGAAATGCCGCGGGCGCCGGCCGACGGGTCGGTGACGGCCATCACCGTGTAGTACTCGGAGACGCCGGCGTTCGTGATCCACATCTTGGTGCCGTTGAGCACGTACTCATCGCCGTCGGCCACCGCCCGCGTCTTCATCGCGGCGGCGTCCGAGCCGGCCTCCGGCTCCGACAGCGCGTACGAGAACATGGCCTCCCCTCTGGCCACGGGCGCCAGGTAACGCGACTTCAGCTCCTCCGAGGCCGAGAGGAGGAGCGGGACGGTGCCTAGCTTGTTGACGGCGGGGATCAGGGAAGTGGACGCGCAGGCGCGGGCCACCTCCTCGATGACGATCACCGTCGCCAGCGCGTCCGCCCCGGCGCCCCCGTACTGCTCGGGGACGTGGACGGCGTGCAGGTCCGCCGCCACCAGCGCCTTGTAGACGTCCCAGGAGAACTCCTCGGTCTCGTCGGCCTCCGCGGCATGCGGAGCGATCTTCTCGTCGGCCAGGGCTCGGACGCTCTCCCTGAGCATGTCGTGCTCTTCGGCGGGCGCGTATAGAGGGAAGCTCATGCGTCAAATACTAGGACGTCCGACCATCTTGTTACCAGCGGGTACGGTTTGCGGACGGGCACCCGTGGCACGTAGCTGGTAGCGAAAGGCCGGTAGCATGCCTGCGCGATCGAAAGGAGCTCACTCGTGCCATATCGCCTCACGGTGATCGGGACCGGATACCTGGGCATCACGCATGCGGCATGCATGGCGGATCTTGGATTCGACGTCCTAGGCCTCGACATCGACGCCGACAAAGTCCGCCGCCTGAACAACGGTGAGCTCCCGATTCATGAACCGGGGCTCGAACCTGTGCTCCGCCGCGGGCTCGAATCCGGCCGCCTGCGCTTCACGACCTCCTACGAGGAGGTCGCCGAATTCGGCGATGTGCACTTCATCTGCGTCGGCACGCCGCAGAAACGCGGCGAGTACGCGGCGGACGTCTCCTACATGGACGCCGCGGTCGAATCCCTTGCCCCGCTGCTCGATCGGGAGTGCCTGGTCGTCGGCAAGTCGACCGTGCCCGTGGGGACCGCGGAGCGGCTCGCCGACAAGATGGCGCGCCTCGCCCCGGCCGGCGCCGAGGCCGAGCTGGCTTGGAATCCCGAGTTCCTGCGGGAGGGGTTCGCGGTGCAGGACACCTTGAACCCGGACCGCATCGTGTTCGGCGTCCGTACGGAACGGGCGGAGAAGGTGCTGCGTGAGGTTTACGAGCCGCTGGGTGACGTTCCGATCGTGGTGACGGATTTCGCCACGTCCGAGCTGGTCAAGACGGCCGCCAACGCTTTCCTCGCCACCAAGATCTCTTTCATCAACGCCATGGCCGAGGTCTGCGAGGCCGCCCACGCCGACGTCCAGCTGCTGTCCGAGGCGCTCTCGTACGACGACCGGATCGGCGGACGCTACCTGAACGCCGGGCTCGGGTTCGGCGGCGGTTGCCTGCCCAAGGACATCCGGGCGTTCATGGCCCGGGCCGGCGAGCTGGGCGCGGACCAGGCGCTGACGTTCCTGCGTGAGGTGGACGCCATCAACATGCGGCGGCGTGCCCGCATGGTGGACATGGCCAGGGAACTGGCAGGTGGTTCCTTCCACGGGTGCACCGTGGGCGTTCTGGGGGCGGCCTTCAAGCCGAACTCGGACGACATTCGCGACTCTCCCGCGCTCGACGTCGCCGTCACCATCGGCCACCAAGGCGGACAGGTCACCATCTACGACCCGATCGCGATCGGCAACGCTCGCAAGGCTCATCCCGAGCTGAACTACGGCGAGTCGGCTGTGGAGGCGGTTCGCGGGGCGCATGTGGTGTTGCTGCTCACGGAGTGGCAGGAGTTCGTGGAGCTCGATCCGGAGGAGCTGGGGGCGGTGGTCGCGACCCGGCGCATCGTGGACGGGCGCAACGCGCTGGACGCCGAGATATGGCGGTCGGCCGGATGGCACTACCGGGCCCTGGGGCGGCCGTAAGGCCTCACCCGGCCTCGCCGGGCCGCATGCGGCCTCACGCCCCCAGGTGGCGGACCCACTGGGTGAACAGCGGGCGATAGCCGCGGCGCAGCCAGAACGGCGTCGAGAGCGGATTCGGGAGGGCGTGGTGGAGCGTCATCGTCGTCACGCCCAGGGCCGCCGCATGGCCATGGGCCACCTCGGTGAGCACCGCGCCCACGCCGCGGCCTCGGGCGGACGGCTCCACGTACAGGACGCTCAGGTACGCCAGCGGCGTCACGTTCACGGATCGGGCGATCCACGCGGAGTGGACAGGAGGCTGCACGATGACGCAGCCCACCGCCTCCCCGTCCGGCTCGGCCAGCCAGCACCACTCCGTGGGCAGGACCTCCGTGGTCAGGAACTCGCGGATGCGGGACGGGGCCGAGGGGCGTAGGGCCACCCAGCCGAATTGCGCGTCGTACGCCACCAGTCGCTCGTACAGCCTGGCGATGGTTTCGAGGTCTCCGGCGGTGGCCCGGCGCACGCCCGGGGCCGTCGCCGGGCCCGTGGTGAGCGGGCGGACGGCCTGGGTGACGATCGGGGCGAAGTTGCGGGCGGCAAGGGCCCTCACCGGCGCGGTGTCCCGGCTCGGCCAGGACACCGTCAGCGCTTGACCGGGCGCGTCGAGGTCCAGGCCGGCCAGCCACCGGTCCAGCAGGGCGCCGAGCGCGGCCGCGGGGTCGGGGCCGGCGACGCGGGCCTGGAGCCGGTGCAGCACCAGCGGGGACCAGGCAGCCCGCATGCTGTCAGGGGCGATCCGCTCCACGGAGGCACGGCCGACGGCGTCGCGCGCCTCGATCGGCCCGCCACCTGCTCCGGGCAGCTCGTCCTGGCCCGCGACCAGCGGGTCGGCAGCCCGGACACGGGCGGCGTGCGCCCTGATCACGGCATCCATCGCGGCACACTAGCGGTCCACGGCCCCGGCGAAAAGGGCTCCCTCTGACCCAGGTCCGGATCAGGAGGATCGCGGTCTCCCGGCCGCGCCGGGAAGGCCGGTCAGAGCTCGGCGGCCTCGGCGCGCAGCCGCTCGCCCTTGGCGTACGCCTGCTCTCTGAGCTGCTCTTGGAACTCCTCCATGCGCCGCCGAAGATCGGCGTCGGAAGCGGCGAGGATGCGGACGGCCAGCAGCCCCGCATTACGTGCCCCGCCGACCGCCACCGTGGCCACCGGAACCCCGGCCGGCATCTGGACGATCGACAGCAGTGAATCCATGCCGTCGAGGTATTTCAGTGGCACCGGCACCCCGATCACCGGCAACGGCGTCACCGACGCCAGCATGCCGGGCAGGTGCGCCGCCCCGCCGGCGCCGGCGATGATCACCTTGAGGCCGCGGGAGGCGGCCTGCCGGCCATAGTCGATCATCTCGGCCGGCATGCGGTGCGCGGACACGACGTCCGCCTCGAACGGCACCCCGAACTCCGCCACCGCCTCCGCCGCGGCCTTCATCACCGGCCAGTCGGAGTCACTCCCCATGACGATCCCGATCACGCCGTCACCGCCTCCTTCGCCGCCACCGTGACGATCATGATCCCACTCACGTGTATTCTCCGGTGGTCAGGTAGACGGCGGCGTGGCGGGCGCGGGCGCGTACTTCGTCCAGGTTGGAGCCGAGGGCCGTCACGTGGCCGATCTTGCGGCCAGGGCGCACCTGCTTGCCGTAGAAGTGCACCTTGATGCCAGGGTCGTGCGCCAGCACGTGCTCATAGCGCTTGAACAGGTCCGGGTCGTCGCCGCCCAGCAGGTTGGCCATGACGACGGCCTGGGCCGTCATCGTGGGGGAGCCGAGCGGCAGGTCCAGCACGGCCCTCAAGTGTTGCTCGAACTGCGACGTCCGAGCCCCCTCGATCGTCCAGTGTCCGCTGTTGTGCGGGCGCATGGCCAACTCGTTGACCACCAGTCCACGAGCCGTCTGGAACAGCTCCACCGCCAGCAGCCCGGTCACCCCCAGCTCGTCGGCGATCTTCAGGCCGATGCGCTGGGCCTGCGCGGCGTCCTCCTGGTCCAGGCCAGGGGCGGGGGCGAGCACCTCGACGCAGATGCCGTCCTGCTGCACGGTCTCGACCACTGGGTAGCTGACGCCCTGGCCGTGCGGCGAGCGGGCCACCAGCACCGCCAGCTCCCGCTCGAACGGCACGAATGCCTCGGCCATCAGCTCGACCCCGGACGCGAACGCCTCCTCCGCCTCGGCGGCGTCGGCGCACACCCACACACCGCGGCCGTCGTAGCCGCCGCGCACCGCCTTCAGCACCACGGGCCAGCCGTGCTCGTCCGCGAAGCCCGCGACGTCGGCCGCCGACGACACCCGAGCCCAGGCCGGGCAGGGCACGCCGATGGCGGTCAGCCGCTCGCGCATGACCGCCTTGTCCTGCGCATGGACGAGCGCGTCGGCTCCCGGGTGAACGGAGTGGCCGCTCTTCGCCAGAGCCCTGATGTGCTCGGTCGGGACGTGCTCGTGGTCGAACGTGATCGCGTCGCACCCCTGGGCGAACTCACGAAGGTCGTCCAGATCGCGGTAGTCTCCGATGCGCGTGTCGACGATCACCCGTGCGGCGCTCTCGTCAGGGGCGCCGGCCAGCACCCGCAGTTCGACGCCGAGCGCGATGGCGGGCGGCTGCGACATCCTGGCCAGCTGACCCGCGCCGACGATGCCGACGACCGGTCCGATGGGGCGGTAAGAACTCACGCCAGATGAGCTTACTGGGCCTATCCCACCGAACGGTCTGAATGGTGGCTCCGCGCTTCATCTGAATTGTCGCGCAGAGACCCGGTCCCTTAGGGCCGGGAGGAAGCGCCACGCCCCCTTTCGAAAAGATTATGGAAAACATTGGTAACAGCTAGTAATGTGTGCGGTGGGTGAGGGTCTAGTGACAGGAGGTGCGCGATGGCGATCCGCCGCTCCGCCACCAAACGGCACGGCCTGCCCTCGGTGGTGCAGCTCCGGCTCGCCCCCACGCCCGCCCAGGCCGATGCCCTCACGGCAGCGGTGCAGGTGTGCAACGAGGCGGCCAGCTTCATCTCCCGCCTTGCCTGGGAGCAGCGCACTCTCACCGTGGTGGAGCTGCACCGGCTGGCCTACTACCCGGTGCGCGTGCAGTTCGCCGGGCTGGGCGCGCAGGCGGCCGTGCGGGCGATCGCCCGGGTGGCCGGTGCCTATGCAAACCGGCGTGCCACCAAGACGCGGGCTCATGTGTTCCGCCCACACGGTGCCGTCCCCCATGACGCGCGGCTGATGAGCTGGAACCGCGACGCCCGCACCGTGTCGCTGTGGACCCCCACCGGCCGCGTCCCAGTGCCCTACACCGGCCGGCCCGAAGACCTCAAGGCCGTCGACACGCTCCCGCTCGGCGAGGCCGACCTGATCTACCGGCGCGGGGCGTGGCTGCTGCAGGTCACCGTCACCCTGCCCAAACCCGAAGTCCGCGAGCCGGTCAACGGCTTCCTCGGGGTGGACCAAGGAGTGGCGAACCTGGCCGTCACCAACGACGGCGCGGTGCTGCCCGGCCCCGCGCTGCCCGGCCCGATCCACGGCAACGGGCACGTACGCAGCCTGCGCGAGCGCCGCCACCGCCAACGCCGGCGTTTGCAGAAGAAGGGCACCTCTTCGGCGCGGCGGGTGCTGCGCCGCCTGTCCGGGCGTGAGCACCGGATGATGACCGACCTCAACCACCAAATCAGCAAACACGTGGTGCGCGAAGCCGAACGCACCGGCCGCGGCATCGCCCTGGAGGACCTCCAGGGCATCCGCGGCCGGGTAAGGGCTCACCGGTTCCAGCGGCGCACCCTGCACGGCTGGGCGTTCGCCCAGCTGATCGAGTTCAGCCGCTACAAGGCCGCGCGGGCCGGGGTCGCCTTCCTGCTGGTCGATCCCGCCTTTACTTCGCAGGCCTGTCCCGACTGCGGGTGCGTCTCCAGAGCGAATCGGCCCGCGCGGGGCCGGTTCCTCTGCACCGGCTGTGGCCTCGCTGGGCACGCCGATCACATCGCGGCCTGCAACGTCGCCGTACGCGGTGTTGCGGGCTGGGCTGTTGTCAACCAGCCGCACGCTACCGGCCTCCCTTCAGCCAGACGGGACCGTGAGAGCAAGCCACCGGCTTCAGCCGGTGGTAGTTGACAGGGTCCAAGGGTGAACGACACGCCCGCCACTGGAATGCTGCACCACGTCGAGATCTGGGTTCCCGATCTGCGACGGGCGATCGGCAGCTGGCAGTGGCTGCTGCAAGCGCTCGGCTATACCGTCTTCCAGGACTGGGAGGATGGCCGGAGCTGGCGGCTGGGGCCGACGTACCTGGTTCTGGAGCAGTCGCCCGCTCTCACCGCCGACCATCACGACCGCCGCCGCCCAGGCCTCAACCATCTCGCCTTCCACGTGGAGAGCCGCGCCCTGCTCGACGCGCTGGTCGAGCAGGCCCCCGCGCACGGCTGGACGTTGATGTTCCCCGATCGTCATCCCGATGCCGGCGGCGCGCAGCACTATGCCGCGTACCTGGAGGACGAGGACGGGTTCGAGATCGAACTCGTTGCCTTCGATGGGGCAGACCGCCTCTGACGCGGTCGGTGGCTCGCGGAACGAGCCGCCGGCGGCCCCGCCTGGCCTGCATACCGTCGTCACGCGCCGCGTGACCAACGAAGCAGAACTGTACTTCTGAGAAGTTTAGTTCTGTATAACGGCTCGCGGGCTTCGCGGCGCCGCAACGGCGGCCTGCGGCGCCAGCGGGTGCAGCACTCGGTGTTGTCAGCCGTACTTCACTATCGATTTACGGATTTGTCAGACATCGTCATGACATCGGGCTAACGTCTCGTCTCGGTAAGATCCACAACCGAAGACGGGTACCGCACCATGCGCAAAGTCCTGACGCTCACCCTCGCCGCCGCCGTCACCTTCGGCCTCTCCTCCACCCCGGCCACAGCCACCCCCGCCGACCTGCCGAAAGAGATCTACGGAGGCGCCTGGGCCGCCGGGCATGTGCAGGGCATGGCCATCGACCAGCGCAAGGGGTACATGTACTTCTCCTTCACCAACCTCCTCGTCAAGACCGACCTCAAGGGCAACCCGGTCGGGTCCGTGACCGGCTTCACCGGACACCTCGGCGACCTGGACTTCAACGCGAAGGACGGCCGCGTGTACGGCTCGCTCGAGTACAAGGCGCAGGAGTCGTTCTATATCGCGATCTTCGACGTCGACCGCATCACCAGCATGAACATGGACGCCCAGACCAGCGACGTCGTCAAGACTGTCTACCTCAAGGAGGTCGTGGCCGACTACGTGGCCGACATGAACGGTGACGGCAAGTTCGACGGCAACATCGCCAACACCCCCGACCACCGGTACGGCTGCAGCGGCATCGACGGTGTGTCCTTCGGCCCCGAGTTCGGCAAGAAGCACGGCAAGCAGAAGCTGACCGTGGCGTACGGCATCTACTCGAACGTGGCCCGGCAGGACAACGACTACCAAGTCCTGCTCCAGTACGACATCCAGCAGTGGAAGAAGTACGAGCGGCCGCTCACCGAGAGCGCCCCGCACACCAGCGGCCCCGAGCACACCGACGGCAAGTACTTCGCCTACACCGGCAACACCACGTACGGCGTGCAGAACCTCGAGTACGACGAGCACACCGGCAACTGGATGATGGCCGTGTACAAGGGCAAGAAGCCGCAGTTCCCCAACTACTCGTTCTTCATGGTCGACGGCAGCGCGCAGCCCAGGAAGGGGGACATCGTCGGGCAACCCCAGCCGGAGCAGGGCGACCTGCTCACCCTGGCGCCGGGCGGCCTCCAGCATGACGCGTCCGGGGTGCGGGGCTGGGAGTTCACCGGCGAGTACGGCCTGATCTCGCTCGGCGGCGGGCGCTACTACGTCTCCAAGGCCGGGACCCTCACGGAGGGCGGCGTCACCAAGCAGACCGGGACCGCCCAGCTGTACCGCTGGACGGGCCAGGTGCCGACTCCCTTCGAGCGGGTCGGCTGACCGGACCTCGGCGCCGGGTCATCGGGCCAGGATGCGGACGTTTCCCGAGGTGCTGCGGGCGACGATCTTGCTGGTGGCCTGCGGGTCGTTCGCGATCTCGGAGCGCTCGCTGCCGTCCGTGCTCTTCGCCGTCACCGCATAGGAGCCCTGCGGCACGGTAGCCGTCACCCTGCCGTCGCTGGACTCGAGGTCCAGGTTGGTCGGGGCGCCGGCGAAGGAGAGATCGATCTCGCCGTCCAGGGTCCGGCATCGGACATTCGCCGACCTCAGGCCATCACCCGTGATCGGGCCCTCGCTGCGTAGCCGCAGCTTTCCCGAGGTTCCGGACACCTGGATGCGGTCCTGGCCGACCACGTCCACGTCCTGCTGGAGGTCCTTGAGGATGACGCCGTCCGCCGCGTCGATCGTCAGGCGGAGGCCGGGCGGGACCGTGATGTGGTAGCGGGCGCCGCAGTCGCCGAAGACCATGTTGCAGTCCGCGCTCAGCCGGAGGGTGCCGTCCCGCAGGGACCAGGTGGCGTTGCCGTCGTCGGCGGCCTTGCCGCGGGTCCACCGCTCCACCTCGACGGTGCTGCCGGTGCCGGCGAGTACGCGGACGCCGCCCAGGGAGGAGACGATCCTCAGGGAGGTCCCGCTCATGGGGAACGACCGTGCTGCGTGCACCTCCTTGGCGTCCAGGTCCAGGCCGCCGCAACCGCTCGTGGCCCATGCCAGCGCCGCCGCGCATGCTGCTAATGATGCGATTCGCCTCATGGGCCGATCCTGGCCGGGCACCGCTCGCCATCCATCGGCCATTCGACCGAGCACCATCGGCCATTCGGCCATCGGGTCATCCCGGTCGGGGATGGCTCATCCGGCCGCCGCCTGCAGTCCGGCCTGTGGGGCGCACTCTGCGGGCCGAAGCGGAAGCCCCGCCCCCACGGGTGGGAGCGGGGCGTGCGGTGGGTGTCAGAGGGCCGACAGCAGGGCCGTGACGTGGCGGAGCGGGTCCGAGCCGAGCGGCCGGACCGCCACCGTGTCGGCCCCAGCCGCCCACAGGCTCTTGACCTGCGCCGCCGCCTCCTCCGGCGACCCGTCCGCCATCGCCACATCCTCCGGGGCGATCCCGAGGAACGCCGCCTGCCCCTCCACCGTGGGCTTGGCGGCCTCCGCAGCCTCCGTCCCGGTGTTCAGGAACGTGAAGACCACCAGTTCATGATCGTCACCGTCCGCCGCCCCGATCTGCTCCAGGATCCCGGGCAACTGTGCGGGCCCGATGCCCTCGGGCACGATCGTCCCCTGCGCCACGCGCCCCGACAGCGCCAGCGAGCGCGGGCTCTTCACCCCGGTCAGCACGGGCGGCGCCACAGCGGGCGGATGCACCAGCGACACTCCGTCCAGGTGCACGGACTTGCCGTGCAGGGTGACGGTCTCGCCGCGCAGCAACGCGCGTACCGCTGTGACCGTCTCCTCCAGCAGGGCGAGGGGCGACGGCGGGGCGGCGCCGACCTGGCGCATCCAGTCCTGTACGCCGTGCCCGATCCCCGCCGCCAGCCGGCCGGGATGCACGCGCGCCAGATTGGCCAGCTCCATCGCCAGCAACATCGGGTTACGCAGGGGAGCGGGGGCGATGCCGATGCCGACGCGCAGGCGCGAGGTGACGGCCAGGGCGGTGGCTGCCGAGGAGATGCCGCCGGTCCAGCCCAGGTCCTCCACCACCCACAGATCGTCGACGGACGTCTCGTCCAGCGCCTTGGCGAACGGGATGAGCTGCTCGGGCGGCAGGTCCCTGTCGAACATCACGCCAAGCCTCATGGTTGCCTCCAGTCATAGCGGAACACCCGGCGGATCTCCGAGTATCCAGCACGAAGGAAAGCATGGGGGAGCGTGGGCAAGCTGTCAGGCGGCGCTGCCGAGCGCCATGCGGGCCTCGCCGATCGACTCGCTCGTCTCGAAATGCCTGTCGAGGTTAGTGATCATCAGCAGGTGGCGGATCATCCCGGGCGCCAGCACCAGGATCATGCGGCCGCGTATGTGGTGGATGCGATTGAGCGTGGCCACCAGCACGCCCAGGCCCACGGAGTCACAGAACGGCACCTCGGTCAGGTCGACGACCAGGTTGGGAGGGTCCGCCTCGGCGATCGCCTGCTCCAACTCGGCCCGCAACCGTGGAGCCCCCGCCACATCGAGGTCGCCTACGACGTGCAGAACCGTACAGGGGTCCTCCCGCCAACACCTGACCACCATGGGCCTCACCTGCCCGAGTCGCAGAAAGATATGTCTATTTCTTACATATGTTCTGCATTGCCGTTTTGGTCGTTGGTGTAACACTCGGCTTGCTAGTTGGGGCGGTTGTTGCCTTCTGTTTCTGGATTTTCGGCTGGTCGCTCCCGACAATGACCTCGATGCCGTCGACGTCGGCCTTTTTCAGGTCTGCCCCAGGAATGGCGGCGGCCACCACGCGGGCGGCGCCCTCCTGGCCCGCGGCGTACCGGACGACGGTCTTCTTGTAGTCCTTCTTCGAGGTGTTGCCGGGCTCTCCCGGGACCTTGAAGCCGTACGCGACCAGCCCCGCCTTCGTACGGGCCCCCAACCCGGTGATGAGCGTGCCGTTCTTGACCTTGAGCGTGATGCTCCCCGGCGCGATCGCCGACGGCTTGGCAGACGGGGACGGGGAGACCGTGGGCGTGGGCTTGGTCAGGTCCTGGTCGGCGTTGATCTTGGCGAACATGTCGCGAGCCGCCTGCTTGTCCCACAACACCGCCGACTCGCCCGTGGGCGCCTTGAAGTCGACGTTCGCCAGCGGCACCTCGGCGAACTTCACGTCCTCCAGTGACACGTCCCTGAGCTGTGTGGCCAGCCCCAGCAGCCCGTCGTCCGGGTCCACCTTCACCGTGCTGAGCGTCGAGTTGACGAACGACGCCAGCTTGCCGGGGTTGGCCAGCGTGTCGGCGCTCAGCGCCCGGTTCAGCAGGGCCGAGATCACCTGCTGCTGCCGGTCGATGCGGTCGAGGTCGGAGCGGGCGGTGGCCCGCGTGCGGGCGTAGCCGAGCGCCCGCACGCCGTCCAGCTGATGGGTGCCCGCCTGCAGGTTGAGCCCGGTCTTGGGGTCGTTGATCGGCACCGGCGTGCACACCGTGACCCCGCCGAGCGAGTCGACCACGTCGATGAAGCCGAGGATGTTGACCTCGATGTAGCGGTTGATCTGCAGCCCGGTGGCGGCCTCGACGGTCTGCTTGGCGAGCTTTGGCCCGCCGAACTGGTACGCGGAGTTGATCTTGTGTTCGCCCTTGCCGGGGACCGTCGTCCAGGTGTCGCGCGGCAGGCTCACCACGGTGACCCGGCGGTGGTCCTCGGACAGGTGGATCACCATCATGGTGTCGGTGCGCTGCCCCGCCTCGCGACCCAGCTTGAGCCGGTTTTGCTGCTGGCGGGTGAGATCGTCGCGCTTGTCCACGCCGACCAGCAGGATGTTCTCGGCGCCGCGGGTGGGCGCGGTCACGCCGGCGTCCACGGTGCCGATCTGGCGCGGGGTCGCCCACACCACGCCCGTGGTCACGAGCACGCAGGCAGACAGGAACCCGGCCACGATCACATTGCGCCGGCGCGCCTTGGCGCTCCTCTTGAACGGCCGGCGCGGACGACCGGGAGGGAGCCTGACGCCGCCGTAGGCGTCGCCGCCCACGAGAACTCCGGCGTCCTCCTCGCCCGAGCCGCGCATGCCGTCCCCCTCATGTCGCACGGAGGATCGAGCTTTCGATTGCCCTCCTCCCCTGCCGGTACAGTAGCGTGAGCCCCGCCATGAAGCAGTTCCCCGACTCGCCGCAGGCCCCCGCGGAAACGCGCGCCTGGCCCCCCATTTCCGTCGTCATGCCGGTCCTCAACGAGGAGCGGCACCTCCGCGAGGCCGTCGACCAGGTCCTCGCCCAGAGATATCCCGGCGCCATCGAGGTCGTCCTCGCCGTGGGGCCGTCCCGAGATCGCACCCAGGAGGTCGCCGAGGCCATCGCGGCGGCCGATCCCCGGGTGACCGTGGTGCCCAACCCGACGGGCCGCACCCCCAACGCGCTCAACGCCGCGATCGGCGCCTCCCGCAACGGCATCATCGCCAGGGTGGACGGGCACGCCATGTTGCCGCCCGACTACCTGCGCATCGCGGTCGAGACGCTGGCGGAGACCGGCGCCGACAACGTGGGCGGGATCATGGCGGCCGAGGGCGTCACACCCTTCGAGCAGGCCGTGGCCTGTGCCATGACCTCCAAGATCGGCGTGGGCGCGGCCGCGTTCCACGTGGGCGGCACGGCAGGCCCCGCCGACACCGTCTACCTCGGCGTCTTCCGCCGCTCGGCGCTCGACCGGGTGGGCGGCTACGACGAGCACTTCCAGCGGGCCCAGGACTGGGAGATGAACCACCGCATCCGCCAGACCGGCGGCCTGGTCTGGTTCCAGCCGCGCATGCGGGTCACCTACCGGCCGCGGCCCAACGTCAAGGCGCTGGCCAAGCAATACTTCCACTACGGCCGCTGGCGGCGCGTGGTCGCGCGCACCCACGAGGGCACGATCAACCTGCGCTACCTGGCGCCGCCCGCCGCGGTGCTGGCCATGCTGCTGGGCCTGATCGTCTCGCCGTTCTTCCCGCTCGGCCTGGTCATCCCCGGCGGCTACGCACTCGCCATCGTGGCCGGCTCTGTGGTGACCGGCAGCGGGTTGTCCCTGGCGGCACGGCTGCGGCTGCCGATCGTGTACGCCACCATGCACTGCTCATGGGGGTGGGGCTTCCTCACGAGCCCGAAGAAGCTGGCCCGCCCGCCGAAGTCATGACCCGCTCGACCGCCGCGTTGAAGCGGGCCAGCGCGTCGGGATACTCCGGCCCGAACAGATAGCTCCTGAGCTTGATCCTGGCTCGGGCCAGCGTGTCCTCCCCGTCGAGGAACTCCGCGAGCCCGGCCAGGTCCTTGCCCAGCAGCACGCCTGCCTCGGCGCTCGGATAACGCTCATGAAAGGCGCGTTCGGGCAGGCCGGCGACATTCGTCACGGCGTACGGCTTCTCGCTGGCCAGGAAGTCGGCCACGACGCTGGAGATGTCGCTGATCAGCAGGTCGCACTCGTTGAAGCAGTCGTACAGGTGCGGCTCCGGGCCCGTGACGATCATGTGCGCGATCCGCGGCGGCGACCCGGCCGCGCGGGAGGGGTGCCTGGCCTTCGACTCGGAGAGCTCGGCCGCCTCGATCATGGCGACGATCTTCCGGTGCGCACGCAGGGCGCGCTTGTCCCGGAATCCGGTGAGCGGGTGCGGCTTGTAGATGACGCGGAGCGGCGGGTCGTGCTCCAGCAGCGCCCGCACGATGCGCGGCCCCATGGTCATCAGCGACGTGTGGAACAGGTCGTCGTTCCAGCCTTCCCAGGTGGGGGCGTACAGGACGGTCCGGTACGGCAGCCCGGGCCCTTCCGTCGAGATGCCCTCCAGTTGCGGCCGGCCGACCTCGTGGATGTCCTCGTCCCTGACGCCCACCTTGGCCCGCCGGTAGCGGTCGCGTCCCGCGGGCCCGGCCACCCACACCTCGTCGTACACCCGGGAGAACGGGTTGAACGACGCCTCCTTGTCGCTGTCCCCGTGGTTGAGGAACGCGCTGCGCAGCGTGGGGATGCGCAGCATGTGGACGTTCCTGCCGACGTTGGAGACGTACAGGCACAACTTGGCGCTGAAGAGCGCGTGGAAGCTCATCAGGTCGCCCGAGGACGGGATGCAGACCATCGGCAGCGTCGAGGGCTCCAGGTGAGCCGCCATGCCTCGCTCGCGCAGCACGACGATGGCCCGCCGGTCGAGGCGCTCCAGCGTGGGGAGCCACATCCGCGCCTGGTAGGCGGCCGCTGTGGCGCCGGAGAAGTACAGGATGACCTCCGGGCTGTAGGCCCTGACCTGATCGCTCACGACCTGGATGACCCGTTCCTTGTCGGTGAGCGGCAGGGCCCGCCGCACGTACGGGAAGAGGGCCAGCGCGCCGACGGCGCCGGACACGAGCGCCAGGGCCGCGCCGCAGGCCGCCGTGAGCGCGCCGGCCGCGGCCCCGAGCACGGGCAGCGCGTCCAGATAGAGGAAACGTACGCTGCGGGCGTCACCCAGCCAGCCAGGCGGCATCTTCGGGATGCGCAGAGCCGACACGTCCAGGTTGCGGGTGGTGACCGGCATCCTGCTGAGGATCGAGCGGAGCCGCAGGGCCAGCCCGGTGTGCACGGCCCGCACCCCGTGAATCCCGAACATCCCAGCCGCCAGCGCCACGAACCACGGCGAATCCGGACCCGCCGTCCGCGCCACCAGCAGCAACGCCGCCGTCTGCCTGACCGTGAACCGCAGCGTCATCCCCAGGTGCACCTTGCCGAACACGTCGGTCAGTCGCCTGGAGACGCGCGGCGCGGCGTACTCGGCGGCGTAGGAGAGCGCGGCCACCGCCCCGAACAGCAGCGGTGCCGGCCAGAGCGCCGACACCAGCAGCACGGGGTAGCAGACGAGCAGCGCCGCGATCACGATGAGTTTCCTCATGCGATCGCACGGTAACAGGCGGCGGGTCAGGCCAACGTCTGCAACGCGGCGGTATTCACGTACTTTGACCCTTATGCCGTTGGCCCCTCGGCCGCCAGCCGGAAGAGCAACTCGGCGATCCGCAGGTCGGCGGGGTGGGTGATCTTGATGTTGTGCTCGCTGCCCGGCACCAGGTGGATGGGCACCTCGGGCAGGTAACGCAGGACCACACCGCAGTCGTCGGTGGCCGGGCGGCTGTCGAAATCGGGGTCGGCGAACGCCCGCTCGTACGCCTCCCTGATCACCGACAGCTTGAAGCACTGCGGCGTCTGGCTGCGCCGCAGCCGCGACCTGTCCAGCACCTCGCCGATGACCTCGCCGTCCGCTCCGGGCACGGCCACCAGGACCGTGTCGGAGCTCGGGATCGCCACGTTGACGGCGTGGTGCGTGCGCAGGGCCTGGACACACTCGGTGATGATCCGGGGCTCCACGAGCGGGCGTACGGCGTCGTGCAGCAGCACGTCGCACTCCTCCGTCCCGAGTGCCTGCAGGGCCCGCCACGTGCTCTCGGTGCGGCTCGCGCCGCCCTCCACGATCTTGGTGACCTTGCGGTAGCCGCCCTTGTCCACGATCTCGCGGATCCGGTCGGTGTAGCCCGGCGTCATCAGCACCACGATCTCGTCGATCTCCGGCGCGTCCTCGAACACGGCGATCGAGTGCTCGATGATCGTCTTTCCGGCGATCTCGGCGAGTTGCTTGGGAGTGGCCAGACCCACCCGCTGCCCCACACCGCCCGCCAAAAGCACGCCAACCGACCTTGAATCCATACCGGCAGCGTAATGGAAAGCCCCTGTTCAGCCGGACGTTCTGGGCGTGGGGGAACCCCTCCGTCGCCTGCTCCAGGCCTGGGGCGCCAACGACGTCGGGCAGTTGGGTGACGGCCACATACCGCGACGACACGACCGATGAGGACGACCGCAAACCGGGCTCGACGGTCTGATGAGCAGGTTTCTCGCCGGGCACGCTTCCTGTTCCGTGATATTGCCCTGACCTGTCGCTACGCTGGCTACGCACCCCCAAATCCACGCGCTCCACCCCCGGCCGGGAGGAGACCCGCGCTTTGCCCGACTCGTTGACGACCCGCGAGAGCACGACCACGTCGGTCGTGTTGCTCGCCACGACCCCGGCCGGCAGGCTCTCCTGTCCGGACGGCACGCTGCTCGACCGGATCACCGGTCAGCTCGCCACGCTGCCGGTGAGTGAGATCCAGGTGGTCACGCCCGGTGGCGGACTCGGAGCCGACCTCAGGGGCGTCGCCAAGATCGCCAGGATTTCGACGGGCGCCGTCGCCGTGCTCCCCGCCGACCTCGTGGCCCACACCGAGGCGCTCGCGTTGCTGCTGGAGCATCCCGCGCACGCCACCGGGGCGCTGGTCTCCCAGGACGCGACCGCGGGTCCCATGCGGCCGCCCGTGCACGTCCAGGGCGGGAGGATTGTCGCCGCGGGCAGTTCGTTCCACATCGTCCCCGAGGCGAACGCCACGTTCCGCGGCGTGTTGCAGGTGGGCGAGTCCCATCTGGGCACGCTGGCCGACATCGCCGAGGAACTGGCCGAACTGGCCGACACCGGCAAGCTCGGCCCCGTCACCGCGGTCGAGGCGGTGGACCTGCTGCTGGTCGGTCTGGTCAGGTCGGGCGTGCCGGTGCGGGCCGCCCTGATCGGGCCGCTGCACGCCGACCGGGTGACCGGCCAGCACGCGGCCGACACCGCCGTCGCGGCGCTGGCGGACGTGGACGAGGCCAGGGTCCGGCTCGACACCTCGGTCAAGCAGGACGACGGCTTCTTCGCCACCTACGCCGTCTCCACCTGGTCGCGCTACCTGATCAAGCCGGCCGCCAAGCTCAAGCTCACCCCCAACGCCGTCACCGGCATCTCGGTCGCCCTGGCGTTGCTGGCGGCCATGTGGTTCTCCGCGGGCACCCAGGGTGGGCGGCTGCTCGGGGCGCTGCTGTTCTACCTCTCGTTCGTGCTCGACTGCCTGGACGGTCAGCTGGCCCGCTACACCCGCACGTTCTCGCCGCTCGGCGCCTGGGCTGACGGCATGGCGGACCGGTTCAAGGAGTACGCCGTGTACGTCGGCCTGGCTTTCGGCTCCACCGACCCCGGCATCTGGCACCTGGCCGTGGCCGCGACCATCCTGCAGGCCGTCCGGCACGGCATCGACTTCTCCTACGGCGGGGCCCGCGCCGACGCGGCCCGGGCCGGCGCGGGCTGGGGCAAGCCGGCCCGCTCTCTGCTGGAGTCGGCCGACGCCCGTCGCGCGACCGGCGTGCTGGGCCTCGCTCAGCGCCTGGGCCGCCGGGCGGCCGGCCACTGGCTCAAGAAGATGATCGTGCTGCCCATCGGCGAGCGGACCGCGCTGATCGCCGTCACCGCCGCCTTCTGGAACGCCAGAGTGACGTTCCTCTCCCTGCTCTGCTGGGGCGGCGTCGCGGCCCTTTACCAGCTCGCCGGACGGATGATGAGGTCGGCACGATGAGCCCGGTGCACATGGCCCCCGTACCCAACAGCACGGTCGTGGCCTACCGCGACGACGGGCCGCTCTCGCGGGCCATGGGCCTGCTCGTGGCCGGCCAACTCCCGCCGCTGCCGCCGGTGCTGGCGGGCACGTTCGTCACGGGCGTGCTTCTGGTGCTGGGGGTGGCGGGCACGGACGGACTCGCGGTGTTCGCGCCGGCCGTGACGCTGCTGCTGGCCGGGCCGGGCAGCACGCATCCGCACGACGGCAGGTTCGACTGGCTCGTCCCGCCACTCCTGCGGGTCATCGAGTACACGTTCGTGGTGGCGGTCGGATTCGCCCACGAGCTGAACCCGGTGCTGATCTTCCTGCTGCTCGGCGCGCTGGCGTTCCACCATTACGATCTGGTCTACCGGCTGCGGCAACGCGTCTACGCGCCGTCGTGGCTCTCCACCCTGGGGCTGGGCTGGGACGGGCGGATGATGGCGGTCTCGCTGGTCGCTCTCGTAGGGCCGTTGACCTTCGGTTACGCCGTGCTCGCGCTCTATCTGTGGGCGCTGTTCGGCTGGGAGAGCCTGACCTGCTGGCTGGCCGCACCCCGATCCGGGGTGGAAGAGGCCGATATGGGAACGCAAGACTAACGCCGGATTACCCGCGGAGGGCTCAAAGGGAACTAACCTTTGGGCCTACGGTGGGCTGCGTACAACAGTCCACCGTACGTAACGAAAGTTACACGTTCGTACGTCATGCTCGACATGCTCGACTGAGGAGTGCACGTTGCTGGGAATGGTGCTGGCCGCTGGGGCCGGACGACGCCTGCGGCCGTACACCGACACGCTGCCCAAGGCGCTCGTGCCGGTCGACGGTGAAACCACGATCATGGACATCTCGCTGCGTAACCTCGCCGAGGTGGACCTGCGCGAGATCGTGATCATCGTCGGGTACGCCGCTCAGGCCGTGCACGAGCGCAAGGACGACTTCGAGAAGAAGTACGGAGTCAAGCTCACCCTGGTGCACAACGACAAGGCCGAGGAGTGGAACAACGCCTACTCCCTGTGGTGCGCCCGCGACTACTTCTCCCAGGGCGCGCTGCTGGTCAACGGCGACACCGTGCACCCGGTCTCGGTCGAGAAGACGCTCCTGTCCGCCCCCGAGACGAGCGACATCCTCCTCGCCGTCGACAACGTCAAGAAGCTCGCCGACGAGGAGATGAAGGTCACGCTCTCGCCCGACGGCTCGCTGCGGCGCATCACCAAGCTGATGGACCCGGCCGAGGCCTACGGCGAGTACATCGGAGCCACCCTCATCAGGCCGGGCGCCGGAGAGCGGCTGGCCGATGCGCTCAAGGCCACGTTCGAGCGCGACCCGCAGCTCTACTACGAGGACGGCTACCAGGAGATGGTCGAGCGCGGTGAGACGATTCACGCCGCGCCCATCGGCGAGGTCGACTGGGTCGAGGTGGACAACCACGACGACCTGGCCAAGGCCCGCACCATAGCCGTTCGCTACTGAGGGGGCGGGCATGCCGCTTCTCGCGAGGATGTTGCCGGCGCCGTTGACCATGCAGGTCAGGCGCGGCGCCGTGGTCGAGCTCGGCGCTCTGCTCGCCGACAGCCGGGTGGCGACCTCCGGCCGGGTCGCCGTGGCCGTCGGCCCAGGCCAGGGCGACCACATCGAGAGCCTGATCGCGCCGCAACTGGACGAGGCCGAGGTGTTCAGGGTGGCCGACGGGTCGGTCGACGCGGCCGTCACGCTCGGCGCGGACCTGCGCAAGGGCGCCTATGAGGTCGTGGTGGGCGTCGGCGGCGGCAAGACGATCGATGCGACCAAATACGCCGCCTCGCTGGCCGGCATCCCGATGGTCGCGGTGGCCACCAACCTGTCCCACGACGGCATCTGCTCGCCCACCGCTTCCCTCGTCCACGAGGGGGGCAAGGGCACGTTCGGGGTGCCGATGCCGCTGGCCATCCTGGTCGACCTCGACTTCGTGCACAACGCGCCGAAGCAGCTGATCAGGGCCGGCGTGGGTGACGTGGTGAGCAACCTGTCCGCCATCGACGACTGGCAGCTCGGCAACACCGAGCGCGGCGAGCCCATCGACGGGCTGGCCTGCTCGATGGCCCGCACGGCCGCCGAGGCGCTCATCGGGCGTACGGACTCCATCGAGTCTGACGCGTTCCTGACCGTGCTGGCCGAGTCTCTGATCCTTTCCGGCATGTCCATGGTGGTCGCGGGCTCGTCCCGGCCCGCCAGTGGTGGAGACCATGAGATCATGCATGCCGTGGATCAGCTTTTCCCCGGCACCTCCAACCACGGAGAGCTCGCCGGGATCGGTGCCGCCTTCTGCTTCTTCCTGAGGGAGGACAAGGCCCGGGTCACGCAGGTGGTCGACTGTTTGCGGCAGCACGAGCTGCCGGTCGTCCCCGCCGACATCGGGCTGAGTGACGAGCAGTTCGCCGAGGCCGTCGCGCTGGCGCCGGCCACCCGCCCCGGCCGTTACACGATCCTGGAGCACCTGCGCATGCAGGACAACGAGATCCGCGATCGAGTGGGGGACTATGTCCGGGCCTTCGGTCGCTGAGCTGCGGCGGGTCGCGCAGCCCGCCGGCCACCTGGATCGCAGGAACGGCGAGCACTGGGCAGGCGTGCTCTACATGCGCAGGTTGTCCATCTACGTCACCTGGCTGATGACCAAGACGCCGGTCACGCCCAACCAGCTCACCTGGGTGATGACGCTGGCCGGGATCGCAGCCGGTGTGGTGCTGGCCCTGCCAGGGCTGTGGGCCGTCGTGGCCGCGGCCCTGCTGGTGCAGGTCTATCTGCTGCTGGACTGCTCCGACGGCGAGCTGGCCCGCTGGACCGGGAAGACCTCGCTGGTCGGCGTCTACCTGGACCGCGTCGGGGCCTACTTCACCGAGGCCGCGCTGCTGGTCGGGCTGGGCTGGCGGGCGTCGGCCGTCATGCCCGATTGGTATACCGTGCTGGGCGTCGCCGCCGCGCTCGGCGCCATCCTCATCAAGGCCGAGACCGACCTCGTGGAGGTGGCGCGGGCCAAGGGGGGCCTGTCGGCCGCCACCGAGGCGTCGGCGGTGCAGTTCCGCTCCGGGCTGCTGGCACTGGGCAGGCGGGTGCTTGCGGCGACGAAGTTCCACCGGATCATGCAGCCGATCGAGTTGTCTCTGCTCGCGCTGGCGGCCGCGGTCATCGACGAGTTCGCCGGCGGCCTGGCCGCCACACGGGTCCTGCTTGTTGCGTGTTTCGTAGCGGCTTGCCTACAGGTTGTTCTGCATTTGGTAAGCATCGTCGCGTCGAGGCGCCTGGCGTGATGCCATGTCGGAACCGAAGAGGCGCGATGTCCGTCGTATTGATCGGACGTCCGCCGTTCGGTGGGGGTTCATTCCCAGTTCCGATACGCTTAGCTTCACCCGTACCCAGAAACAGACTCGGTGATCATGAAAGCATGCCACGACCGCCTGGTGATCTCTTGAAGATCTCGTGCGTCATTCTCACCATGGGCAACCGGGTCGCGGAGCTGAACCGGGCGGTCGAGTCCGCGCTCAACCAGATCGACGGCGACGTCGAGGTGGTGATCGTGGGCAATGGCGCCGACGTGCCCGAGGTGTCGGCCACGCCACCCGAGGGGTCCGCCGCGGTCGTGAAGTCGATCCGGCTGGACCAGAACGCGGGCATCCCCGCCGGCCGTAATCGCGGTGTGGAGGAGTGCTCGGGAGACGTCGTGCTGTTTCTCGACGACGACGGCTGGTATGCCAGCCAGAAGGTCGTCGCGCACGTGCGTGACCGCTTCGCCACCGAGCCGGACCTGGCAGTGATCTCTTTCCGGGTGATGGACCCCGACGGCGGCATCGGCCAGCGGCGGCACGTCCCGCGGCTGCGCGCGGGCGACCCGCAGCGCTCCTCGCCGGTCACGACGTTCCTGGGCGGCGCCTCAGCGGTCAGGCGCTCGGCGTTCCTGCAGGTGGGCGGCCTGCCTGAGCGGTTCTTCTACGCCCACGAGGAGACCGACCTGGCCTGGCGGCTGCTCGGCGAGGGCTACCGGATCGAGTACGACGCCGAGACGGTGATGTACCACCCGCAGGTCCCGCCCACGCGGCACGCCAACTTCCACCGGCTCAACGCCCGCAACCGCGTCTGGCTGGCCCGCCGCAACCTGCCGTGGCCGCTGGCGGTGCTTTACCTGACCAACTGGGTGGTGCTCACCCTCATCCGCGAACGCGGGTCGGCCACGGCGCTCAAGGCGTGGTTCGCCGGGTTCGTCGAGGGTCTGCGCAGCCCGGCGGGCGAGCGGCGGCCGATGGCCTGGCGCACGGCCTGGCGCATGGTCAAGCTCGGCCGCCCCCCGATCGTCTAGCTCAGACCTCCACGGCCGCGCCGAACGTCATCGCCGCCCGCGAGACCGTCGTGGTGAACATGGCCCGTTTGGGCAGCCCCAGCTCGCTCAGCTCCTTGGCGACGGGGTGGTTGCCGAGCCGGATCAACGCGCCGCTGGGCCGCATCTTGGCGCCGTGGGCGCGTACGGACCAGGGGACGCGCCGCGTGACCCCGTCCTGGTGCGTGTAGGCGTCCATCGGCGTCATCGCCGCGGCGCCCGGCACGGGCACACCCGGCTTGATCAGCATGTCCAGCACGAGCCTGTCGTCCTTGCGGAGGATGCACCGTTTGTACGGCGAGCCGAGCCGCAACTCGATGTCCGCCAGCTCTTTCGGGAACCCCCAGATCGAGCGCCCCGCGTCCAACGTGAACCGCTGGTCCACGGGCAGCCAGTGCACGAAGATCCCCGCCTGTCGGAGATCGGCGAGCCCCTTGGCCCCTGAGGAGCCCGGAGGACGGACCAGGAAGGCCATCCCGAACTCGTGGTAGGTGTCGAGATCCCCGTCGCGGTAATCGACGAACAGCAACATGCAGACGGCCTTGCCGGGCAGCGCCTCAGCCACGTCGAGCCCGGAGTACGCGATGACCGCCCGGGCGGCGTCGGCACGCACCGGGTAGAAGGCGCTGCAGATCTCGGCGTCCCTCACCCGGACAGGCATGTCCACCGTCCGGCCCTGGATCAGATGCGATGCCATGCTCCCAGTACATCAACCGTCGGCCCGGCTCGCCATGGCTACACGGCCAGAGCGTGCGTGGCGGGTCGGCCTGCCCACGACTCGGCCAGCCGGACGAAGGCCGCCGCGTGGTCCGGCCAGTGGTGGTGCAGCCGCGCCTCGGCGTGGCCCTGCGCGCCCAGCCTGGCCCGCCGCACCGGGTCCTCCTTCAGGTCCAGTACGGCGTTCAGCACGGCGTCGATGTCCAGCGGCACGACCAGCCCGCAGCCCGCGCCCTCCACCAGCGCGGCGCCCTGCGGCGTGGTGATGACCGGCAGCCCGCGGCCCATGTAGTCCATGATCTTCGTCGGCGCCTCGCGTACGGTGCTGTCGGCCAGCGACAGGCCGGCCAGCGCGCCCTCGGCCATGCGCAGCGCGTGCCGGTTGGGCACGTACCCGAACCAGTCGAGCAGGCCGACCCGCTGCGCGTCCCGCAGCAGCGGGCGCACCTCCGGGTCGGCCGCCCCCATGAGGTCCAGCCGGACACCGTGCGGCAGCAGGCGTTCGGCGAGGCCGATCAGCTCGTTGACGCCGCGCTCGGCCGACAGGCGGCCGATGTGCACGACCCTGGTGTCGCCAGGAGGCGGAGGACTGGGCGACACCAGGGTCGCTTCGGGCACCATCGCGGAGGTGATCACCCGGTGGCGCCGCTCGGCGCGGGCCAGTTGCCGGGGGGTGACCGCTTCGCGCACGTCCCAGACGACCGGGGGACGCCGGTACGGCAGGGCGTGCAGCAGCCGATGGTCATGGACGATCAGCAGGTCCGCGCCCTTGACGCCACGCCTGAGCGCGGCGCGGCTCTTGCCGTACGTGGCCGAGCGCGCCACGTCCACCGCGGTGAGCCCCATCGCGGGTGTCACGTTGAAGTAGGTGAACGGTGCCACGTAGGTCACCTCGTGGCCCGCGTCGAGCAACGCCCGGATCTGCCTGTGCATGATCCGGGCATCCTCGGGGTGATGGACGGTGGTGGCGACACATGCGCGCATGTGTCGATGCTCCGCGCCTACCAGGTCAAAGGCGTTAATGCGGGTGGAACGGTCGCTTAACTTCCAGAGGGGCGGCGATAGAGCCAGACCAGGCGCGGCTCGAGCACCCACTTGAAGACCGTCCTGGTCTCCGGCAGGCACAACACGATCGCCAGGGCGAAGCAACTGGAGCTGATCGCCAGCACTCCGAGCGGCCCGTGCAGCCACGGGAACTCCAGCCAGCCCATCTCCTTGGCGATCAACACGGGGATGCCGTGCAGCAGGTAGCAGTAGAGCGTCCGGGTGCCGAGGTCGGAGTACCACGTCTCGCCCCTGGGCACCAGCGCCAGCACGGCGAAGCACATGGCCAGCGAGCACACCAGCAGCCCGGTGCGCAGGCCGAGTCCCATGTACCAGGACAGGTCCATGTCCTGGAAGCTGTGCTTGAAGTAGAAGGGGTCGAGCGGCGCCCTGGGCGCGATGTAGATCGCCACCGCGGCCGCGCCGATGATCGTGAACGCCGACACGATCTTGATCCAGCGCCGGTTGAGCAACTCGAAGTGCTCGGGCTGCATCACCAGGCCGATCACGAAGAACGGCAGGAGACCGAAGAAGCGGTCCATGCTGAAGTCGCCGGAGATCTGCGAGAACCCGGCGAACAGGTAGATCGCGATCGCCACCGGGACGGGGTATTTCATCCGCTTCCACACCGGTGTGGACAGACGCCAGAACAGCAGCGCCAGCAGGTACCAGTTGAGCCACGCCGGGTCGATGATCGTCAGGCTCCACTTCTGACCCAGGGAGAAGCGGAGCGCGGCGTAGCCGACCTCGACGATGACGTACGGGACCAGGAACGTGTCGACCAGCTTGTTGGTCTTGGCGTTGGAGTTCCAGAAGTTCCTGGACAGGTAGCCGCTGATCAGCACGAACAGCGGCATGTGGAAGGTGTAGATGAAGATGTAGAGGGCCCTGGAGGAGTCCGCGGACAGCGTCGGCACCAAGGAGTGGCCGACGACCACGAGGGCGATCAGGACGAACTTGACGTTGTCGAGGAACGGGTCACGCTTGCGCTTGGCCGGTTCGGCCTCCGCCTGCGGATCCGCCACCGCCACCGGCCGCTCGTCCGTCGCGACCCGGCGCGCCGCGACCCCGCGCGCCGCGGCCCGCTCCTCGCCCGCGAGACGCTCTCCGTTCGCGGCCCATTCGCCGCCGGTGCCTGGCCGCACGCCGGGCGCTCCGGGAGACCGGGTGGGCGCCTCAGGGGGCGCGGCGGTGACGCCGCGCTGATCGGCCTTCCGGCCGGGCGCGAGGCGGCGTGGGTGGGCGCTCTCGGTCCCGCCAGGGCCCGTCTGGTCACCCGGCAGGACCCCGTGGCGCCCTGTGGGCTGCGGGTCGGCGGGGACGCCGTGGCGCCCGGTGGGCTGCGGGTCGGCCAGGATGTCGCGTGGGCCGGTCGAGTGAGCGGGGGCGGTCCCGGCCGCGTCCGTCTGGTCAGCCGGCGGGGCCTCGTGCGGGTGGTCTCCCGGCAGGACCCCGTGCGGGTCGGTCCGCTCGCTCCAGAAGGCCTCCTCCGGCAGCGGCCACCGCGCGCCCGTGTTGGCGGGCCCACCTCCCTCGTCCCGACCCGCCGGGCTCGGCGGGGATGTGGCCGGTGGAGAGAATCTGGTGTCAGACACGAGATGGTCGCTCTTCGCTAGGGGCCGGGGAACACGACGACAACACGACGTGAATGCCACCTTACGATGCGGTGTCGCGCTGCGTCGCCGACCCGCAACAGAGTAGCCCCCTCCACGGCTTCTGTCTCTTCATGACGCCCCGAATGCCCGGTTACACAGGGAACTTGGAGCGTCAGGTGCAGACGTTCGTCTGCTTGGACGCGGTGATGGTGCTGTTGTTCACACTGTCGGGCAGCTTGGTCACCTTGACCGAGTCGAAGTCCTCACCCACGACGAGCTGGATCACCGGAGTGCCCTTGGGCGCGGCTCCCGCGGTGACGACCGGGTTGGTGTACAGCGACGGGTTGGTCGCCTTGACCTTGCCCTCCGCCGGGGATGGCTTGGGCACGACCGCGCCGGCGAGCGTGTCGGCGTAGTCGGGGGCCGAGGTGATCGACTTGGCGTAGTGGATCTCGCTCTTGGCCAGGCTCGTGCCGTCGGGGGAGTCGTAGTTGCCCAGGCCCACGACGTTGAAGCCCTGCTCGACGAGCTGGTCGGCGACCTCCTTGGCCTTGCCCACGGTCTTGGTGCCGTTGAGCACCTGGACTCTCACCTGCTCCGGCTTGATGGCGACCTTGGGCTTGGTGCTGGCGCTGGCCGAGGGCGCCGGGGCGGCGACCTCGGTGTCGGTCCTGATCGCGGTGAACAGCTTGGCGGCGTCGGCCGTCCAGACCACGCGGTTCTCGTCGGCGGGATCCGGCGCCCACGGCACCGTCGTGAGCTTCACGCCGCTGGCCGTCAACTGCTTGGCGCTCATCGCGATCTCGATGAGCCGCTCGGTGTCGTTGGCCAGGTCGGGGTCCATGGTCACGGAGCGGCCCGCGGCCGCGATGAAATCGCGCAGCTTGCCCACGTCCGTGAGCAGATCATTGCTGGTGGCCTTGGCGATGACCTTGCTGATGAAGATCTGCTGGCGCTTGATGCGCTGAATGTCGCTGCCGTTGCCGTATTTGCGCAGGCGCACGTAGCCGAGCGCCTTCTCGCCGTTGAGCAGGCTCTTGCCCGGTGGCAGGACCAGTTTGGAGGCCTTGTCGTTGACGCCGGACTTCAGGCAGATCTCGATGCCGCCGAGCGCGTCCACGATGTTCTTGAAGCCGCTGAAGTCCACCTCGACGAAGTGGTTGATGCGGATGCCGGTGAGGGTCTCGATCGTGGACATCGTGCACGCGATGCCACCGGCGTTGTACGCCGAGTTGATCATGTCACGGCGCGGCGGCATCTCCTGCTTGGTGGTCTCGTTCTTGCACCGGGGGATCTGCACCATGGAGTCGCGCGGGAAGCTGATCAGCTGTGCCTTGTCCCGGTTGGGCGAGATGTGCATCAAGATGATCGTGTCGGTACGCTTGCCGCCCGCATCGGCCGTCCTGGCCAGCTGCTGCCCGTACTTCGCGTTGCCCTCGCCCGCGCGGGTGTCGGAGCCGACGAGCAGCACGTTGAGCGCACCCGTGTCCGGGGGCCGCGCGTTGATGATGTCTTCTTTGACGCTCTTCTGGGTGATGTTGCCCACGGCGTCCCGGTACACGGTGTAGGCGGTCAGCGAGCCGGCGACCATGACCGATGTCACACCGATGCTGATCCAGGCCAGCGCCCGCATCTTGCCCTGGCCGTTCCCGCCGCCGCTGCGGCGGCCGTGCGGCGGCCGGTCCTCGGGCGGTGGCGGTGCGGCAGCCGCGGCCCTGCGGGCCATTCTGCTGCCGGGCTGGGTGGGGGCGGTCCTGCGGTCATGCACCGGGTCGGCTACCGGCACGCTCCTGTAGTCACTCATACGCCCCCTAGCCTCGTCCCTCGCGCTTGTGCGCAGGCTTGGTCGTTCCGCCGCGGCGCCTGGCTCGACACCTCGCCGTATCGCGCCACGAGAGTAGGTCACGTTCCGCGTGTCCGGTGCGACGACTGCCGGAAACGACCGTGACCCGGGCGTGATGTTTCCGCGGGCAAGCATACTCAGAGCCGGACATGAGGTGGAATATCATTCGCTGAACTCTTTCTGGCTTCCTGACTGATTTAGCAGGTCAGGCCTGATGCTCAGGGCCGCGGCAAGACAGGCCAGAGGTACGGCCGGCAACACGTAGCGATAGTCGAACTCCGCTGCCGCGGCCGGTGTGATCAGCAGCACAACGGCCACCGACCAGGGCACCGGCCAGGACGGAACTCCCGCGAGGCGCTTGGCCTGACGCCTGCGGGCGATCGCCGCCACGGGTGGCACCAGGAGGACCCCCAGGAGCACCGGGCCGGGCAGCCGCGCCATGCTCTGGTAGGCCCTCAGCCATCCGGCGTAGGGCTCGACGATCTCCGTGCCGATCGCACCTTGCTCATAGAGCTTGGCATACTCCGCGCCGACCTGCGCGGGATAGCGCCCAGGTGGTCCGGGCGGCGTCACAGGAAACTGGTAATAGCCGTAGATCTCCTGGTCCGGATAAGCCGGGCGGTCCCAGCGGAAGGAGCGGCCCAGCTCGGTCAGGACGGAGCCGGCGTAGTCGAGCGGCTGCTTGACGATCGCCCGCGTCGCGAACCTGGCCGCCAGGTCGTCGGTCTCCTTCGTGAACGTGATGCCCGGCAGCTTCACCAGGGGCGCGTCCTTGGCCCAGATGTACTCCTGGGACGGCGGGCGTTGCTCCGGCGGGCGCGGGTCGCACAGGACCTTCAGGTCCGGCGGCGGGTCCATCTTGGCGCAGTCCGCGAACGACATCGTGCGGGCGTACAGGAAGGCGCCGTTCGCGCCCACGATGCCGACGCGCTGGTAGGTGGCGTAGAACCAGGCGCCGTAGGCGACGATCGGCACCAGTGCGGCCGCCAGCAGCACTCCGGCGTGCCCGATCCGCCTGCGGAGCACGAACCAGCCCGCGAACACGATGATGAGCGGCTGGCCGACGGTCCTGGTCAGCGTGGCGGCGGCGAGCAGCAGCCCGATGGCGGCGACCGTGCCCGTCCCGCGCGTGCTGCACAGCGCCACGGCGGACACGACCAGGAACATGAACAACGTGTCGGAGACCAGCAGGTGCTCCAGCTCGATCTGGTACGCGTCGAGCAACACGGGGACCGCGGCCAGCGTCGCCGCCCACCTGGGGGCCCTCCGGGCGACCCGGTAGACCAGCACGCCGGTGGCCAGACCGAGCAGGTGCTGCGCCGCCGTCACCGCGGCGAAGGAATGGAACGGCTCCAGCAGCTTGAGGAACATCGAGTAGCCGGCCGGACGCACCAGGTCGGGGCGCGGCCGGAAGACGGTGACGATGTAGGTGTAGGAGTCGGGGAACCACAGGGCCGGGCGGTAGCCGAGCATGGCCAGGGCGCGCAGGAGCGTGCCGACGGCGAGCACCACGAGAAACCACCGGTGCCGCCGCACGACACCGGCCAACCGGCCGTCGGCCGCGGCGGCCACCGGGCCCTGAGCGGCGTCGCGCAGCAGCCGGCCCAGGCCGCTCCGCGCGGGCTCGGCCGCGCGAACCTCCGGCGCCACCCGCCCGTCCTCCTGCTTCTCCGGCACGTCGCGTACGCTACCGGCCGCCGCACGAATGCCGTGCCACGAGCGGCGGCCGTGCGACGGCGTGTGGCCGCCGCCCGCCCGGATTCACCGCCCGTCCGCGCATGTGGCATGCCGCGCAGGCGGCTCGCCCGTGTGACGTTCGACACGAGGCACTGGGGCGGTGGCGCGCCGCTCGCCCGTGTGAGGCTGGACACGGATGCTGGGCGGTGGCACGCCGCTCGCTCGCGTGAGGTTGGACACGGATGCTGGGCGGTGGCACGCCGCTCGCTCGCGTGAGGTTGGACACGGTGCTGGGCGGTGGCGCGCCGCTCTCCCGCTTGAGGTTGGATACGCTCACTCTCCGATGGAACTCGATCGACCCGGCCGGGTGCTGGCCGCGCTCTCGGTGGCTCCAGCGCTCGCCGTGACGGGATGGCTGCTGGCGGGGCTGCCGCTGCTGCTGCTCGGCCGATTCACGCCGCTGCCGGCGCTGCTGCTCGGCGTGCCTGCGGCCGCCCTGCTCTGCTGGGCCGGTGCCCGGCGGATCGGCAGGGTGGCCGAGGCCACGACGTGGCAGGTCGCCGGGGTGGTGGCGGTCGCGGTGGCGTCGGTCGTGTTCAACGCGGTGATGCACAGCGAGCAGCTGATCGTGCGGCGCGACCCGGCCGTCTACGCCCAGTACACCGCCTGGATCGCCGGCCACGGCGCGCTGCCCATAGGGGTCCAGCCGGAGGCGTTCGGCGGGGCCGATCCTTCGCTGGCCTTCGACAGTGTCGGGCTCTACGGCGTGGACGGAGGGCTGGTACCCCAGTTCATGCCGGGCGCGCCGATGCTGTTCGCGCTCGGCCACTGGCTCGGCGCGCCGTTCGCGATGCCGGCCGTGCTGGGCGGGCTGGCCGTGCTCACGGTGGCCGGCGTGGTGGCGAGGCTGGCCGGGGCGCGGTGGGCGGTGCTCGCGGCGCTGGCGTTCGCGGTGAGCATGCCGATCCTCTACACCTCGCGGACCACGTTCAGCGAGATCCCGTCGCTGATCCTGCTGTTCGGCGGGCTGGCGCTGGCGCACGACGCGCTGGAGCGGCCGGGCTGGGGCCGCGGGCTGCTGACGGGGCTGGTGTTCGGCTTGGCCGTGCTGGTCAGGGTGGACGGGCTGCGTGACGTGCTGCCGGTGCTGGCGTTCGCGGGGTTGCTGATCGCGATGCGGCGCAGCTCGCGTTCCGCCAGGCCGCAGGGGGTGCTCGGGCTGCCGCTGCTGGCCGGGTTGGCGGCCGGGGCGGGGCTCGGGATGCTGGCGGGGTATCTGCTGGCCCGCCCGTACTTGGACTACTTGTCCGGCTCGGTCAGGCCGCTGTTGTTCATCTGCGGTGGGCTCCTGCTGCTCATCATGATCGGCACGGCAGCCGCGCCGCTCCTGGCCAGGATCCGGTTGCCGGCGTGGGCGCCCGCGATCGGGGCGGGGCTGGTGGTGCTCGTCATGGCCGCCCTGTACGTTCGCCCGTGGTTCCAGACCGTGACCCGCGCCCCGGTCACGTCCGACGACCGGCGTACCTACGCGATGATCCAGTCGATCCAGCGGGCCAACGGCCTGCCCGTGGACGGCCGGCGACTCTACTTCGAGGACTCCCTGCACTGGGTGGTCTGGTATGTCGGCCTCCCCGTCGTGGTGCTGGCCACGATCGCGGCGGCCGTGCTCGTCCACAGGCTGCTGCGCGACGGCGACCCCTTCGAGTGGCTGCTGCCGCTCGCGGTCGTCGGCTGGACCACGGTCACCACACTGCTCCGGCCCGAGATCACCCCCGATCACCCGTGGGCCGCCCGCCGCCTGGTGCCCATCGTGATCCCGGGGCTGATCCTGCTCGCCACGTACGCGCTGAGCCGCCTGCGCACCACGCGCTGGTGGGTGACGGTGGCCGCCGTCCTGGTCGTGCTCCTGCCGCCGGTCGTGACGTCGATCGGCACCGCCTTCACCCCCGTCGAGCGGGGAGAGGCGGCGGCCGTCGCGGCGATGTGCGCCAAGCTCCCGCCCGACGCGTCCGTGCTGATCGTGGAGCGGGTCACCGGCGACCGGTTCACCCAGCTCGTCCGCGGGATGTGCGACCGCCCGGCGGCGAAGGTGAAGCTGGACGGGGAGGACACCGCGCCCGAGGCCGACGTGCGCCGCCTGATCGAGCGGGTGCGCGGGGCCGGCCGTGTCCCCGTCGTGCTGGCCGCCGAGTGCAGCCAGGTCTCGCCGTACGGGCCGGCCGATCATGTGATGGCGCTGGTCACGCTCCAGGACGAGCGCTCGCTCCTCGACCCCCCGAACGGGACGTGGTCGCTGGGGATCGACGTTTGGATGGCAGTCGCTCAATGAAGAGATCGGCCTGATGTGGAGCTGACCTTAAGGTGGGCAGAGTAACCTCGACCCCCGTGAGCACGCTTGAGACCCCCAAGAGTGGACCTGCCGTGGAAGAAGCGCCGTACGTCACCATCGTCCTGCCCTGCTACAACGAGCAGGATCACGTCATCGACGAAGTCGAGCGCATCACCAGGGCCATGGACTCGAGCGGCTACACCTACGAGCTCGTGGCGATCGACGACTGCTCCAGCGACCTGACGCTGGCCCGTCTCCAGGAGGCCGCGCCGCGCTACCCGCACCTGCGCGTGCGCGCCTTCCACCGCAACGGCGGCTCCGGCACCGTGCGGCGCATCGGCTCGCAGGAGGCCAGGGGCGAGATCGTCGTCTGGACCGACGCCGACATGACCTACCCCAACGAGCGCATCCCCGAGCTGGTGCAGATCCTGGAGAAGGACAAGACGATCGACCAGGTGGTCGGCGCGCGCACCACCGAGGAGGGCTCGCACAAGCTGCTGCGGGTGCCCGCCAAGTTCGTGATCCGCAAGGTCGCGGAGATGCTGGCCGGTCAGAAGATCCCCGACCTCAACTCAGGGTTGCGGGCCTTCCGGAAGTCGGTGGCCAGGCCTTACCTGCGGCTGTTGCCTCCCGGGTTCTCGTGCGTGACGACGATCACGTTGTCGTTCCTGTCCAACCAGCACGACGTCTACTACCTGCCCATCGAGTACGCCAAGCGGGCGGGCAAGTCGAAGTTCAGCTTCGTGTCCGACGCCTACCGCTACATCCTGCAGGTGCTGCGGATGATCATGTACTTCAACCCGCTCAAGGTGCTGATGCCGCCCGCGTTGTGGCTGGTCGGCATCGGGTTCGTGAAGGGTGTCTGGGACATGGTCCAGCACCCGTTCTATTTCCCGGCCAACACCGTCATGATCTTCCTGTCCGGGATGCTCATCGGGTCCGTGGCGCTGCTGGCTGACCTGATCGTTCGCTCGCGGGGAGAGTAGGCGCGTGCGGATCGCGATCGTCGGGCCGACCTATCCGTACAAGGGAGGCGGGGCGCAGCACACCACCGAGCTGGCGCACCGGCTGTCGGCGCTCGGGCACGACGTGGTGATCGAGTCGTGGCGGGCGCAATATCCGTCGTTCCTCTACCCGGGGCAGCAGACGATCTCCACGCCCGAGGGCACGCCCTATCCGAAGACCGTGCGCAGGCTCGACTGGCGGCGGCCGGACGGGTGGGTGGCGGCCGGGCGGCGGCTGCGGTCGGCCGACCTCGTGGTGCTGGCCGTGCTGAGCCCGGTCCAGGTCCCCGCGTACTTGGGGATTTTGTACGGAATTTCCCGAAAAGTCAGGACAATTGCCCTCTGTCATAACGTGCTGCCGCACGAGCGGAAGCCGTACGACGAGCCGCTCATGAAGGCCCTGCTCAAGCGGGTCGATGGCGTGCTGGCCCACTCCGAGCAGCAGGCCGGGCTGGCCAGAGGGCTGACGGGCAAGCCGGTGAGCGTGGCGGCGCTGCCCCCGCACCTGCCGTCCACCACCGCCGAACGGTCCTCGCAGGTGCACCGGCGGTTGTTGTTCTTCGGCATCGTCCGCCCGTACAAGGGGCTGGACCTGCTGCTCAGGGCGTTGCCTGAGGGGATCTCGCTGACCGTGGCGGGAGAGTTCTGGGGCGGGCTCGACGAGACGCGGGCGCTGATCGGCGAGCTGGGCATCGGTGACCGGGTGGAGCTGCGGCCGGGCTACGTTGCCGCGGAGGAGGTGCCCAAGCTGTTCGCCGCGGCGGACGCGCTGGTGTTGCCCTACCGGAACGCGACCGCCAGCCAGAACGTCTGGCTCGCCCACGAGCACGGCGTGCCGGTGATCGCCACCCGGGTGGGGGCGCTGGCCGACCACGTCACCGACGGCGTGGACGGACTGCTCGTCCAGCCGGGCGACGCCGGCGCGCTGCGGGAGGCGATCGAGCGGTTCTACGCCTCGGGAGAACCCGAGAGGTTGCGGTCGGGGGTCAAGGCCGTCGATCCCGAGCCGTTCTGGTCGGCGTACGCGGGGACGCTCCTCGGCTCCTGACGGCCGAGCAGGAACGAGATGCCTGCCGCCACCGCGTCCGCCAGCGTGAACGCCAGCCGTGACACGATCGCCACCGCCAGCGCGGGCGCGGTGCCGATGACCGGCCCGAGCACGAGCACCAGCGCGCCTTCCCTGATCCCCACGCCGGCCGGCACCACGACGGTGAGGATGCCGGTCGCCCAGGCGAACGCGTAAGCCCCGGTCGCGATGATGTAGAGGTCCGGCCGCCCGCCGAGCAGCCAGATGTGCACGCCGTAGACGAACCAGCCGAGCGCGGTCCACGCCACCGCGACGACCACCGTCCGGCCGGGCAGCACGCTCTCCAGCGGCTCCCTGCGCGCGATGCGCAGCGCCAGGTTGAGCCCCCACGTGAGCACCTTGGGATGCAGGCACACGGCGATCACCGGGACGAGCAGCGCCAGATACCAGGCCTGGCGCACGGCGTCCAGCGTCCAGAGCGTGGCGGCCGCGATCGAGATCGCGACCCCGATGTTGATCACCAGCCCGAGCGAGATCGTGGCGAACGTGCGTCGCGGCGGGCTCCCGTGGTCCCGGCCCAGATCCATCATCGCCGCGTACGCCCACACCGCACCTGGGATGTACTTGCCCAGCTGGCCCACGAACATGATCCGCCCGGCGACCCGCAGCGGCACCCGCGTGCCCAGCCCCGCCAGGATCTCCCGCCAGGCCACCAGCATGAAGAACTGGCCGAGCAGCACCGCGAGGAAGGCTCCGAGCACCGCCCACGGCGACATCGCCGCCACAGCGCTGGTGGTCTCCTCCCAGTTCCGTGCCAGGCCGTACCCCAGAAATCCGAGCGCGATCAGCGCGAGGAAAATGCGCAGCAGCCGACGGAGCATTCGCTCAGGTTACGCGCGGTTCACCTGGTAAAGCCAGACGACAAGCCCGACGAGCGCCACCGCGGCGAGCAGCGCCAGGGCGATCTTGAGCGCGCTGTGCGGCCGGTCGCCCTGAACTTGCAGTTCTGGTGATCTGTCGGCACCTCGGCCTTGAACGGCGAGTGGAAGCCGTACTTCCAGCCCTTCAGCGTGGACAGGATCGGCAGGTTCCGGGTCTCCAGCGTGTACGTGCCCGGCGCGAACGCGTCGATGATCTCGCCCTCGTTGACGAAGACGGCGACCTGCGACTCGCGGACCACGAGCCGGGCGGCTAGGTCGGCCACCGTACCAAAGCGAGTTGGCGGCGAGATGGGTACTGTGGGGCTCCGTGGGGAAGCAACGGCTCGCGCAGCTCGAATACTCGGAATTCCAGTCCGCCATGCTCGACGAGGAAAAACGGCGGCGCAAGGCAGCGAAGATCATCGCTGTGCTGGAGCACTTCCGCGGGCCGCTCGGCGGGCTGACCGTGGCCGACGTGGGCTGCTCGGCCGGGTTCATCGCCGATGAGCTGGCGCAGGCCGGGGCCAAGCACACACTGGGCATCGACATCGACGTGCCGGGGCTGCACAAGGCGGCCGGCCGGTTCGGCGATCGGGTGGCGTTCGTCTGCGGCGACGGCACGGCGCTGCCGTTCCCCGACGGCTCGATCGACGTGCTGGTGTTCAACCACATTTACGAGCACGTGGTCGACCCGGACGCGGTGGTGGCCGAGATGCACCGGGTGTTGTCCGCCGACGGGGTGCTCTACCTGGGGCTCGGCAACCGGCTCGGGGTGATGGAGCCGCACTACAAGCTGCCGTTCCTGTCCTACCTGCCGCCTGCGCTCGCCGATCGGTACGTCCGGGCGTCCGGGCGGGCGGATCACTACTACGAGCGGTTCAGGACGCGGCGCGGGCTGCGGAAGATGCTCAGGGCCTTCCACGTGTGGGACTACACGTTTCCCGTGCTCGCCACGCCGACCAGGTTCGCCGGTGGCGAGCTGTTCCCCGGGCTGCCGGGCAAGGTGGTGAAGGCCGCGCTGGCCAGGATGCCGCGCGCGGTGCTCAGGTTGCTGCTGCCGGTCGTGCCGACGTACCTGTGGGTGGCCACCAAGACGCCGAGGCGTCCGGTGGGCGCGGCGCTGCCGCAGCCGCCTGAGCGGGTCCGCCCGCTGTGAATCAGGAACCCGCTGTGAATCAGGAACCCGCTGTGAATCCGGAAACCGTGGCGCGGCCGCGGATCGCGCGCAGGCTCATCAGGGTCGGGTTCCTGCTCGTCGCGCTCGGGTTCGGCGGGTGGGCCGTGGTGGCGCAGTGGGACGCCGTGGTCGCCGGGTTCGCCAGGTTGTCCTGGGCCGCGCTGGCCGGGTCACTGGTCGCCGTGGTCGCCGCGCTGCTCGGGGCCATGCTCACGTGGCGTACCCTGCTGGCCGACCTCGGCTCGCCACTGCCGCTCAGGCCCGCGGCCAAGGTGTTCTTCGTGGGCCAGCTCGGCAAATACATCCCTGGCACCGTCTGGCCCGTGCTCGCCCAGATGGAGATGGGCCGCGACCTCGGCGTGCCGCGCTCGCGCAGCGCGGCGGCGTTCTTCCTGATGATGCCCATCCAGCTCGCCACCGGCCTGCTGGTCACGCTCGGCACGCTCGGCTGGGACAGGTACGGCTGGCTGCTGCTGATCGTCCCGCTGCTGCTGGTCCTGCTGGAGCCCAAGGTCATCAACGCCTTGATCGCGTTCGGGCTGCGGCGGCTCAAGCGGGAGCCGCTCGAACGGCCGCTCACCCGGCGCGGCATGCTGACCGCGCTCGGCTGGGCGCTGGCCGGCTGGACCGCTTACGGCGTGCACCTCTACTTCGTCGCCCCGCAGGGCGGCCTGCTCTTCGCCGTCGGCGCCTTCGCTTTGTCGTGGTGCCTGGGCATCATGACCTTCGTCGTCCCGGCAGGCGCCGGTGTGCGGGAGGTCGCCATGGTCGCGGTGCTGGCCCCTCACCTCGACCGCGGCTCCGCCATTGCGGTCGCCCTTTCCTCGCGCATTGTCATCGTCGTGGGGGACCTGATCTGCGCCGGCCTGGCGGGAATTGCGGCGCGTCGGGACTCAGTGTGATTTGACACACTTTTTAGGGGAGGCTGGTCATAAGCTGAACATTAGAGGGGGACGACAGGTCCCACGTGGATCTTGAGGGGAGAAGATCTTCGTATGCCTCGTGTGCTCGTCGATGCGGCGGCGGTCCCCGCGGACCGCGGCGCGTTGATCAGATATGTGGACGGGCTCGTCGCAGCCCTCCATCGGGTCGGCGCCGACCTCGCCGTCGTGTGCCAGCGGGCCGAAGCGGATCGATATCGGCGGCTGGCGCCCTCCGCCGACATCATCGCCGGACCCGTCGCGATCACCAACAGAGCCGCCAGGCTCGCGTGGGAGCAGACCGGACTGCCGTTGCTGGCCCGCCAGGCCGGTGCCGACGTCATCCACGCGCCCTACTACTCCATCCCGCTCGGCTCGGGCCTGCCGACCGTCGTGACGGTGCACGACGCCACCTGGTTCACCGAGCCCGACCAGCTCAGTTCTCGGGCGTCGTTCTTCCGCTCCGCCACCCGCACCGCCGTACGCCATGCGCAGCGGGTGATCGTCCCGTCCAAGGCGACGAGGGACGAGCTCGTACGCGTGCTGGCCGCCGACCCGACCCGCATCGACGTCGCCTACCACGGCGTCGACCTGGCGCAGTTCCACCCGCCGAGCGAGGAGGAGATCCGCCGGGCCGCCATCCGCTGCGGACTGCACGGCCAGCCGTATGTGGCGTTCCTGGGCAATCTGGATCCGCGTAAGAACGTTCCGAACCTCATCCGCGGCTTCGCCGCCGCCGTGAAACGCTTGGAGAAGCCGCCCGCGCTGGTGCTCGGCGGCGGTGTGCACGAGGACGACGTCGACGCCGCCTGCCGCGAGGTCGAGGCCACCGTCAAGGTGGTGCGACCGGGCTACCTGCGCGCGCCCGACCTGCCCGGATTCCTCGGCGGGGCGCTCGTGGTGGCCTTCCCGTCGCGCGGCGAAGGGTTCGGGCTGCCCGTGCTCGAGGCCATGGCCTGCGGCGCTCCCGTGCTGACGACACACCGCACCTCGCTTCCAGAGGTGGGCGGGGACGCCGTGGCCTACACTGAGCCGGACGCGGACAGCATCGCCGCGGCACTCGGAGAATTGCTCGCCTCCGCGGAGCGGAGAAAGCAATTGCAGGAGGCGGGGCTGGCGAGAGCCCGTGAATTCACGTGGGACGCCTCGGCCGAGGCGCACCTCAGCTCTTATCAACGCGCTATCGAATAGTTCGGTAACCTCACGGAGTGATGGAGAGCTCTTTGCCAGACCTCGAGGCGATTCTCCTGGTCGGGGGGCAGGGCACCCGCCTGCGTCCGCTGACACTGGGCACGCCCAAGCCGCTGCTGCCAACCGCCGGAGTGCCATTCCTGGCCCATCAGCTCGCCCGGGCACGGTCGTTCGGCGTCCGCCGGATCGTGTTCGCGACCTCGTACAAGGCGTCCATGTTCGAGCCGGCCTTCGGCGACGGGGCGGCATTCGGGCTCTCACTCGAATACATCACGGAGGAGACCCCGCTCGGCACCGGCGGGGCGATCCGCAACGCGGCCGAGGCGCTCACCTCCGGGCCGGATGACCCCGTGCTCATTCTGAACGGGGACATTCTGTCCGGACACGACATCGAGCACCAAGTGCGTATGCACTGCGCGCAGCAGGCCGCTGTAACGCTCCATTTGACAGAAGTGGACGATCCCACTCGATTCGGGTGCGTTCCGACCGACGAGAACGGGCGGGTCACCGCGTTCCTGGAGAAGACCCCCAATCCGGTGACCAACCGGATCAACGCCGGTTGCTACGTCTTCACCCGGTCGGTGATCGACTCGATCCCGAAGGACCAGGTCGTGTCGGTGGAGCGGGAGACGTTCCCGGGGCTGATCGCGTCGGGGCAGCTCGTGCTGGGATACGCCGACCGCACCTACTGGCTCGATGTCGGCACCCCCGCCGCGTTCGTGCAGGGCTCACGTGACCTGGTGCTGGGGCGGCTGCAATCTCCCGCGCTGCCGGGGCCGACGGGCGAATACCTGGCGCTCGACGGCGCCCGGATCTCGCCGGAGGCCAAGGTCCAGGGCGGCACGGCGGTCGGCGCCCGGGCGGTCGTCGAGGCCGGGGCGACGGTGGCCGGGTCGGTGCTGAGCGACGACTGCGTCATCGAGTCCGGCGCGTCCGTGACGGACTCCGTGGTCGGCAAGGGCGCGCGGGTCTGTGCGGGCACGGTGGTGCGCGACGCGGTGATCGGCGACCGGGCCGTCGTGGGAGCCGGCAACGAGCTGCAGAACGGCGTGCGCATCTGGCCGGGGATCGAGCTGCCCGAGCGCGCGATGCGCTATTCCAGCGACGTCTGACGCCCTTTGACCGACGGGGCCCCGCTCGCTCGGCCCGAACGCTTGAGCGGGTGGGGCAGACTGGATCGGTGATGGAGCGCAGGTGGGCGCCCGAGGGGCCGCTGGACGTGGGGCTGGCGCTGTCGCCGCACAAGCGCGGCGGCGGCGACCCCGCCTGGCGGCAGACCCCCGACGGGGCCGTGTGGCGCACCTCCAGGACGCCCGACGGGCCGTGCACGCTCAGGGTGAGCGTCAAGGGCGGATGCGTGTACGGGCAGGCGTGGGGGCCGGGGGCGGAGTGGGCGCTGGAGATGTTGCCGGCGCTGCTCGGGGCTGACGACGACATTTCCGGATTTGTCGTCAAGCATGAGCTCCTGGCGGACGTCGCCCGGAAACATCCGGGTGTGCGAATCGGGCGGACCGGACGGGTCATGGAGGCCCTCGTACCCGCCGTGCTGGAGCAAAAGGTCGTCGGGCAGGAGGCGTGGCGGGCCTGGCGGTGGCTGCTCAGCCGTTACGGTGAGCCCGCGCCCGGCCCCGCCCCCGAGGGCATGCGGGTGATCCCCGAGGCGGCGGTGTGGCGGCAGATCCCGATCTGGCACTGGCACCGCTCGGGCGCCGAGGCCGTACGCGCCAGGACCATCGCGACCGCCGCCTGGCACGCCGACAAGCTGGAGGCGGCCAAGACCACGCAGGAGCTCGACCGGCTGCTGCGGGCCCTGCCCGGGATCGGGGTGTGGACGTCCGCTGAAGTACGCCAGCGCGCCCTGGGCGATCCCGACGCCCTGAGCGTGGGCGACTTCCACCTGGCCAAGATCGTGGGGTATGCCCTGACGGGGGAGAAGACCGACGATCCAGGGATGTTGCGGCTGCTGGAGCCGTACCAGGGCCATCGGCACCGCGCGACGGTGCTCATCACGCTCTCGGGGCTGCGTCCACCCGCACGTGGGCCCCGGATGTCCGTCCGGGACTACAGATCCTTCTGACCTCCTGATCCTTTGACCCGCCCCTGGGTGCGGGCGGCGAACCCAGGCCGTCGTACTGTGCCTCTATGGATCTGGTCAGTGATTCCGCGCTCCGCCGTGCGCTCGCCCGTGCCCGCGACGGCAAGACCCTTGACGTCGCCGAGGCGACCGTACTGCTGCACGCCCGTGGCCCCCACCTCGACTCACTCCTGGAACACGCCTCCCGCGTGCGCGACGCCGGACTGGAGGCGGCCGGCCGGACCGGGATCATCACCTACAGCAGGAAGGTGTTCATCCCGCTGACCAGGTTGTGCCGCGACCGTTGCGGATACTGCACGTTCGCGACCGCGCCGCACAAGCTGCCGTCGCCGTACCTGAGCCCCGACGAGGTGCTGGAGATCGCCCGGCAGGGGGCGGCGATGGGGTGCAAGGAGGCACTGTTCACGCTGGGGGACCGGCCCGAGGACCGCTGGCGTCCGGCCCGCGAGTGGCTCGACGCGCAGGGCTACGACGACACGTTGTCGTACGTGCGGGCCATGGCGATCAAGGTGCTGGAGGAGACCGGGCTGTTGCCGCACCTCAACCCCGGGGTGCTGAGCTGGCGTGACCTGCAGCGCCTGAAGCCCGTCGCGCCGTCCATGGGGATGATGCTGGAGACGACGTCGCGGCGGCTGTTCGAGGAGAAGGGGCAGCCGCACTACGGCTCGCCCGACAAGGACCCGGCGGTGCGGCTGCGCGTCCTGGAGGACGCGGGGCGGACCAACGTGCCGTTCACGACGGGGATCCTGATCGGCATCGGGGAGACCGTCCAGGACCGGGCCGAGTCGATCTTCGCGATCCGGCGGGTGGCCCGCGAGTACGGCGGGATCCAGGAGGTCATCGTCCAGAACTTCCGCGCCAAGCCGGACACCGCCATGCGCGGGTTGCCCGATGCCGACCTGCAGGAGCTTGCCGCCACCATCGCCGTGGCCCGCCTCGTCCTCGGCCCGCGCGTCCGGCTCCAGGCGCCGCCGAACCTGGTGGACTCCGAGTACGAGCTCATGATCCGGGCCGGGATCGACGACTGGGGCGGGGTGTCGCCGCTGACCCCCGACCACGTCAACCCCGAACGGCCGTGGCCGCAGATCGACGAACTGGCCGCCCGTACGGGGGAGGCGGGGTTCCGGCTGCGGGAACGGCTGACGATCTATCCGGAGTACGTGCTGGCCGGGGAACCCTGGCTGGACCCGCGCCTGACCGCCCACGTGGCCGCCTTGGCGGACCCGGCGACAGGGCTGGCCCGCGAGGACGCCGTGCTGGAGGGCCGGCCGTGGCAGGAGCCCGACGGCGGGTTCGCCGCGTCTGGGCGGGTGGATCTGCACGTGGAGGTGGACACGTCGGGGCGCGCCCAGGACCGGCGGGACGACTTCGACCACGTGTACGGCGACTGGGACGCCCTGCGTGACCGTCTCGACGCAGTAGGACCGGCGCCTGGAGTGCGCGGTGGCGACGGTGATGTCCCATCGGCGGGTGCCGCGGGGGCGGAGGGTGTGTCGGCGGGTGCTGGGGCGGCGGTGAGCGGCGTGCCGTTGGAGGCCGCGTCGACGCCTGCCGTGCCGGCGGGTGGGGTCACGGGGGAGGTGTGGCAGGCGCTCAGGCGGGCCGAGGCGGATCCGGCGGGTCTGACCGACGACGAGGCCGTCGCGCTGCTCGGCGCGGAAGGGGAGGCGCTCGACGAGCTGGCGGCCATTGCCGACGCCCTCAGGAAGCAGACCGTGGGCGACGACGTGACCTACGTCGTCAACAGGAACATCAACTTCACCAACGTCTGCTACACCGGCTGCCGCTTCTGCGCCTTCGCACAACGCCGCACCGACGCCGACGCGTACACGCTGAGCCTCGACCAGGTGGCCGACCGGGCGCAGGAGGCATGGGAGGCAGGGGCGACCGAGGTGTGCATGCAGGGCGGCATCCACCCCGACCTGCCCGGCACCGCGTACTTCGACATCGCCAGGGCCGTGAAGGCGCGCACCCCGGACATGCACGTGCACGCGTTCTCGCCGATGGAGGTGATCAACGGCGCGAGCCGGACGAACATGTCCATCCGGGATTGGCTGGAGGCGGCCAAGGAGGCGGGCGTCGACTCGCTTCCCGGGACGGCGGCGGAGATCCTCGACGACGACGTGCGCTGGGTGCTGACCAAGGGCAAGCTCCCGACGAAGGAGTGGATCGAGGTCATCACGACCGCGCACAAGGTCGGCATCCCGACCACCTCCACCATGATGTACGGCCACGTCGACACCCGCCTGCACTGGGTCAGGCACATCAAGCTGATCAGGCGCCTGCAGGAGGAGACCGGCGGGTTCTCGGAGTTCGTGCTGCTGCCGTTCGTGCACACCAGTGCGCCCATCTACCTGGCCGGCGTCGCCCGCCCCGGCCCCACGAGCCACGAGAACCGGGCAGTGCACGCGCTGGCCAGGATCCTGCTGCACGGCGCGATCGACAACATCCAGTGCTCGTGGGTGAAGCTCCGCGACGACCTGTGCCGCCAGGTGCTCCAGGGCGGCGTGAACGACCTCGGCGGCACGCTGATGGAGGAGACGATCAGCAGGATGGCCGGCTCGGAGAACGGCTCGTACAAGACCATCAGCGAGCTGCGCGCGATGGTGGAGGTCACCGGCAGGCCGGTCAGGCAGCGCACCACCGAGTACGGCGTCCCGAGCCCCGAGCGCCTGCAGGCGTCCGCGGCGAGCGACGGCGTCTGCCAGAGCGTCAGGCGGGTGTTGCCGATCGCTCAGTTGTAACATGTTCTAATAACGGCTTGCCCCGGCTATGGGAGTCGCTGGGAGAATCATCACTCCCCTGGAGAGAGGTTCACCGTGCGGTTGGGTCGACACCGTGCCGCGCTGTCCCCTGAGCAGCGACGCAGGAAGGCGCTGCAGCGCGGCATGCTGGCCGGGCTCACGGCCGTGGCCGTGGCCGTCACGGCCGTCTTCGTGGTGTTCGGCGGCGTGGGCCCGCTGTGCTCCACACGAGAGCCTGTTCTGGTCAGCGTGGCCGCGGCGGTCGACGTGTCCCCCGCGGTCATGGAGGCCGCGGGGCGGTTCAACGACACGAAGACGTCGGTGGGCGGCCGGTGCGTGCTCGTCCAGGTGACCGAGCACCCTCCGGCCACCGTCCTGCGCACGCTGATCGGCGACCGGGCGGGCGTGCTGCGCGAGCGCCCCGACGGCTGGATCGCCGACTCCTCGGCCTGGATCAGGCTGGCGCGCCAGCAGGGCGCGAGCGCGTTACCGGCGGGCGAGAGCGTGGTGGCGACCTCGCCGCTGGTGTTCGCCACCCGCTCGTCGCTGGCGCAACGTTTCGCCGTGGGCAAGACCGAGATGAACTGGCGGATGGTCTTCCCTTCGACCGTGCGCGGGCGGCTGACGCCCACCGCGAACGAGCCCGACGTCGTACGCGTGCCAGACCCGTCGCTGGCCGGGGCGGGCATCGCGACCGTGGCCGCCGCCAGGGACGTCGTCGGCACCGGGTCGGACGCGGACAAGGCGCTCACCGCCTTCGTCCGGTGGGCGCAGGCGGGCTCGGCTCCCGACTACCGCAGCATGCTGGATGCGGTCGACGACCGCGCCTTCTGGCAACGCCCGGTGGTCATCGTGCCCGAGCAGTCGGTGTGGAACCACAACCTGCGCCCGTCCGCGGACCCGGTCGTCGCGCTGCACCCGCGCGAGGGCACGATCAACCTCGACTACCCGTACGTCGTGACCGCCACCGACCCCACGGTGGCCGAGGCGTCCACCGCGTTCGCCGAATGGTTGAGGGGGCCGCAGGCGCAGGAGATCGTGCGGCGGGCGGGGTTCAGGTCGGGCGACGGCAACCAGGGGCCGATCTCGCCGGGGCCGCAGATTCCGCCGGCCGCCCCGAAGACCAGGTCGTCGGTGTCGCCACAGGACATCGACGAGGCGCTGCGGGCCTGGAGCAGACTGGCCCCGCCGACCAACATCCTCGTTCTGGCCGACACCTCCAAGCACATGGCCGAGCCGCTGAAGGGCAGCACCCGGGTCAGGGTGGCACTGGACGCGGCCAAGATCGGGCTGCAGCTCTTCCCTGATTCCACGCACATGGGGTTGTGGGAGTTCGCGGACGGCCTGGGGCAGATCAAGAGCTACCGGGAGCGCGTCGGGCTCGGGCCGATCAACGAGCCGGAGAGCGGCCAGGTGATCCGCAGGAGCCGCCTGGGTGAGATGACCACCACGATCACCGCCCATCCAGAGCGGGACAGCTCGTTGTACGACTCGATTCTCAGCGGGTTCCGGGAGGTCGCCGGGGAGTACCGGGAGGACATGAACAACACGCTCCTGGTGATCACGGCAGGCAAGGACGATGGCAAGGGCACTCGCTTGACGCAGCTCCTCGAGGTGCTGCGGCGCGATTGGAAGCCGGATCGGCCCGTGCAGATCGTCATCATCGCCTTCGGGACGGATGTGGATCGCGGCGGTCTGGGGCAGATCGCGGCGGCCACCAACGGGTCGCTGCATGTGGCGCAGGAGCCGGGAGAGATCATCGACGTGTTCCTCGCAGCCCTTGCGCGGCGTCTCTGCCACCCCACGTGCAAGCCGACCGCCTGAGCCCGAGGGCGTCCTTCGGCCGTGTCACGCGAAAAGGGGGCGCCTGGAGCGCCCCCTTTGGCGTCAGCGGGTCAGAGCCGTTGCCACAGGGCCGGGACGTTCGGGGGTTCCCAGCCGGCGAGTGAGGTGTGCGCCTGAATGCACCGGTAGCTCACGCCGTTGTACGTCACCGTGCTGCCGACCGCGTAGGCGACCCCGGCCCGCCACGTGCCCGAAGGGCTGGTGGTCGGCGTGGGCGTCGGGGTGGGCGTGCGGGTCGGGGTGGCGGTCGGGGTGGGCGTCGGGTTGGGGTTGCCGCCACCACCGATCTGCAGGTCGATGCAGGAGTAGAAGGCGTTGGCGGTGTCGGAGATGTTCCAGATCGCCAGGACCTTCTGGCGGCCGGAGTATCCGGACAGGTTGACCGTGTGCGAGACCGTCGCCGGTGGCTGCTGGTTGTTGCCGCTGAACACCGCCACCCTGGTGTTGCCGATGTAGTACTCGTAGTTGAGCGTGGCGTGCCTGGCGGTGAACGTCCAGGTGAAGGTCACCCTGCTGCCCACCGACGCGACCGGCCACGGCTTGCTCTCGTCGCTCAGCTGGGCGAACTGCGGCAGGTTGGCGTGGCAGCTACGCAGCCCCTTCGGCCCCTCCACGCTCTGCGGCTCGTAGATGATGTTGCCGCAGTTGGGCACCCTGCCCTGGGCGCAGTTGGCCTGCCGGCTCGGCGGCGAGTTGACGTACCCGTGCGCGAACGCCGGGGTCGTGTTGAAGACCGTGGTGGCGACGGCGATCACCACCACGGCGGCTAACGTGAGCATCCTTCGCATGAAAGTCGCTCCTTTACATGGGGGGATGGCCCAAATGTAAAGGAAACTTTCTTAAGGGTAAATGGCTTGTTTACTGGAGTTGCGGAGCCGGTCAGCGTGTGACGATGAAATCCGCGGGATCGCGAGGCGCGCGATCCGCTGGCGGGGCCGCCGCGTGGCCCACGGCCACGCACCCCATCGGGTCCCACGAGTCCGGCAGGTCGAGCACCGCGCGGACGACAGGGCGGCAGAACATCGTGGACGACACCCACGCCGAGCCGAGTCCTTCGACGGCGAGCTGGATCAGGAAGTTTTCCACCCCGGCGCCCGTCGCCACCACGAACATCTCCCGCTCGGACGCGTTGCGCCGCGCGTCGCGGTATGTGTGCGACCCCTCCATCACCAGGCACGGCACCACCAGGTAGGGCGCGTTACGCAGCACGTCGCCCCGCCTGATCCGCTTGGCGATCGACTGCTCGCCGAACCCGTCCCCGCGCAGGTCCTCGATCCACGCCTCGCGCATCGCGTCGAGCAGCTTCGTCCGCGTCTCCGGCGACTCGACCAGCACGAACCGCCACGGAGTCGTGTGATGCGGCGCCGGCGCGGCGATGCCCGCCGCCACCGCCCTGCGCACCGCCTCGGGATCGACGGGCCGGTCGGAGAACTCCCTGATCGTACGGCGCGCGAACACGACATCCCGCGACCCGTAGCGGAACAGGTCGTCGTCGGCCGCCCGCACCAGCGGCCGCACCCCAGGTCCGTCGTCGTCCGTGACGAGGTGGGACAGCCCGCGGACGATCGCCACGGGCACGCCCGCGAGCTTGCCCTTCACCAGCTCGGCCGCGCCCGCGATCTCGTCGGCCAGCGCCGTGACGGTGGCGCTGAGCTGGTTGCCGTACGCGTCCGACGTGCCGCGGAAGTCGTCCAGCGGCCGCAGGCCGGCCACCCCGATCGCCACGTCGGTGAGCCCGTTGCGCCACGGCCGGCCGAAGGTGTCGGAGACGATCACGCCGACCCGGACGGCGGCCAGGCCCGCCCTGATGCGGCCGGCGGAGGCGTCGGGATCCTCGGGGAGGAGCAGCACGGTGCCCGGGTCGGTGTTGGAGGCGTCGACTCCGGCGGCGGCCATGACGAAGCCGTGGCGGGTCTGGGAGATCACGGTGTCGCCGCGCCTGGCGACCACCCGCTCGGTCTCGTCCTCGATCGCCTGGATCCGGTCGGGCGCCCGGCGGATCCGGCCCTCGGCCTTGCTCACGATCTTGGAGGTGACGACCACGATGTCGCCGTCCTGGATGCCGGCGTCCTTGAGCAGGGCCGCGATGTCGTCTCCCGGGCGCACCTCGCCGACGCCCTCGACGGCGATCACTTCGACGCGGTGGGGTCCTGCGATCGTCATCGGGTGAGCTCCAGGGCCAGGTCGAGGGCCGTGCGCGCGATATCCGCCGCAGCCTCGGCGTCGTGCATGAGGATCGGGCGGGCGACGACCCGCACGCCGTCGAGCGCGACCCCCTCGTCCTCCTCGGCCACCAGCCAGCCGTCGATCAGATCCGGGCCGTAGAGCTCCAGGACGGCCTGTGCGGTCGTCTCCACTCCGATGGCCGTCAGGCAGGCGTCGGCCATGCCGCGCACCGGAGCTCCGCCGATGATCGGCGACACGCCGACCACGGTCTTGGGGGTCAGGGCGTCGCGGATGCCCGGGATCTGGAGGATCGTGCCGATGCTGACGACGGGGTTGGACGGCGGCAGGATGACCACGTCAGCCTCCTCGACGGCCTCAAGAACGCCCGGCGCCGGCTTGGCGGTGTCCGCCCCCACCAGCGCGAACGATTGGGCGGGGACGGAGGCGCGCAGGCGTACCCACCACTCCTGGAAGTGGATGGCGCGTTTGCCGTGCTCGTCCTCGATCACCACGTGCGTCTCGCAGCGGTCGTCGCTCATCGGCAGCAGCCGCACGCCCGGCTGCCAGCGCGCGCACAGCGCCTCGGTGATCTGCGAGAGCGGGTAGCCTGCCGCGAGCATCTGCGAGCGGACGATGTGGGTGGCGAAGTCGCGGTCGCCGAGCCCGAACCACTGCGGCTCCATCCCGTACGCGGCCAGTTCCTCCTTGACCACGTGGGACTCCTTGGCCCGGCCCCAGCCCTGCTCCTCGTCGATGCCGTTGCCCAGGGTGTACATCACGGTGTCGAGGTCGGGGCAGACCCGCAGGCCGAACAGGGTGATGTCGTCACCCGTGTTGCCGATGACGGTGATCGTGGCGTCTGGCTCGGTCGCGCGCAGACCACGGAGGAAACGGGCGCCGCCGATGCCGCCGGCGAGTGACACGATGTGCATGCGGCCCAGTCTGTCACCGGCCTCTGACAAGCCCGCCGGGGGAGTGGTCTTCCCCACTTTCGAGTGCCCTACTTGCTGGTATAGGCCGAATTGAGATGAAAGGGGTTCCTGGGACTCCCATCGCCGGACTTGACGATGTGGCAAACTCCCTTCGGGCTAAAGGGTCCGTTGGGGGTATTTGTGAGCAAACTTGACGTCGCCCGGCTGAAGGAGCCGGCCGCCTGGGTCATGCTCGTCACCGGGTTGATCAACGTGCTGCTGGCGATCGGTCACATCCTGATCGGCTCGTCGTCCGCCTCGACCTTCACGGGCCGCGCGGCCGCGAACTTCTTCGACGTGACGAGTCCGGTGGTCGCGGCGTTGCTGCTGGGTGCGGTGCTACTGGTGACCAAGGTCGGCCAGCCGTCGCCCAAGGCCAAGCCGATCATGTACGGGGCGGCGGCCGGGCTGCTCCTGGCGTCGGTGTTCGGCATGCTGGCGTTGCTGCTGGGCCTGTTCGCCGGGGACGGGGTCCGCGACGTCGTGGAGTTCGTGCTCTTGGGCGTGCCCCAGCTGGCGTTGACCGCCATCGCGCTGGTGTATTTGATCCCGCAGGTCCTGCCGGAGCGTCCGGCCGCGCAGGTCTACCACCACCCCCAGTTCGGCCAGCAGCCGCCGTTCGCGGGCGGGCCGCAGGATCCCGCCGCCGCCTACGGGCAGCCCCAGCCCGGCTATGGTCAGCAGCCTCCCGCCGCCTACGGCCAGCAGCCCGGCTACGGTCAGCAGCCGCAGACGGGCCAGCCCCCGGCCGGGCAGCAGCCCGGCTACGGTCAGCCGGAGCAGGCGCCTGCCGCCTTCGGCCAGCAGCCCGCCTACGGTCAGCAGCCGCCGTCGGAGTCCGGCTACGGTCAGCAGCCTCCGTCAGCCCAGCAGCCGGGCTACGGGCAGCCCCAGCCCGGCTATGGTCAGCAGCCGCCGTCAGGTCAGCAGCCTGACTATGGTCAGCAGCCGCCAGGTCAGCAGCCTGACTTCGGCCAGCAGCCGCCGTCGGGTCAGCAGCCCGGCTACGGGCAGCAGCCGCCGAGCTTCGGTGGCGGCCTGCCGCCCGAGCAGTCCGCTTACGCGCCGCCCGCCGCCGACGCCCAGCCCGTGCATCCCAACCAGCCCGTCGCGCCCAACCAGCACGCCGAGCCCGGTTACGGCGCGCCGCAGCCGGACGCGTATCAGCCGGTCAGGGCCGCGCTCCCGCCGGCGCCGTCCGACCAGCAGCCGCCGCAGGGCTTCGGGCAGGACGCTTCGTTCGGACAGAACGCCGGCTTCGGGCAGAACAACGGCTTCGGGCAGGATTCCGCCTTCGGGCAGGCCGCCTACACGTCCTCCGACACGGCGCCGAGCGTCGATCGCCCCGCCCAGGAGTACGCCACCCCGCCGGCCCAGGAGTACAACACCCCGGCCGCCGAGTACCAGCCCGCCCCGTACGTCCCCGCGGACAGTCAGCCGAACCTCTACGGCCCGCCGAGCCCCAACCCGTACGCGCCGCCCCCGGCCAACGACCCCTACGCGCCGCCCGCGGACCACCAGAACCCGTACGCGCCGCCGGACGCGTTCTCCACCCCCGCCGACCAGCCCTCCTACCCGACGGGCGACACCTCGCCGAACAACGCCCCGTTCCAGCCGCCGTACCAGGGGCAGAGCGCGTTCGACCAGCCGCAGCAGCAGGGCGGAACCCCGTTCACCGGCTATTCGGGCGCCGAGTACGCCACCCCGAACGCCTACCAAGAGCCCGACCCGCCCGTGGACCCGCGCTCCCAGCAGCTCATGGACGCCTACCAGCAGGCGGAGACGTACCAGGCGACCGCCGGCACCACGCCCGACCTGCGCGTGCCGGACTACGCCGGCCAGCCCGGGCCGTTCGGCCACCCGCAGCAACCCCAGCAGCCGGGCGCGTACGAACCCCAGCAGGGCGCGTACGAGCCGCACCCCTATCAGCCGACCCACCAGGCGCCGGCCGGCAGGCAGGACCAGGGGGAATCGACGATGCGGATCGACCCGTCGGCCTACCGGGGAGACGCCCTCGGCGGCCGCCCGGGGGACGACCCCATCGACCCGACCGCCATATACACCCCCAACGAGCCACGCAGGTAACGGACCGGCAATGAACGACTAGAGAGAGGGTGCGTCGCGGGCGGGCGTCTATCCCGCCCTGATACGGTTCGGACCGCTGACAGGTTGAACGAGTCTGACCGAAACCATTGAGCGGATGGGGTGGGCCGGGCGAGAACATCACATGCCAAGCACACCGGGGCGAGGTCTGGTCTTTCCCCGGATACATGCATGCCGCTTGACGTCAGCTACGGCACGCGCGTGTAATTACAACCATGTTGTTACGCCTTCCGATGGGTGGGTAATAAGGAAGGCGTCCATGGGGGGCTCCATTGCGGGCGGGCGGCAGGGAGGTGTGCAGTGACCGATCCGGTCATCGCACAGGATCAGCTTGACGCTGAAGAACTCGGCTGGCAGGAGCGCGCGTTGTGCGCGCAGACCGATCCGGAGGCGTTCTTCCCGGAGAAGGGCGGCTCCACGAGAGAGGCCAAGAAGGTCTGCCGATCGTGCGAGGTCCGTGCCGAGTGTCTTGAATACGCACTCGAGCACGATGAGCGGTTCGGCATCTGGGGTGGGCTGTCCGAGCGGGAGCGCAGACGGATCAAGCGCCAGGCCGTTTAGTCATAGAAGGGGTCACGCGGCACAGCCGCGTGACCCCTTTCGCACCTCCTGACCTGCTTTCGCCTGTAGGGTGGGCGCGCCTGATCATCCCCCCAGGAGTCACCCACCGATGTCTCGTCCCTACGTCACCGTGATCGTCGTCGCCCACGACGGCGCACGTTGGCTCGGCGACACGCTGCGGGCTCTGGCCGCCCAGAGCCGCAGGCCCGACCGCGTGGCCGGCGTCGACAACGGCAGCAGGGACGGCTCTGCCGACCTGCTCGCCCAGACACTCGGCAGCGGCAATGTGATCTCCCTGCCGCGGTCGACCGCGTTCGCCGAGTCCGTCGCCGAGGCGCTCGACAGGATGCCCTCGCGCGGGCCCGACGAGTGGATCTGGCTGCTCCACGACGACTGCGCTCCCGACAGGCATGCCCTGGAGGCCCTGCTCACCGCGGCCGCGCACGATCCCAAGGCGGCCGTGCTCGGCCCGAAGCTGCGCGACTGGCTCGACCGCAGGCGCCTGCTCGAGGTGGGCGTGACGATGGGCGTCCCAGCCATTGGGACCCGGGTATCTTGTGAGCCACGATCGCGGGGTCGCGGCCGCACAGGGTCGGACAGCGCGCCCGCGTGACTGATCGTGTTTCCCTTTACGGAAGCAGCAGGCCCCAGTAAAGAGCCCACGGGATGAGCGCGGTTCCTCCAGCGAGCAGCAGGCCGAGTCGTACGTTCTCACCACGGGCCACGGTGAGGCGGGCGCGGCGCCAGGAGAGTGCAGTGACGACCGTTGCGACCATGCAAGCCACCGCCAAGCCCTGCAGCGCGAGCCAGATCAGCGGACGCCCCGCCACGACCGGCCCGGGAAATGCCATCTCACCACCGCTCATCAGCAGATACATCACGTAGACGAACAGACCGGGCACCACCACGAGCCCGCCGGCGCTGAGCAACCGCGCGGCCCTCGATACCGGGGCCTGGGAGCGACCGCGAACCCGCCGCACCAGCGCCACCACGGGATAGGCGCCGAACGCGACCACGAACAGCGCCAGCGCCGCGAGCTGGACCACCGCCGACTCCCACCAGGCGGAACGATGGACCGGCACGGTCGGCGATTCCTGTACGGGCGTCGGCCCCGACGTCCGCGCGAGGGGCGCTCTGCCCGCCACCACATCGCCCACCCAGGAGCCGACCAGGTCGGCGTAGCCGGGCGCGAGCTCCTCCAACCGGGTGACGCCGCCGTCAAGGGTCTTGAAGGCGGAGTGCTCGGCGTTGCCGAAGAAGCGGATCGTGTAGCGCCTGTTGCCGCCCTTCTCCAAGGCGGCGACGAATCCCGGCGGGCTCTCGACGGGCGGCGTCAGCAGGTCGTGGGTGCCCCAGATGGCGAGCACCGGCAGGCGTACGGCGGCAATGGTCGGACGCGGGTCGTAATGAGCCTCCGGGAACATCCCGAGGCTGTCGAGCATCCGATACATGTTGAGCTCGGCACGGTCGACCAGCGAGCCCCTGACACCGGCCCGGCGCAGCCCCGCCTTCACCGCCCAGGTCTGCTGCCGCAGCGGTGGCAGGCTGTTCGCACCGACAAGCACGACGAAGGCGACGTTCTTCGAGCGGGTGGCCGCGATGGGGACCACCCAGCCTCCCTCGCTCTGCCCCCATAATCCGACCCTTCCGGGGTCGACCCCGGGCTGTGAGCGTAACGCGGCCACGGCGCCGAGCGCGTCGTCGGCGAGTTGCGCGTAGGACCTATGGAAGAGTGAGTAACCCACGGATCGTTTGTCGTAGATCAGCACGGACATGCCCTGGCGGGCGAACTCGACGGCCTCCGTCAGGTGTCGCGTGCGCGGTGAGCCTGGCCCCGCTCCCGTCACCAGGACGAGCCCGGGGCGGCGTGGCGGCTCGGCTGTGGAGGGTGAGATGACTGTGCCCTGCATCGTGAGGCCTCCACTGCCGGGAAAGCTCACGTCCGACGCTTTCAGGTCGGGCGGTACGGCGATCGGCGGCGAAGGCGCGGGACCGGTCTCGGAAGTGCGAACGGGGGCGGCGGTCAGCAGGCAGAGGGCGATGCCGGCCGCACAAAGGATTCGTGTCATACTGCCGAAGCTAGTCTGCAGAGACTTCTCGGCAAAGGGCCCTCTGCAGATATCGTTCTGCGGGACTAGGCTGATCCTCATGACGGATGAGGAGCGGTTCATCCTCGATGACCCCGCGAAGCTGAAGGCGCTGGCCCATCCCATGCGGCAGTCCATGCTGCGCCACCTCAGCATTCACGGTCCCGCCACGTCGACCACGCTCGGCGAGCTGCTCGGCGCGAAGACCGGCACGACCAGCTATCACCTGCGCCAACTCGAGAAGTACGGCTTCATCGAGGAGATCCCTGAACGATCCACCGGCCGGGAGCGCTGGTGGCGCCACGCCACAGAGCCCCGGGACATACGCCTGCCGACCCCGGACCAGCTCGCCCCAGAGGACCGTCCGGTGCTGGCCGAGTTCCACCGGATCGGTATGGAGGAGGACCGGCAGCTGTTCGAGAGCTTCCCCGAGGCTTATTGGCGCGACCCCGAGTGGGCCAAGGCGTCGCGGGGTCTCGCCCGCATGACGAAGGCGGAGTTCGAGGCGTTCTTCGAGACCTACATCGCCCTGCTGATGAAATACAACCGATCCGCGGAGGAGGCCCCGCCGGACGCGCGGCCCATGCACGTCCGGCTCTTCGCCCTTCCCGCCGACGAAGGATGATGAGCGTGGACATCCGAGCCGTCGTCTTTGCTGAACGCCCCGATCTGCACCAGCAGGCCGATCACATCTTCGGCGCCGACTGGCCCGAGTTCATTTTCCACCACCCCGTGGCCGATCAGTACTTGGAGCGGGTGCGGGAGTTCTTCAAGGACCTGAGCCTCCTGCTCGTAGACGGCGATGACCGGATCGTGGCCGGCGGGTGGGGCGTCCCGGTGCGGTGGGACGGCACGATCGAAAACCTGCCCGGCGGTTACGACGATGCATTGAGGCAGGTGGTCAAGCCGCACGAGAAGGGCAGGGGAGCCGACACTCAGGTCATCGCCGCGGCCCAGGTCCGCCGGGACCTGCGGGGACGAGGGCTGGCCGGGCACGTGCTGGGGCGGCTCGCCGACTTCGGTGCGCAGGCTGGGCTGACGCGGGTGATCGCGCCGGTCCGCCCGACGCTCAAGGCAACGTTACCCGTTGACGCCGATGGGGTGCTTCATGACCTGGACCCGGCCGGACGGTGCCCCGCTGGACCCATGGCTGCGAGCTCACCACAGGCTGGGCGCCCGGATGTTGTGCCCGGCAGAGCGCTCCATGGTCATGACGGGTTCCGTCGCTGAATGGGAGGGGTGGGCCGGCATGGATTTTCCCGACTCCGACTCCTATGTGGTGCCTGGTGCGCTCGCCCCGGTCGAGATCGATCGAGAGCGTGACGTCGGGGAACTGCTTCCGGGCTCAATGCCCGACGCTCTGGTAATGATCGAGCTGACGCCGCCAGATGAGGTACGCCAGCGCGATCAGCACCACGCCCAGCAGCGGGGTCGCCAAGGCCCAGGGATTGTCGAGCTTGTCCAGTACGACGCTCGCCGGCACGTAGGCCACGAAGGCGACCGGCAGCACGAAGGTGAGCAGCCACTCGACCACGCCGCCGAAGATCTTCATCGGGTACGAGCCGAACTTGCTGAAGACGTCGTCGACGAAGACGCGCAGGGCGAAGGTGTCGATCATGCGCAGCGACAACGAGCAGAGCGCGAGGAAGAAAGCAGCCTCGATGAGGGCACCGCCCACGACCGCCACGAAGCAGAAGGCGATCACCCCGGCGTTCCACTGCACGTGGGCACTCTGGCCGGCGACGGTGAGCAGCGTGACGCCCACGAGCAGGTCGCCGAACTGGCTGATGCCCATGCGGTTGCCCATGACCTGCACGAGGGGATTGAGCGGGCGGAGGAGGAAACGGTCGAACTCTCCGTTGCGTACCACCCATTGGATGTCGTTCACGCTGATCAGCGGGATCATCGCCAGGGCGTGGGCGGTCAGGCGCAGGCCGTACAGGAAGGCGATCTCCGCCAGTCCCCAGCCCGCCAGCGACGGGAAGGTGTGCATCACCACCCAGATGAAGGCGAACCCGGTGCCCTGCCAGATCGCGCCGCTGATGATGCCGATCACGGTGTTGAGGCGGTACTGCATGGCGCCGCGGGCGGAGGCGCGCTGGAGCAGTACGTACAGGCGTAGGGTGCGGAGGACCTCAGCCACCCTGGATCACCACCTTTCGATGGGCGCGGGACCAGGTGAGGACGAGCAGGCCCCACAGTCCCGCGATCCAGGCGAGCTCAATCACAACAGGACCTGAAATATCGGAAATGTGCCCGACGTAGATCGCCGCGGGAACGTACCCCATGTACTTGAAGGGCAAGACCTCGGCCACCACGCCCAGGACGCCGGGGAAGAAGGCGAGCGGCACCATCGTCCCGGCGAAGAACTGGCTGACGAGCCGGTAGAGCAGCGAGATGGCCCCGGTTTCCATGGTCCAGAAGCCGATCAGGCTGATCAGCAGCGCCAGCTGCACGGCGATCACGTACCCGAGCACCAGTGTGATCACATAGCCCGCGCCGTTGACCGGCACGGTGATCGAGCCGACCAGCAGGACCACCGGGATGACCGGCGCGAGCAGCAGCAGCCCACCCAAGGTGTTTCCGACCTGGAAGGCGGCCATCTGCCTCAGGTAGCCGACCGGCCGGGCCAGGTCGAAGAAGACCATGCCGGTACGGATGCGGTGGTGGATGGTGCTGGAGACGATGGTGTGGGTGGCGAAGGCTTGCAAGTTGGCCAGAGCCAGGTATGCGAGCAGCGCCTCCAGTGTGAGCCCGGCGGCCACGGGGCGCGAGCCGTACACCGAGGTCCAGATCATGCGCAACAGGAAGACCTGGGCGACCAGTGCCACGCAGGTCATGATGATGTTGCTGCGGTAGGCGAGGGCGAGGCGGAAGCCGATGCGCGTCATCGGGTGTAGATCCCCTTGATCACGCTCTCCAGGGCCGGTTCCTCGATCGACATGTCGCGGATGGTGTGTTCGGCGGCTATCGAGGCGATCAGGCCCGGCAGGTCGTCGCGGATCTCGAAGACGTAGCGCCCCTCGAGGTCCCGCGATACGCCGCGTACCTCCTCCGGCTCGGCGTCCAGCAGGACCACCAGCCGCCGGGGCTGGTCGACCAGGGCGTCGATGGCGCCGTCGAAGAGCACCCTGCCCTGGTCGATGAGGACGATCCGCTTGCACAGCGCCTCGACATCGGCCAGATCGTGCGTGGTCAGGATGACGGTCGTGCGCCCGATGCGATTGGTCTCCATGATGAACTCACGCACCGCCTCCTTGGCCAGCACGTCCAACCCGACGGTGGGCTCGTCGAGGTAGAGGAGCGGCGGCTCGTACAGCACGGCCGCGGCCAGGTCACCGCGCATGCGCTGGCCGAGGCTCAGCTGGCGTACCGGGGTGTCGAGGAAGCCGTCGAGCCCGAGCAGGTCGCGCAGCTTCTTGAGCGACGTCTCGAAGCGCGGAGCCGGGACGTCGTAGAGGGCGCCCACCAGCCGCAAGGACTCGATCAGCGGCAGGTCCCACCACAGCTGGCTGCGCTGGCCGAAGACCACGCCGACGTTGCGCGCGTTGGCCGAGCGGTCACGCCAGGGCACCAGGCCGTTGACCTCCACGGTGCCGCTCGTCGGCGTGAGGATGCCGGTCAGGATCTTGATGGTGGTGGACTTGCCGGCGCCGTTCGGCCCGAGGTAGCCGACGACCTCCCCCTCGTCGATCTCGAAGGTGACATCGTCGACGGCGGTGGTCTCCTCGTGCTGGCGGGTGACGAGCGTGCGGAGGGCTCCGAAGGGTCCGGAGAAGGTGCGCGGGCGGCGGAAGACCTTGGTTAACCCCTCGACCCGGATCATGCCGAAATCTTTTCTGTGCCGGACGCATCCTGCAACTTGTTTTCATGGCGGTCGGGGGCGGCGGGCGAGGTCGCGTCGCTTTCAGGGCGGTCGCTGTGCGAACGCCGACGTGTTATCCACGAGCGCAGCCGGGCACAGGCTCCCGTCTAACTGGCCCGGCTGCGTGTGCTCGCCGTGTCGGAGGGTGTGAGGCTCAGCAGGCCCTGGCGCCGTCGAAGGAGGCGGGGCCGCGCCCGCGCTTGCTGCTGATCGTCTGGCCCGGCGCCACCGTGCTGCACGGCCCGTCCATCTCCCGAGCCCAGATGATCTTCATGCGGACGTTGTAGCGGCAGCCGTTGTAGGCGTAGCCCCTCTTGGTGACCCAGCCTGACTTCTGCCAGACGCGGACGCAGTTGGGCAGTCCGGACGAGGCCTGCGCGGACGAGGCCTGCGCGGACCAGGTCTGTGCGGCGGTGCCCAGGGACGCGGCCTCGGCCTGGGCCGGGGCCGTGACGAGCGCGCCCAGGGCGGCGGCGCCGGCCATGGTCACAACGGCGAGCGACTTGCGGATGTTGCCGGTCATATTCCCGTTCCTCTCTTGCCGGATCCATCGGATGCTTCCGATGAGAGGACGGTAGGGCGGCGCCGGTTGAGCCCTTGTTGAGGATCTGTTGAGGGAAGCGCTCCTATTTGATGCGTTCCTCCAGGTGAACGGTCACGGTGTCGCCCGCTTCCTTCCCGAGGAGCTTGCGGAGATCGTCCTTCACGGGCAGCTTGTGCGTGCCGTCACCGAGAGCCATGAACGAGCTGCGGAACGGGTGACCGTCAATGGTCCCCCGGACCTTGACCAGCCCGCGTGTCCCGAAGAACTCGGCCGAGCCCGGCATCACCACATACGTCCAGCCGCCCTTGCTCGGGCTCTTCAGCAGTGTCGCGGTGAATTCCTTGTCGAGATTGGTCGCCATGGTGAGGCCCCTTTCCGCTATTCGACGATCACGAGACCGTTGCCGTCCGGGTCGCGGAAGGCGAACATCGGTGGCACGCCTTCCCAGAGCAGCAGATCGTCCACGTCGACCCCACGCTCCACGAGCTCCTTGTGCAGGGACGCGGCGTCCGCGGTCGTGAGGCGGATGCCGGTCTCGGCGCCGGTGGGCGCGTTCGAGGGCGCGGGAACGAGCGCGATCGAGGTCGTCGATCCCGGAGGCGCGACCTCGATCCATCGTCCGCCGAGTTGCTCGATAGGGGCGTCCAGGAGCTTCTCCAGGCCCAGCGTGCCGACGTAGAACTCGACGGCACGGTCCTGGTCGGTGACGGGGACGGCTACGGTCCTGATGCCGGTGATCGCGGTGCTCACTCGCTCACCCATGTCGGGCCTCCTGTCGTTCGCGTCACGTGGTTGGACTTGTCGAGCCCGCAGAATTCATCGCCGGGCGTGTCTACACCGTGATCGTCCTGAAGGCCGCTTCGCCGGGTGTCTATGAAGGGTCCACGCTGCTTGCGTTTGTTTCGTCTGTCATCGAGTTTGCGGGTGCCGTTCGTGGGCTTCGGCAGGACTCGGCGGCGGTCTGGTCATTGGGTCAGCGCTGATCCCGATGGTGATCGATTCATTCGATGGGCGTCATGGCCAGGGCCGCGGAGCGCGAGGGGCCGGGAGGCCCCTCGCCCGGGAGTGTGGGGGCTTGCCCCCACAGGGCGCTGCCCGAGCTTTCATCGCGCGTAGCGCGCCCTAATGGGGAGGACCAGTTTTCCTGGAACCTGGGCCTGGGCGCCGGTGGTCAGCGGCGGTCGTCGTAGCCCGGGTCCACGGTTTCCGGGGAGAGGCCGAGCAGGGTGGCGACCTGTTCCACCACCGTGTCATGCACCAGAGCGCCCAGCGTGTCCCGGTCCCGTGCCCGGGCCTCCAAAGGTCGCCTGTAGACCACCACCGATGCCGGGTTCTGGCCGGTGGCCGCGTCGGCGCGGCCGAACGGGATCGGGTCCGAGGTCAGGCGCGGGCCGTCGTCCAGTTCGCTCAGCGGCGGCACTTCCTCCACGGCAAACTCCACGGCCGACAGTTGCCGCTCCCAGCGGGGCCGGAGGCGGTCGACAGCGTCGAGGACGAGGTCGTCGAAGCGTTCGCTGCGGGACTTGGCCATGGGGACGTGGGAGGGTGCGAGCGGGCCGCGGAGGCCGCGACCGTGGCGATCGCGCCGTCTGGGACCGCGCTTCGGAGTCACAGGGGAAAGTCTAAGGGGACGCCACTCCAGTTCTCAGGGTGGCGGCGCCGATTCGGTGGGTGATCGTCATCTGATCGTTGTGCCGCCGGTGGCCCCGTGGTGCCGGCGGTGTCAGGGTGACCGCGAAGTGATCCTTTTGTGGGGGCGCATGTCGAGGGTGATCGCGGATACGGCCAGGTGGTGGGCGGTGGGGTCATCGGGGCATGTAGGTGGAAAGGCTGCGACAGGTGTCCGAATTGTGGCGACACGCTCGTTAAGAGCGCTCAGGTAGTGGCGCCTCGCACTCTTACCAGATACGGTCCCTCCGTGAGCCCCGTCCGCCGCTGTTCCCGCACCGCCTGCAGCCAGCCTGCCGTCTTCACGCTCACGTACGTATACGCCGACTCGACCGCTGTTCTCGGCCCCCTGGCGACGTACGCGGAGCCACACTGTTACGACCTGTGCGCCGAACACGCCGAGCGGCTGACCGCCCCCCGCGGCTGGGAGGTGGTGCGGCTGCCGACGGACGGCGCCTCGCCCAGCTCCGACGATCTGGAGGCGCTGGCCAACGCGGTCAGGGAGGCCGCCCGGCCCACGTCGTCCGGTGGCGGCGAACCGGTCGGGCAGGGGGTCGAGGTCGGCCGCCGAGGGCACCTGCGCGTTCTGAGGTCGGCCCAGCAGCACCGCGACCGGTAGGCTCCTTTTACAGAGGAAACGACCTAAGGGCGGAGCTGGAGAGTGGGCGACCTCGCCAAGATCTTCAAAGCGTACGATGTTCGCGGGGTGGTGCCCGACGAGCTCGACGAGCCGACCGCCGAGGCCGTGGGGGCGGCCTTCGTCGAGGTGACAGGGGCCGAGTCGGTCGTGGTCGCGCACGACATGCGGGAGTCGTCCCGGCCGCTGGCCGATGCCTTCATCCGGGGAGCCCGTTCGCGTCGCGCGGACGTCGTGGACGCTGGGCTGGGCTCGACCGATCTGCTCTATTACGCCAGCGGCAGCCTGGGGCTGCCGGGCGTGATGTTCACCGCCAGCCACAACCCGGCCCGCTACAACGGCATGAAGATGTGCAGGTCCGGCGCGGTGCCGATCGGGGGCGACACAGGACTCACCGAGATCCGCGACCGGGCGGCCGAGCTGGTCGGCGTGACCGCCACGCCCACCGGGTCGCTGATCGAGAAGGACCTGCTCAGCGGATACGCCCATCATCTGCGCACGCTCGTCGATCTCGCGGATGTCCGGCCGCTCAAGGTCGTGGTGGATGCGGGCAACGGCATGGGGGGATACACCGTGCCGGCCGTGTTCGAGGGGTTGCCGATCGAGCTGGTGCCGCTCTACTTCGAGCTGGACGGCGACTTCCCCAACCACGAGGCCAACCCGCTGGAGCCACAGAACCTGGTGGATCTGCAGCGGGCCGTGGTGGAGAGCGGGGCGGACATCGGGCTGGCGTTCGACGGGGACGCCGATCGGTGCTGGGTGATCGACGAGCGGGGCGAGTCGGTCTCGCCGTCCGCCGTCACGGCGCTGGTCGCCGTGCGCGAGCTGGCCAAATACCCGGGCGCGACGATCATCCACAATCTGATCACCTCGCTCGGAGTGCCCGAGATCGTCCGCGAGCACGGCGGCGTTCCGGTGCGGACGCGGGTCGGGCACTCCTTCATCAAGGCCGAGATGGCCCGCACGGGCGCGGTCTTCGGCGGCGAGCACTCGGCCCACTACTACTTCCGTGACTTCTGGTTCGCCGACTCCGGCATGCTGGCGGCCATGCATGTGCTCGCCGCGCTGGGCGGGCAGGACCGGCCGCTGTCGGAGGTCGTGGAGGTCTACTCGCGTTACCACGCCTCTGGTGAGATCAACAGCGCCGTCTCCGACCAGGGCGAGGCGCTGCGGCTGGTCCGCGATGCGTTCGCGGGACGAGGCGAGTTCGACGAGCTCGACGGGCTGACCGTGTCCGGCCCGGGATGGTGGTTCAACCTGCGGGCGTCCAACACCGAGCCGCTGCTCAGGCTCAACGCCGAGGCGGCCGACGAGAGCAAGATGACGGCGATCAGGGACGAGGTCCTCGCCATCGTGGGAAGGGTTTCAGTGTGAAGATCGACGACTGGCTGCTGGAGATCCTGGCCTGTCCGGCATGCAAGGCGCCCCTGCGCGCCGACAGCGAGGCCGAGGAGCTGGCCTGCACGGGCTGCGGCCTGATCTACCCCGTCCGGGATGACATCCCCGTCCTGCTCGTCGACGAGGCCAGGAAGCCGTGACCTGGGAGCCGGGGCGGCTCGACGACCAGGCTCACCTCAGCGAAGGCGACCCTGGCGGGATGTTGCCCGCGGTCGCCGCATCCGCGGCCCACGTACGCACCGGCTACCGCGCGGCCGTCGAGGCCCAGGTCGATCGCCTGGGCGCCCACGGGCGGCCGCGTGCCATCGTGGTCGCGGGCATGGGCGGCTCCGGCATCGCCGGCGACATCCTGGCGGCGGTGGCCGGCAGCGGCGCGCCGCTGCCGATCGTGACCCTGCGCTCCTACCAGCTCCCCGGCTGGGTCGGCGCCACGGACCTGGTCATCGCCGTCTCCGGCTCGGGCGACACCGAGGAGACGCTGGCCCTCGCCACCCAGGCCGTGCGGCGCGGCTGCACGCTGCTCGGCGTCGGACCTTCGGGCTCCCAGTTGCAGGCCATCGCCACCCAGGCGTCGGCCATTTACGTGGCGGTCCCGATCAACGGGCAGTCGAGGGCGAACATCTGGCTCCTGACCATCCCCCTGATCGTGGCCGCCGCCGCGATGCGGCTCGTGCCGGCCGACGCTGACCTGTTCGAGCGGGTGGCCAAGGCGCTGGAGGACATGGCGCACCGGTGCCGGCCGTCCAGCGACTCGTTCGTCAATCCCGGCAAGTCGCTCGCCATGGACCTGGCCGAGAGCGTGCCCATGATCTGGGGGTCGTCGCCGGTGGCGGCCGTGGCGGCGTACCGGCTGGCCTGCCAGCTCAACACGAACGCGAAATATCCCGCTGTTTACGGAGAGCTGCCCGAGGCCGGACACAACCAGGTGGCCTCTCTCGACGGGCCGCTGGCCGAGTACGACATCTTCGCCGACACGACCGGCCGTACGGTCCGGCTCGTCGTCATGCGCGACGTCGAGGAGCACCCGCAGGTGACGCGGCGGCGCGAGGCGGCGCTGCGGCTGGCGCGCGAACGCGACGTCAGACTCACCGAGGTCACGGCCGAGGGCGTCCACCCGCTGGAGCGGATCGCCTCGCTGATCGCCCTCGGCGACTACGCCAGCACGTACCTGGCGCTGGGATATGGCGTGGATCCGACCCCTGTGTCAGCGATCACTGAGCTGAAGGCCAGAATTTCGCAATAGGATCCCTTTCCAGGCCTTAAATACGTGATCTCTATGAGTGGAGAAGACCCGTGAGCGCGAGCGGCGGAACTAAAGCGATCGTGGCTGCATTGGCCGCCAACTTGGCCATCGCCGTGGGGAAATTCGTGGCTGCGGCTTTCACCGGTTCCTCGTCGATGCTGGCGGAGGGCATTCACTCTGTGGCCGACTCGGGCAACCAGGTGCTGCTGCTGGTCGGTGGCAAGCGGGCGCAGCGGGCGAGCACCAGGGAGCACCCGTTCGGCTACGGACGCGAGCGCTACTTCTACGCCTTCGTGGTGGCCGTCGTGCTGTTCACGATCGGCGCGGCGTTCTCGCTCTACGAGGGCTATGAGAAGCTCACTCATCCGCATCCCCTGACGTCGCCGGCGTGGGCGTTCGGCGTGCTGATCTTCGCGATCGGCGCGGAGACGCTCTCGTTCCGCACGGCGATCAAGGAGTCGAACGCCGTGCGCGGCAACCAGTCGTGGTGGGCGTTCATCCGCCGGTCCAAGTCGCCCGAGCTGCCGGTCATCCTGCTGGAGGACCTGGGCGCGCTGTTCGGCCTGATCTTCGCGCTGTTCGGCGTGACGATGGCCGTCGTCACGGGCGACCCCGTCTGGGACGCCATCGGCACCCTGATGATCGGCGTGCTGCTTGCGATCATCGCGATCGTGCTGGCCATCGAGACGAAGTCGCTGCTGGTCGGTGAGGGCGCCTCGCCGGAGGTGGAGGACCAGATCCGCCACGCGCTGGAGAGCGCGCCCGAGGTGGACAGGATCATCCACATGCGGACGCTGCACCTCGGGCCGGAGGAGCTCCTCGTGGGCGCCAAGATCGCTGTGTCCCACGACGAGACGGCTTCTGAGGTGGCGCGCGGCATCGACGAGGCCGAGCGGCGCATCCGCGAGGCGGTGCCGATCGCCCGGGTCATCTACCTGGAGCCGGACCTGGACCGGACGACCAGCGCCACCACGGCCTGATCACCCCAGGCCCTTGCGGCACCTGTCCGCGGCGTCGGCCGCGAACAGGCAGCTGCCGCCCTTGCCGAGCACCACGGCCTTCTTGACCGAGCCGAACTGCTTGAGCGTGGCCTGGATGGCGGCCAGGATCCGGGCGTCGCCCATGACCCCGTGGCCCACGACCTTGCGGCAGAACCGCAGCGTGGCCGTGCCCTTCTCGACGGCGAACCTGGCCACTCCGAGGCCTCCTTCATGCCTTCTTCGACGTTCCGCGGCGGGCAGCGGTTCAGCGGCGGCAGGTGTTACGAGGCGAGCCGGGCCGGGCGCAGGCGCGGCACGCGCAGCCTGCGGACGCGCGGGCGGCCCAGGGTGATGAACGCCTCGGCCTGCAGCGCGGACACGCTGATGCGGGGCAGGTCGCGGGCGTTCGGATAGACCACGAAGCGGGGCTCCCAGATCGGCCGGAACTTGGCGTTGAACCGGTAGAGCGACTCGATCTGGAACCACTGCGACAGGAAGATCAGCACCGCCCGCCAGGCACGCAGCACCGGGCCCGCGCCGAGGCGCTCGCCGCGGGCCAGCACCGAGCGGAACATGGCGAAGTTCAGCGACACCTGGCTGATGCCCAGAGACGGTGCGGCCTGCAGGGTCTTGACGATCAGGAGCTCGTTGAGCCCCGGCTCGGCGCTGCGGTCACGCCGCATCAGGTCGAGCGAGATGCCGTGCGGCCCCCACGGCACGAAGTGCAGCACGGCCCGCAGTTCCCCGTCCTTGTGCGCGGTGGCCACCAGGCAGTCGGCGTCGGCCGGGTCGCCGAAGCGGCCGAGCGCCATGGAATAGCCGCGCTCGGTCTGGGTGCCGCGCCAGGCGTCGGCCGCCTGCTTGACGCGTTCGCGCTCCTGGTCGGTCAGGTCGGCCACGCGGCGCACGCGGCAGGTGTAGCCGGCGCGTTCGGTCCTGTTGGCCATCTGGCGCACGTTGCGCATGGCCCGGCCCTCCAGCGTGAAGCCTGCCACCTCGACCACGGCCTCGTCGCCGATCTCCAGTGCGGACATCCCGGTCTCGCGGGTCCACACCTCGCCGGCCGTCTCGCCGCAGCCGATGACGGCGGGCACCCAGGCGTGCCGCCTGGCGTCGCGGAGGAAAGCCTTGATCGCCGCGGGCCAGGCCTCCGGGTCGCCGATGGGGTCGCCGCTGGCCAGCATCACCCCGGACACGACGCGGTAGGCGACGGCGGCCTTGCCCGAGGGCGAGAAGATCACGCTCTTGTCGCGCCGCAACGCGAAGTAGCCGAGCGAGTCGCGCTCGCCGGACCGGCTCAGCAGCTCGCGCAGGCGCCGCTCGTCCTCCTCGGTGAGCTTGGCGACCGGCCGCGCGGGCCGCATGGCCAGGTAGAGCGTGGTGACGGCGGTGAGCGTGCCCAGCGCGAGCAGCAGGAAGTAGACCAGGTCGGAGACCCGTGCGGTGGTGAACGTGAGCGGGCCCTCGATCCCGGCCAGGCCGAGCAGCACGTGTTCGAGGCGGTCGAGCAGGCCGGGATGCCCGGCGAGGGCCCTCGCATGGCTGCTGACGATCAGGAGGCCGAGCCCCACGTCGATGGCGCCGAGCACGAGCAGGTTGCCCAGGGCGCGCCAGCGCGAGCGCGGGTCGGGCAGCGCCGTGAACTCGCGCCTGCCCGCCACGAGCGCGGCCATGAGGGCCAGGCTGATGAGGGCCGGGACGGGCCGCAGGTGGGCGAAGCCCATGACCACGCTCACCGGCAGCAGCACCATGACCGCGCGCCAGGCGCGTACCTTGCCCCGGCGCAGCGCGTGCGCGATCATCACCAGCAGGATGCCGACGACCAGCGAGGTCGTGCGCGTCACGGTAGTGACGATGCCAGGCAGGACCTCGGACCACTCGCCCATCCGGCTGTGGCCGAAATGCGGTGACACGGCCTTGGCGATGTCGAGCAGGCCGATGGTCAACGACGCGTATCCCGCGGCGATGGGGATCCAGGAACGCCTCATGGTCTCGCATTGAAGTGCAGCGCGGTTAATGTCCTTGTTAACCTGCAGCTTACGTGCCGCCCGATATGCCATGACCCATGGAACTCACCTCGTACGGGCTGATGTCCGGGGCGGCGGCGCTCGCGGTGGCCGCGCTCGCGGCGACGGTGTGGCTGTGGCCGCGGTTGAGTGCCAGGAGTGTCGGGGCGGTGCTCGGCCGGGTGGGCGTCCTTGGCCTGTGCCAGGTGCTGACCCTGGCGGCGATCGGGCTGGTCGTCAACACCTACTTCGGCTTCTACGGCTCGTGGGCCGACCTGTTGGGCACCGAGCCGGCGACGGTGCCGATCACGGTCGCGACGTCGGGCCTGCAGGTGCTGAGCAGCCGCGCGGTGCCGGGCGGGCGGATCGAGCAGGTGATCATGCCGGGGCCGGCCACGCGGCTGAGCGAGGAGGCGTACGTCTTCCTGCCCTCGGCGTACTTCAAGGACCCCCAGCGGCGCTTTCCCGCGATCCTGGCGCTCACCGGGTACCCGGGTGATCCCCGCAACCTCATGACCCGGCTCGACCTGCCGGGCCGGATGGCGCACGCCATCAGCCTTCGCCAGGTCAAGCCGGCGATCCTGGTCATGATGCGGCCCAGCGTGGTGCTGCCGCGCGACACCGAGTGCGTGGACGTGCCCGGCGGGCCGCAGGTGCAGACGTACTTCGCCAGGGACGTGAAGGCCGACATGATCGCCCACTACCGGGTGGCCGCAGGGCGGGACTCGTGGGGCATCCTGGGCGGTTCGACCGGCGGATACTGCGCGCTCAAGCTCGCGATGAGCCATCCTGACGAGTTCTCCGCGGCCGTCTCGCTCTCGGGGTACTTCAAGACGATCATCGACGGCACCACGGGCGATCTGTTCCACGGCGACAAGTCGCTCGAGCAGCGCAACGATCTCATGTGGCGGCTGGCGCACCTCCCCGCGCCGCCCGTGAACGTGCTCGTCACCAGCAGCAAGAAGGGCGAGCGCGAATATCCGGAGACGGTGCGGTTCCTCGCCGCGGTGCGGCCGCCGATGCAGGCCTCCTCGCTGATCCTGCCCAGCGGCGGCCACAACTTCAACACCTGGAACAGGGAGCTCCCGCAGGCGCTGCCCTGGCTGGCCCAGCAGCTCACCGTCTGAGGAGCCGCAGGGCCTTTTCCTTCTCGAAGTCGAGTGCTCTGCGAGGCACCTGGATGCGCCCGATCCGAACCCCCAGGTCGCGTACGTCGGCCGCCACCGCCGGCTCGCTCAGCACCCGCAGCGCGAACGCCAGCTCGGCCGGCGACACGTCGAACCGCTTCTCCAACTCCACCGCCTGAGCCACGGCGGCCAGCTCCTCGGGCCCGAACCGCCGATGCGCCCCCTGCTCCCGCACGGGCGGCAGCAGCCCGAGAGCTTCCCGGTATCGAAGCATTCGGGGGGACATGCCGAGCCGCTTTGCCGCTTCCGTGATGCGCATTCTTACATTCTTACGTCAGTTTCACCGTGCTGAGCATGCGATCCCCGCCATGCGGGGCCTAGACTCGTCCCCGAGAAAACGAGAATCAGCTGTCAGCGCGAGGGGACACCGATGGACTTCAAGGTCGCCGACCTTTCACTTGCCGAGTTCGGCCGCAAGGAGATCCGGCTCGCCGAGCACGAGATGCCCGGCCTCATGGCGGTTCGCAAGGAATATGCGGCTTCCCAGCCTCTTCGCGGTGCGAAGATCATGGGCTCCCTGCACATGACGATCCAGACGGCCGTCCTCATCGAGACGCTGGTGGCGCTGGGCGCCGAGGTCCGCTGGGTCAGCTGCAACATCTTCTCCACGCAGGACCACGCCGCCGCCGCGGTGGTCGTCGGCCCCAACGGCACCGTGGACGACCCGCAGGGCGTGCCGGTGTTCGCCTGGAAGGGCGAGACGCTGGAGGAATACTGGTGGTGCACCGAGCAGGCGCTCACCTGGCCGAACGGCGACGCCCCCAACATGATCCTGGACGACGGCGGCGACGCCACGCTCCTCGTCCACAAGGGCGCCGAATACGAGAAGGCCGGCGCCGTGCCGCCCGCCACGGCCGACGACCCCGAAGAGTGGCACGTCATCATCGACCTGCTCACCCGCACGGTCGGCGCGGACAAGAAGTGGACCCGGATCGCCGAGAGCATCAAGGGCGTCACCGAAGAGACCACGACCGGCGTGCACCGCCTCTACGAGATGCACAAGAACGGCCAGCTGCTGTTCCCGGCGATCAACGTCAACGACTCGGTCACCAAGTCCAAGTTCGACAACAAGTACGGCTGCCGCCACTCGGTGATCGACGGGCTGAACAGGGCGACCGACGTGCTGATCGGCGGCAAGGTGGCCGTCGTCTGCGGCTACGGCGACGTCGGCAAGGGCTGCGCCGACGCGCTGCGCGGCCAGGGCGCCCGCGTCATCGTCACCGAGATCGACCCGATCTGCGCGCTCCAGGCGGCCATGGACGGCTTCCAGGTGACGACGCTGGACGAGGTCGTCGGCATCGCGGACATTTTCGTCACCGCCACCGGCAACTTCAACATCATCACCGCCGACCACATGGCGAGGATGAAGCACCAGGCGATCGTCTCCAACATCGGCCACTTCGACAACGAGATCGACATGGCGGGCCTGGCCAAGCTGCCGGGTGTCGAGAGGATCAACATCAAGCCGCAGGTCGACGAGTGGGTCTTCCCTGACGGGCACTCGATCATCGTGCTCGCCGAAGGCCGCCTGATGAACCTGGGCTGCGCGACCGGGCACCCGAGCTTCGTCATGTCCAACTCGTTCACCAACCAGGTGATCGCGCAGATCGAACTGTTCACGAAGACCTCCGAATATCCGATAGGGGTCTACACGCTGCCGAAGCACCTGGACGAGAAGGTCGCCCGCCTGCACCTCGACGCCCTCGGCGTCAAGCTCACCGAGCTCACGAAGGAGCAGGCCGCCTACATCGGCGTGCACGTCGAGGGCCCCTACAAGTCCGACCACTACCGTTACTGAGTCTTCTCCCGGAGAAGATTCAGTAGCTCCGGGAGGGGTTCTCTCCTCCCGGAGCTCCTTTGGAGCTCCACGACCGCTCCAGGGGTTCTCTTCTTCCGGAGCTCCTCTGGAGCTCCAACAACCACCTTCTTTTACGGCAGGCCAAGTTGCCCGCACTCGCCGACGTTGCTCTCCGTCTGTCATGGCCGGTCGTGAAGGCTCACGGGGTGCTCGCCGTGACGAGCGCACTCTTGGCCGTCTTCTTCGGTTAGCAGGCACCCATGGACGTCAGTGAAAGCGGTGAGCGGCAGATCTCGTGGGCCGCTCGTTCGATGCCGGTGTTGACCGCGATCGGTGAGCGGTTCGCGCTCTCACGGCCGCTTGACGGGCTGAGGATCGCCGCGTGCCTGCACGTCACCGCCGAGACGGCGGTGCTCATGGGGGCCTTGAAGGCGGGTGGTGCGGAGATCGCGCTGGCCGCCTCCAATCCTCTCTCCACGCAGGACGACGTTGCCGAGGCCTTGCGGACGTATGGCATTGACGTGCATGCGCGGGCCGGGGTCGATCGGGCCACGTACTACCGGCATATTCATCAGGCGCTCGATCTCGAGCCGGATCTCGTGCTCGACGATGGGTGTGATCTCGTCAACATCCTGCATACCGAGCGGACCGATCTGCTGGAGCAGGTGAGCGGGGGGTGTGAGGAGACCACGACCGGGATCATCCGGTTGCGGCAGATGGCGGCCGAGGGGGCGTTGCGGTTTCCCGTGGTGGCGGTCAACGACACGCGGACCAAGCGTATGTTCGACAATCGGTATGGCACCGGGCAGTCGACGCTTGACGGGATCATGCGCGCGACCAACACCATGCTCGCCGGACGGATCGTGGTCGTGGCCGGGTTCGGGTTCTGCGGGCGTGGGGTGGCCGAGCGGGCCAAGGGGTTCGGGGCGCGGGTGATCGTGACCGAGATCGATGCGGTCAAGGCGCTCGACGCCACCCTGCAAGGCTACGAGGTGCGGCCGATGGCGCAGGCCGCCATGCTCGGCGATCTGTTCGTCACCGTGACCGGCAACCGGGACGTGATCAGGGGCGAGCATCTGTCGGTCATGAAGGATGGGGCGATCTTGGCCAACGCGGGGCACTTCGATGTGGAGATCGACGTGCGGGCGCTGGACGAGCTGGCCCAGGAGGTGCACCGGGGTGTGCGCCCCAACACCGATGAGTACGTGATGCCCGACGGCCGGCGGCTGCTGTTGCTGGCCGAGGGTCGGCTGGTCAACCTCACCGCCGCGGAGGGGCATCCGGCGGCCGTCATGGACATGTCGTTCTCGGCTCAGGCCCTCGCCGTGGAGTGGCTGGTGGGTGCGCGGGCGGAGTTGGCGCCGGGGGTGTATGACGTGCCGGGCGAGATCGACCACGAGGTCGCCAGGCTCAAGCTGGCCGCCACCGGCATCGGGATCGACACGCTCACCCCCGAGCAGGAGGACTACCTGCATTCGTGGCGGGTGGGCTCATGAAGGGCCGCCTGCAGCCGTAGCAGGGCGAGGGCTACAGGGCCGACTGCATTTCTTGCATGCGGCGGATCTCGGCCGCCTGGGTGACGCTCACGTCGCTCGCCAGCTCCTCGATCCTGATGTGGGAGCCGCTGCTCAGCACCTGCTCCGACATTTTGATCGCGCCCAGGTGGTGGTTGATCATGAGCTCCAGGAACATCCGGTCGAAGTCCTTGCCCGTGGCCGCCTTCAGGGCCTCCAGCTGCTCGGGTGTGGCCATCCCCGGCATGCCCTCGTGCGCGGCGTGATGGTCGGGCACCTTCTGGTCCAGGTCGCGCAGCCAGCTCGTCATGAACTGGATCTCCGGCCCCTGCGCCGCCTTGATCCGGTCGGCCAGGCTCTTGAGCTTGGCCGAGTCGGCCCGGTTCGGTGCGAGGAGCGCCATGTCGAGCGCCTGCCGGTGATGGACGATCATGTCCTGCACGTATTTGACGTCGGCGGCGTTCGCGGTGGGCGAGGGCACGGCGGTGGCGGCCTCGCTGGGCGCGAGTGTCTTGGCCTGCTCGCCGGGGCGGCCGGGGGCGATCACGGGCGCGGTCGAGTCGGCCCGCGGGGCCTGCGGTGGCGTGCTGGAGGTGCAGCCGGAGAGCGCGATGACCGTACCTGCGATGACGATGAGTGCGACGCGCACCCAACCCTCCCCTGACTGACGTGGTGACGAATGCGCACTCTAGGTGAAAGCAGCGCGAATTGAAAGGGGGCGAAGCGGAACAAAAATTGACACCTTGGACACTGGCTCCTGGGGGCTGGAGGCGCGAAGATTGCGTAGATTTATGCCCCCTTTATTGGAGGATGCACCAGTGTTAACCCCGCGCAGGGCCCTCATCCTCGTTGCGGCGGTCGTGGCGATGGCGGGCAGCACCCTGCCCGTCCAGGCCGCTGACATCCCTGCTCCAGGCCAGATCGTCATGAGCCCCAACATCCAGCACGTCACCAACGTGCCCAAGCCTGAAGTGCTGACCGATATCCACACGGACATGGCCTTCCAGGGCGACTACGCCTACGTCGGCAACTACTCCGGCTTCTCCATCTACGACATCAAGCACCCGAAGCAGACCTCGCTGGTCAGCTCCGTGGTCTGCCCGGGCGGCCAGATGGACGTGTCCGTCTACGGCAACTTGCTGTTCGGCTCCGTCGACTCGTCGCGCAACAACGACTCGTGCAGCAGCACGTCCCAGTCTGCGACGATCAAGGCGTCGTGGGAGGGCATGCGGATCTTCGACGTCTCGGACAAGGCCAACCCGAAGTACATCAAGTCGGTCGAGACGAACTGTGGCTCGCACACGCACACGCTGGTGCCTGACCCCGCGCGCCAGAACGTCTACATCTACGTCTCGTCGTACGCGCCGAACGACACGTACCCGGACTGCAAGACGCCGCACGACCTGATCTCGATCATCAAGGTGCCGCTGAACAACCCGACGGCCGCGACCGTGATCGCCACGCCGAAGCTGTTCCCTGATGGCGGCTACCCCGGTGTCCCGCTGCCCTACCCCAACGGGAAGTCGGCGACGACCGGTTGCCACGACATCACGGCCTACCCGGAGAAGGGCATCGCCGCGGGCGCCTGCATGGGTGACGGCATCCTGCTCGACATCCGCAACCCTGAGCAGCCCAAGGTCACCGCGACCGTGCGCGACGAGGCGAACTTCGCGTTCTGGCACTCGGCGACGTTCAACAACACCGGCACGAAGGTGATCTTCACCGACGAGCTCGGCGGCGGCACCAGGGCCACCTGCAACGAGGCCATCGGGCCGAACAAGGGCGCCAACGCGTACTACGACATCGTGAACGGGCAGCTCCAGTTCAGGAGCTACTTCAAGATCGCACGGCACCAGGCCGACTCGGAGAACTGCGTGGCCCACAACGGCTCGCTGATCCCGGTCAAGGGCCGCGACGTCATGGTGCAGGCGTGGTACCAGGGCGGCATCTCGGTGGTCGACTTCACCGACTCGGCGCACCCGCAGGAGATCGCCTACTTCGAGCGTGGACCGGACAACACCGCGCCGGCTCTCAGCGGCGGCTTCTGGTCGGCGTACTACTACAACGGCTACATCTACGGCTCTGACTTCAACCTGGGCCTGGACGTGCTGAAGATCGACGATCCGCGGACGAACCAGGCGAATTCGGTCAAGATGCCTTCGCTGAACGTGCAGACGCAGGCGTCGTATCCCGTACACGGCCACTGAGTTCTCATCGGCTGACGAGGGCCCCCGACCGGGGTCCTCGTCGGTGTTGCTCCATCGGGACATAAGTGATCAAGGAGGCTCCCGAGTGTCCACTCCGCGACGTACCCTCGTAGCGGCCGCGGCGGCTTTCGCGTTAGCGCTGACCGGAATGCCAGCGCTGGCCGCCGACATCCCACCCCCCGACACGGTGGTCAACAGCCCCAACGTGACCCACGTGCTCAACATCCCCAAGCCCGCCCCGATCGCCGCCACCATCAACACCGACATCGCCTTCCAGGACGGCTACGCCTACGTCGGTAACTACGGCGGCTTCTCGATCTACGACATCAGGAACCCCAAGAAGGCCACGGTCGTCAGCTCCACGGTCTGCCCGGGCTCCCAGATGGACGTCAGCGTCTACGGCAACCTGCTGTTCGGCGCCGTCGACTCCTCCCGCAACAACGACTCGTGCAGCAGCACGTCGCAATCTGCGACGATCAAGGAGTCGTGGGAGGGCGTACGGATCTTCGACATCTCCGACAAGGCCAACCCGAAGTACATCAAGTCGGTCGAGACCAACTGCGGCTCCCACACCCTGACGCTGGTGCCGGGCAAGGGCCGCGACAGGCACAAGAACGTCTACGTCTACGTGTCGTCGTACCTGCCGGCCGCGAACTTCCCGGACTGCATGCCGCCGCATGACAAGATCTCGATCATCAAGGTGCCGCTGGACAACCCGACCGCGGCGGCGGTCGCGACCACCCCGGTCGTCTTCCCCGACGGCGGCAACGAGACCCAGCCCGGCCTGCTGGTGCCCACCAGCGGCTGCCACGACATCACCGTCTACGCCGAGAAGGACATCGCGGCAGGCGCCTGCATGGGCGACGGCGTGCTGTTCGACATCTCCGACCGGCTCAACCCGAAGGTCACCGCCAGGGTCACCGACCCGAACTTCGCCTTCTGGCACTCGGCCACCTTCAGCAACGACGCCAGGAAGGTCGTCTTCACCGACGAGCTCGGCGGCGGCGGTGCGGCCACGTGCAACGAGGCGACGGGCCCGAACAGGGGCGCGGACGCGATCTACGAGATCGTGAACGGGCAGCTCGTCTTCAAGAGCTACTTCAAGATCCCGCGGCACCAGGCGGACTCGGAGAACTGCGTGGCCCACAACGGCTCGCTGATCCCGGTCAAGGGCCGCGACATCATGGTCCAGGCCTGGTACATGGGCGGGCTGTCGATCTGGGACTTCACCGACGCCGCCAACCCGAAGGAGATCGGCTACTTCGAGCGCGGTCCCCGCGCCGCCGGCGGCGGAGGCGGCATCTGGTCGGCCTACTACTACAACGGCTACATCTACGGGGCCGACTTCCATGAGGGCCTCGACATCCTCAAGATCAATGATCCGCTCACGGACAGCGCCAAGTACGTTCGCACCGATCGGTTGAACGTGCAGACGCAGGAGTCGTACCGCGGCGGATGGCACTGATCCTTCATTGAGGCGGCGCGAACCCGCCCGGAGTCGCCTTCGGCGGCTCCGGCGCGGGGGGCGCCGGCCTTCCGTACGGGGCGGGTTGCCCATAAGGCCCGGCCTGCGGGGGCGGGCCCTGGTGCGGACCAGGCTGGGTCGGCTGAGCCGGCTGGTATGGGCCTGGTTGCGTGCCCTGGTACGGGCCCGCCTGGTACGGCCCCGTCTGCGGCGTGCCGTTGGCGGCGGCCGTGTGGGCGTTGGCGCCGGCGCGCTTGGCCAGGCGCGTCTCCTCCCGCCTGCGACGCTCGGCCAGGACGGCGCTCAGGTACGCGTGCGGCGGCACCCCGGGCGGCGCCGCGGGCGAGACGTATGCCGCCAGCTGGGTCGCGATCCGCACCCCCATCTCGTGCTGCACCTGCGGCGACAGGTCGTGCCACCGTGACAGGTATTGCCGGGCGGCCTGCACCACCTCGTCAGGCAGCTGGGACAACTCCAGCGTGGCCGCCCAGCTCGCCAGCGGCGGCGGCATCACGATCAGCTGCCCGTTGTCGCGGGGCGCCCGCTCGGAGATCACGATCGTGCCCGCGAAGATGTCGCCGAGCCGCTTGCCCCGCTGCGACACGAGCGAGGAGATCAGCGCCGGCGCGCCGTACAGCAGCCAGAACTCCACCACCCCGGCCAGCCCGCGGAACAACGCCTGCCGGAACCGTTCGGGGCTGCCGTCGTCGCTCACCACGCGCAGTCCTAGCGCCAGTTTGCCGAGGCTGCGCCCCCTGGTGAGGGTCTCGAACAGCACCGGATAACCGACCATCACCAGCACCATCAGCGCGATCATGACGGCGGTGAACATGGCCGAGTCCGAAATGACGGCGAATGCGCCTAAGATCGCGTACGTTCCCACCAGCACGGTCAGCTGCACGACCATGTCGATGACGATCGCCACTGCGCGGGAGGGCATCTGCGCGACCCGGACCTCGACGACGACGGCGTCGCCGGTCACAACCTCTGACATATGTGGAGCCTAACGGCTATGTACGGGTGATCGAGCGGCCAGAATGTTCAGGTGGACATCGACGCGTTCATCGCAGCACACCGCCAGGCCTGGGACAGGCTCGACCACCTGGTCAAGAACCGCTCGTCGCTGACCGGCGCCGAGGTGGACGAGCTGGTCGACCTCTACCAGCGGGTGGCGACGCACCTGTCCATCGTCCGCTCCTCCGCCGGCGACCCGCTGCTGACCGGCCGGCTGTCCGCGCTGGTGGCCAGGGCCAGGTCGGCGGTGACCGGCGCGCACACGCCCGCGTGGCGTGAGCTGGTGAGGTTCTTCACGGTGTCGTTCCCCGTGGTGGCCTACCGGGCGCGGTGGTGGTGGCTGGCGAGCGGGCTGGCGTTCGTGGCGGTGTCCTGGGCGATCGGCGCGTGGGTTGCCGGCAATCCCGACGTCCAGGCGTCGATCTTCACCGAGGACGAGATCACGCAGCTCGTCGAGCACGACTTCGCCGACTACTACTCGGAGAACCCGGCCGCGTCCTTCGCCGGCGCCGTGTGGATCAACAACGCGTGGGTCTCCGCCCTGATGATCATCTACTCGGTCCTGCTGGGGTTGCCGATCCCGTACGCGCTCTACGCGAACGCCGAGAACGTCGGCGTCTCGGGCGGCCTCATGGCCTCCAGGGACAAGCTGGACATTTTCTTCGGGTTGATCATGCCGCACGGGCTGCTGGAGCTGACCGCCGTGTTCCTGGCGGCGGCGGTGGGCATGCGCCTGGGCTGGACGGTCATCGACCCCGGGCCGCGCCGGCGGGTCGAAGCGCTGGCCGAGCAGGGCCGGGCGGTGATGAGCGTGGCGCTCGGGCTGGTAGTGGTGCTGTTCGTGTCGGGCCTGATCGAGGCGTTCGTGACCCCGTCGGGGCTGCCGACGTGGGCGCGGGTCGGCATCGGGGTGCTGGCGGAGGCGGTCTTCCTGACGTACGTGATCGTCTTCGGCCGCCGAGCCCTGCATGAGAACGAGACCGGCGACATCGAACGCGCCCCCGACGTCGCCCCCACCGCCTGACCGCCCGTCCCTCCGCCGTCGCCATGCATCCCATGCGGAGGGCCACCGGGTGCGGTGGGAAAGCGCCGTGGCCGCGGGGCCGGCGTACGGCCTAGAGCCGGCCCGCGGCCTTCAGCGCCAGGTACGCGTCCGCGAGAGCGGGCGCGATGTCCTCGGGCGGCGCGTCCACGACCTCCACCCCGTGCCGCCGCAGCCGGGCCGTGATGCGCCGGCGTTCGAGCTGGGCGTGCTCGGCTGCCGCCGCGTCGTACACGTCCTCGGCCGACCCCCGGCGCGCCGCCATCGCCGCCACGCGCGGATCGGACACCCCGGCCACCAGCACCAGATGGCGCGACGACAACTGCGGCAGCACCGGCATGAGCCCTTCGTCCAGGGCCGCCGCGTTCAGGTCCGTCAGCAGCACGACGAGGCAGCGCCGCCTGGCCCGCGACAGGATGGCCGCCACCATGCCCTGCGAGTCGGCCTCGATCAGCTCGGCCTCGATCGGCGCCATCACATTGACCAGCGACGACAGCAGCTCCGTCCGGGACGCCCCGCCGACCCACGCGCGTACGGCGCGGTCGTAGGCCAGGAAGTCCACCCGGTCGCCGGCCCGGGCGGCCAGCGCGGCCAGCAGCAGCGCCGCGTCCATCGACCAGTCGAGCCGCGGCCAGCCCGGCCGAGCTCCGGCCGGCCGCGGATCCGGCCTGGCCAGCAGCCCGCCGCCGCCCGTTGCCGCACCGGCCATGGGGATCGGCGCGTCGCCCACCCGGCCCGCCGAGGTGCGGCCCGTGTCGAGCACGATCAGCACGCGGCGGTCGCGCTCCGGGCGCCAGGTGCGTACCACCACGTCGTGGCGGCGCGCGGTGGCCCGCCAGTCGATGGAGCGCACGTCGTCGCCGATCACGTACTCGCGCAGCGAGTCGAACTCGGTCCCTTGCCCGCGTACCAGCGCCGGGTGCTGGCCCTCCAGCTCACGCAGCCTTGCCAGCCTCGAAGGCAGGTGCTTGCGCGACAGGAACGGCGGCAGCACCCGCACCGTCCACGGCGACCGGTGGCTGCCCTGGCGTGCGGCCAGGCCGAGGGGGCCGAGCGAGCGTACCGTGACCGCCACCGACGACCGGTCGCCGCGCCTGGTCGGGTCGAGCGTCACGACGATCTTGCGGCGCTCGCCCTTGGGCACGTCCAACGTGGCGACCCGTGGGGTGGCGTTCGCGGACGGTGGCCAGGCGTCCCTCAGCATGCCGCGTACCCGCCGGCTGCCCGGGTTCTCCACGATCAGCTCGACCGTGGCCCGCTGACCCAGGCGTACGAGCGTGTCGCCGGAGCGGTGGAACCGCAACGGCCGCACGGCGCCCGCGAACACCAGGTCCACGACGATCGCGGCGGCCAGCAGCAGGCACACCCCGGCCAGCGCGGCCCCCGGCTGGGGCGCGAACAGCACCACCACGATCCCGAGCGCCGCGACCAGCCCGGCACGTCCCGTCAGAGCCATCGGCTCACCGCCATGCCGGGTCCGTTCGGCCGCGAGCGCATCGCCATGCCGGGCCCGTTCGGCCAAGGGCACGGCGCCATGCCGGTTTCCGTCGGAGCCGACATCAGCGCGGAACCGGGACCGAGGCCAGGATGCCGTCGAGCAGGCCGTCCGCGGTCGCGCCCTCCAGCTCGGCCTCCGGCCGGAGCTGCACGCGGTGCCGCAGCGCGGGCCTGGCCAGCGCCTTCACGTCGTCGGGCGTGACGTACGGGCGGCCGGACAACCATGCCCATGCCCGCGCGGCGGCCAGCAGCGCCGTCGCCCCACGAGGGGAGACGCCCAGCTGCAGCGACGGGGAGTTCCTGGTGGCGCGGGCCACGTCCACGATGTAACCGAGCACCGTGGGCGCCACGTGCACCTTCGCGGCAGCCTCACGCCCCGCCGCCAGGTCCTCGGCCGACGCGACCGCCTTGATGCTCGACAGGTCACGGGGATCGAAGCCGCTGGCGTGCCGCTCCAGCACCGCGATCTCCTGCTCCCGCGGCGGCAGCGGCACGGTCAGCTTGAGCAGGAACCGGTCGAGCTGAGCCTCGGGAAGCTGGTACGTGCCCTCGTACTCGACCGGGTTCTGGGTCGCGCACACCACGAACGGGTCGGGCAGCAGCCTGGCCGAGCCCTCCACGCTGACCTGCCGCTCCTCCATGGCCTCCAGCAGGGCCGCCTGCGTCTTCGGCGGCGTACGGTTGATCTCGTCGGCCAGCAGCAGGTTCGTGAACACCGGCCCCTCGCGGAACTCGAACTCCGCGGTCTTCGCGTCGTAGATCAACGACCCCGTCACGTCACCCGGCATCAGGTCGGGCGTGAACTGCACCCGCTTGAAGTCCAACGACAAAGCGGACGCCAGCGTGCGGACCATCAGCGTCTTGGCCACGCCAGGCACGCCTTCGAGCAGCACGTGGCCCCTGCACAACAACGCGATGACCAGCCCCGTCACCACCGCGTCCTGCCCCACCACGGCCTTGGACACCTCGGCCCGCAGTGCGCCGAGCGCGTCCCTGGCCGCATCAGCCGACGTCGTCACGCGGAAAGTCTCCTCAGAGTTCACTGACCTGCCTCTCGATGAAGTCCAGATATCCGGCCAGGGCGACGAGGGCGGCGTCGTCGGCCGGGGGTGGTCCGTACAGTGCCGCGCCGACCTGGTGGGAATCCTGCCCGGTACGGGCGGCGAGGGCCGCGACGACCTCCTGCGGGCCCGCTCCCCAGGCGAGGCCCAGCCTGGGGGTCAGGCGGTCGATCGTGCCCGCGCGCAGCGCGTCGGCCGCGCGTTGCCTGGCGCGTCTGGCCCGATAGAGACGGCCGCGGCCCTCGACCGTCTCGGCCGCCCGCACGATGACCGGCAGCCGCTCGGCCACCACAGGGCCCAGGCGCCTTCCCCGCCAGAGCGCGGTGACGGCCACGGCGATGATCGCCATGTAGATGGTCCAGCGGATGTTGTCGGGCATCAGGTCGTACATCGACTGGCCACGCTCGCCGGGCAGTTCCGTCACCGGTGGGAGCTGCGGGCGAATCAGCCAGGTCACAGGGCGGCCGGTGCCGATCAAGTTGAGCGCGAGCGCCGCATTGCCGTCTTCGGCCAGGCGCAGGTTCGTCATGAACGAGCCGTCGCCGACGACGGTGGTGACGCCGCCCGCGTTCGGGTAGCTGACCAGGGTGTGTCCGCCGCCGGACGCCGGATAGCAGCCGGTGCCGCCCGTCGGGGCGTCGAACACCACGCCGCCCATGTACGCGCTGCCCGCCAGCCTGGCGGCGGGCAATTGGCACTCGGGCTCGCGAGAGCGGGGGCGGGCCCCCTCCGGGCGGGTACGCACGCCGGGCGCGAGGGTCTCGAGACCGAAGACGTCGCCGACGACCAGGCGGTCGCCCGGGATCCGGGACAAGGAGCCCTCGTCGAAGTATGTCGTGTCCGTGACGAGGAGCAGGCGATTGCCGCCCCGCGCGGCCATGTCGGACGCCGCCTGGACGGAGTCGACCCTGTCCACCTGGACGCCGCGGGAACGCAGGAGCTCGGCCAGCGCCTTGGAGCCGGCCGGAGAGGTGTCCGCCGGGTCCAGGGGTCGGGACGGGCCTTGGGACGGGGTGATCAGGACTCCTACCACCGCTACCAGGATGAGGATGGCGCCGAGCAGCACGATCATCCGGCTGGCGGTCCAGGCGGAGCGGGCGGTGGGGGAAGTGGGTTGTGACCCGCCGGGGGTGGCGTCGGCTCGCTGCCCGCCGGGCGCCGCCGTCGGACGCATGACCACGCTCACGACACCCCTCCATCGGGCTCGGATCCACGCCTTTCCCCGCCCTCGTCAGCCGCGCTGTGTGGCTGCGCCGTGCCGGCCTCGTCCGCGTCGCCGTGGGGCTGGCCCGTCCCGGTCTCGTCAGCCGCGCTGTGTGGCTGCGCCGTCCCGCTCTCGTCCGCGTCACCCTGAGGCGGCTGCCCTCCGTGCGGCGCCGCCATGGGCATCGTCGGCAGCACGTCGGCCAAGGCTTCCGGCGCCGCCCCTCCCGGGCTCGCCGATGGCGCGCCGGCTGGTCCTGCGGGCGTGCCGCCTGATCCTGCGGGCGCGCCGCCTGATCCAGCGGACACGTCAGCCGGTCCAGCGGACGGGCCAGAGAGTCCTGTGGGCGGGGCGGTCGGCGGCTCGCCGAGCGGGCCTCCGAACGGTCCTGCGGCCGGGTTCATCGGCGGCGCGCTGCTCGGCCCACCGGCGTGGCCGCCCGGCCGGCTGCCCGGGAGCGGTCCTGCTGGTGTTCCAGGCCGGCCCGGCAGCGGTCCGGCTGGTGTTCCTCCGGGCGGCGCCGCTGGTGGTGGTGCGGTGGGGTTGACCGGCGGTCCCGCTACGGGGCCGGAGATCGGGTTGCCGAGCCGGCCGGCAACCGGCCCGTAAGGCGTTCCCGCGGGCGGGCCGCCGACCGGGGCGCTTGGTGGGGGACCGCCGACGGGGCCGGGGGTGGCGCCCAGAGGGGCGCCGACGCCGGCCGGGACCCGCACGGCGGCCGTCGAGGCCAGCGGGACAGGGCGGGCCTGGCGGAGTTGCTCGTCGAGGCGCGCCATGGCCTCGTAGGCCGCGCGCGTGCCGGGCACCCCGCCGTACGTGACGTCGTCGAACGAGCGGGCCGCCGCAGCCAGCTGCGTCGCGAAGCCCGGCAGCGACACCGCCGCCTCCGCGGCCAGCTCGTCGGCCGTGCGTCCCGGCATGCCGTCGACCAGCGCCCGCTCCTCCAGGTCACGGGCGATGGTCCGGAGGCGTTCCTGGATGGCCTCCCCCCAGCGCCCTTCGACGGCGAGCCGTTCGGCGGCCTGCCGGTGCTCGGCCGCGCTCATCGCCCGCTCCCCGAAGATCCCGCCGACGGCGGCCGCGTTCTTGCGTGCGGTCTTGCGCAGCCGCCAGGAGATGAGCACGATCACGCCCACGATGATGAGGAGGATCATCATGGCCGCGATGATGCCGCCCGTCTGCCCGCCGCCCGTCGCCGCGTCGACCAGGTCGCCCACGAACTGGTTGAAGCGCCGGTAGAGCAGGTCGAGCAGCGACTCCTTCTCGTAGTCAGGCTTGAGGAGCTCCTCCGCGGCCCGGCGCGCGGCCTCCTCCCTGTCGATCGGGCTCACGATCCGGCGGAGTTGGACGGGTGCCAGAGTTCGTCGGCCGAGGCGTGCACCCAACCCTGGCGCTGCTGCTCGATGGCCGCCGTCTGCAGCACGAGGTCGAACGCCTCACTGCGCATGCGCCGGTCGGCGTAGAGGAGGCCGGCCACGCCCGCCTCGAAGGGATAGGTGAACATCGCGCCGAGCGTGGCGCCGAGTGCGATCAGTACGGCGGACACGACGGCGTTGACCGCCGTGCCGGCTCCGAGCATGCCGAACACCATGCCCGCGATCGTGAAGGGCACCGACACGATGGCCGCCACGATGCCCACGAGAAGGGAGGTGAGCAGCATGATGCCGAGCACCCGCCAGAAGTCGCCGCTGACCAGGTGCCACGAGCGGCGCATGGCCTCGATCGGGCCCTTGCCCTCCAGGACCACGGCCGGCGAGGCGAACGCGAAGCGGGTACGGAAGAACAGGTAGTAGGCGATGTAGCCGATGACGAACAGGACGGTCAGCCCGAGCACCAGGCCGACGCCCCCGCTGTCGGAGACGTTCAGCGAGACCACCACGATGAGCAGCACGAAGACCACCATGGGCACCAGCATGATGACGGCCATCAGCCCCACCACGCCGAACAGTGCGGGGATCCGGCCCTTGACGAGCTGCCAGGCCTCGCCGGCCGTGATGTTGCCGCCGAAGACGGCCCGGCCGAGTATGCGGGTCAGCACGCCGGTGAGCAGGGTGACCACGACGAACTGGACCGCGTACGACACCAGCGAGCCGCCGTATTGGGCGACGACGCCGTAGACGCTGGTGAGCTGGTCAGGCGGGACGGAGGGGTCGCGCAGCGCGCTGCCCATGGCGCTGAACACGAACGCCTGGCCGATGGCCAGGGGCACGGCGACCAGGAGGGCGGCGACGGCCGACAGGCCCAGAACCGCCTTCGGGTTGGACCGGATGAGCTTGATCGTGCCGTCGAGGATGTCGCCCAGTCCGAGCGGGCGCAGCGGGATGATGCCCGGCCGCAGCGCCGGCGCCGGCGGCATGTAGCCGTAACCGGGTTGCGGCTGGGACGGATATGGTGTTTGGGACCCGGGTGCGTAAGCGGGTTGATCTCCGTACGGCTGCCCGTAGGGGGTCTGCTGTTGTTGTGCTCCCGGGGCGGTCCACGGGGAGGCCGGCGGGGCGCTGTAGGGCGGGGGCTGTTCGGCCGACCAGCCTGATGGCGTCTCGGGCGTGGGACCGTGACCGTCTGACATATCCCAATCCTGGCACGCTGCACGGGGCATTGGTGTCACGGAAGCGATTCCCCGTCTCATCTTGCCCGCATTCCCGGGCGATTCGGGTCAAGGTTCACGTCCAGGGATGGCCGAAAGTTGCTCTGTTACCGCAGACTTGAGATTGCGGTCGCGGGAGTGGGCCTAAAATTCGCCTTTTGTGGGTCTCAGGTCACACTCATAGGGCGACCAAGGGTAACCTTCAGCGATCGTGCGGGTATGTCCCACAATGCGTAGAACGAATGAGGGGCCATGAAAGGTCGCGTGCTGGTCGTCGACGACGACGCCGCTCTCGCCGAGATGCTGGGAATCGTGCTGCGGGGCGAGGGCTTCGAACCATCCTTTGTCTCAGATGGCGACAAGGCCCTCGACGCGTTCCGGGATACACGCCCGGACCTGGTGCTGCTCGACCTGATGCTGCCCGGAGCGGACGGCATCGACGTCGCACGAAGGATCAGGGCTGAGTCGGGGGTTCCGATCGTCATGCTCACGGCGAAGAGCGACACGATTGACGTCGTGCTCGGGCTGGAGTCCGGCGCCGACGACTACATCGTCAAGCCGTTCAAGCCGAAGGAGCTGGTCGCACGGGTGCGGGCGCGGCTGCGCCGCACCGACGAGCCGACCCCTGAGATCCTCCAGATCGGCGACATCACCATCGACGTGGCCGGTCACTCGGTCAAGCGGGGCGAGGAGACCATCAACCTCACGCCGCTCGAGTTCGACCTGCTCGTCGCGCTGGCGCGCAAGCCGCGCCAGGTGTTCACCCGCGAGGTCCTGCTCGAGCAGGTCTGGGGATACCGGCACGCGGCCGACACGCGGCTGGTCAACGTGCACGTCCAGCGGCTCAGGGCCAAGATCGAGAAGGATCCCGAGCACCCCGAGATCGTCGTCACGGTCCGCGGCGTGGGCTACAAAGCCGGCCCCGCCTGACCGTCGCCGCCCCCTGCCATGCCCCCGACGAAGAGTAAGAGGTCCCGCCGACGGACACTCCGCCAGATTCTCGGCGGAGTCCGCCGGCGGGTGCGTCGTGCGGCCGGCCGGGCACGCCGCATCTGGCGTCGCTCGCTCCAGCTCCAGGTGGTCACCAGCACGCTGGTGATCTCTGTGATCGTGGTGGTCGTGCTGGGGGCGTTCCTGTCCACGCAGATCAACAAGTCGGTCATCGACAGCAGGGCGCAGTCCTCCCGCAGCGCGGCCTTCGCCGACCGCCTGCAGATCTCCGACGCGCTGACCCCTCCGACTGATGACCAGGCCAAGGCCGACGACGGCGGCAAGGTGTCGACCAACCCGCTCGACGACGTCATGGACACCGTCACCGGCTCCGGCGACGACGGCTCCAAGAAGCGCTACGACGTCCTCATACTCAACGAGGCCGGCCCCGGCAAGTCCCGGGCCTCGGGCACCGTCGTGCCCGCCAACGTGCCGCACAGCGTCAGCGCCGGCGTGCGGCGCAACATGGAGAAGATGGAGTACGGCAAGACCGTCGTCTCCATCGAGCGGATCCTGTTCAACGGCCAGAGCCAGCCCAGGCTGACGTACGTGGTCGGCGGCATCGTCCACCAGCAGCTCACCGGCGAGAACTACGAGGTCTACCACTTCTTCCCGCTCGACGAGGAAGAGGAACTGCTGTCCAACGTCCGGCTGGCCATCGTCGTGGTGGGCCTCGGACTCGTCCTGCTGCTGGCCGCCATCGCCTACCTGGTCGCCCGCCAGGTCGTCACCCCGGTGCGGCTCGCCCGCCAGGCCGCCGAGCGCTTGGCCTCCGGCAAGCTCGACGAGCGGCTGAAGGTGCGCGGCGAGGACGACCTCGCCCGGCTGGCGAACTCGTTCAACGAGATGGCCGCGAACCTGGCGCTCAAGATTCACCAGCTGGAGGAGCTGTCGCAGGTCCAGCGGCAGTTCGTCTCGGACGTCTCGCACGAGCTGCGCACCCCGCTGACGACCGTGCGCATGGCCGCCGATCTTCTCTACGACGCGCGCGAGGACTTCGACCCCATGGCCGCCCGCTCGGCGGAGCTCATGCAGGCGCAACTGGAGCGGTTCGAGTCGATGCTGGCCGATCTGCTGGAGATCAGCCGCTACGACGCCGGCGCCGCCACGCTGGACCTCGACTCGGTGGACGTACGCCAGGTGGTGCTGCGTGCGATCGAGGACTCCGAGGCGCTGGCCGAGCGGCACGGCACCCGCTTCGACCTGCGGCTGCCCGCCGAGCCCTGCATGGCGGAGATCGACAACCGCAGGGTCGAGCGGATCCTGCGCAACCTGCTGTTCAACGCCATCGAGCACGGTGAGGGCCGGGAGATCGTGGTCACCGTGGGCGCCGACCGGGACGCCGTGGCCGTCGCCGTGCGCGACCACGGGATCGGGCTGAAGCCGGGTGAGGACACCATGGTCTTCGACCGGTTCTGGCGGGCCGATCCGTCGCGCGCGCGGACCATCGGCGGCACTGGACTCGGGCTGGCGATCTCCCGCGAGGACGCGACACTGCACGGCGGCTGGCTGCAGGCCTGGGGGCAGCCGGGCGAGGGCTCCCAGTTCAGGCTGACACTGCCCAGGATGGCCGGGGCCGTGCTCAAGGGCTCGCCCTTGTCGCTGGTCCCGCCGGAGATCGAGATGCGGCGCACATGGCGTGGGGCCATGACGCCCGTGCTGCTTCCTGCCACGGGGGACGTCCATGAGGACGATTAGGCAGCTCGGGACGGCCGTCGCGCTGGCGGTCGCCGTGGCGTGCGCGGGCACGGGGTGCACCGTGATCCAGGTGAGCGGCCCGTACACCATGAACGAGGCCAGCGGCGGCGACCCGCTGAGCAAGCCGTTCCAGCGCCTGATCGCCACCCCGCCGCAGCCGGACTGGAGCCCAGAGCAGACGCTCAGGGGCCTGCAGGCCGCCATGGCGGCCTTCGCCGATGACCCGACGGTCCTGCCTCAATACCTGACGGCCGACGCCCTGAAGAGCTGGACCCCCTCGGGGGCCGTGACGGTGCTCGACGACCTGATGCAGTTCGACCCGCCCGAGCCGGGCGGCGACGAGCCGGTGCAGCGGGTCACGCTCAAGGGCAGGCAGGTGGCGAGCATCGAGGAGGACGACACCTACGTGCCGCAGGCCGGGAACTGGGCGAGGCCCTTTGACCTGGTCAAGGCCCGGGAGGGTGGTTACCGGGTCAACAAGTTGCCCGACGGGCTCATCCTCACCCGGTCGGACGTGGATCGTGCGTACCGGCCGACGAAGCTCTACTACCTCAACGGCAGCACGCAGGACAGGATCGTCGTGGACAACGTGCGCCTGCGGCTGAAGCCTGAGGAGACGTACGCGAAGGTCATACTCGAGCGCCTGCTGAAGGACCCGAGCGGGGTCCTGCGGGGCGCGGCGACCACGGCCTTCCCGGCCGGCACCAAGGTCCAGTCGGTCACCTCGGCCGAGGACGAGCGCGTGGTGGTCAACTTGTCGGGTCCTCTCGATCTCCTCGACCTGAGCGGCGAGGACGCTCTCATGGCGCAGATCAGGTACAGCCTCAACAACAACGACGTCGCCAAGGGCCGCGGCATCTCGGTGCTGCTGGACGGGGAGCCGTACACGAGCTACGAACCCAACACGGACGACCTGCGCTGGCTGGACAACGGCGGCAACAACGCCTACTACGTCAGCAAGGGCGCGGTCCACTCCATGTCGAAGGAGGGCCCGGGCAGCGCAGTGGCGGGACCGGCCGGCCAGCAGCGCCAGGGCTACTCCCACTTCGCCATCTCCAAGCAGGGCGGCTTCGTCGCGGCCATGACCTCCACCGGCATCTCCGTGGCCCCTCTGACGCAGGAAGGGCAGTGGCAAGAGGTCATCCAGGGCACTGACCTGACCCCGCCGTCGTGGCACCGTGACGGGTCGTTGTGGACGTTCGACCAGAAGAACAGGGTCGTGCTGCGGTACGACCATGCCGGCAAGCGCGGGCCCGAAGTGGTGTCCGCGCCTGGGCTGGAGAAGCTGGACGTCACCCGCCTGCGCATCGCCAGGGACGGAGTGCGGGTGGCGGTGACGACCGGCAAGAACCTCGCCCAGACCGTCCAGATCGGCGCGCTGACGGTCACGGGCGGGCTCGCGCTGGGCAACGTCCGGCCGCTGATGGGGACTGAGGCGGGGGACGAGATCCTGGACATCGCGTGGCGGGATGACGAGCATCTGCTCGTGCTGGTTCAGAGCAAGGCCCAGCAGATTCTGAACGAGATCGACGTCGGGGACGGGGAGGTCGTCGAGATCCCGCTGAAGGATCGGCTCGAGGCGCTGGCGGCGCTGAACGAGCGGGTTCTGGCGGCGGCCGACGCGGAGAAGGCCGGGTCCAAGATCCTGGAGCTCAACCAAGACCAGAGCTGGACCCCCAAGATCGACTCAGACGTCGAGATCCCGCTGTTCCCCTTGGGCTGAGGCCACGCCGGCCCCCATGACGGCGTGCCGGGTGAGAACGGGCCGTCCGGAGCCGGCGGCCCCGTGATGGGCGGGAAACTGTCGGTGGGGGGCGGCATGCTGGGCCGCGTGCTGAGCGTCGTACTCGATCTGCTCCTCCCGCAGGCCTGTGCGGGCTGTGGCGCCAAGGGGGCGCGTTGTTGCGGCCGTTGCCTGGCCGAGCTGACCGCCCGCCCGGACAGGCGCTTGCCGAGGCCGCGGCTGCCCGGCACGCCGGACTGCTGGTCGGCGAGCCCGTACGAGGGGCCGGTGCGCAAGGCGATCGTGGCCTACAAGGAGCGAGGCGCGGTGGCGCTGGCGGGCGTGCTGGCGGAGGCTCTGGCGTTCACCGCGCTCACGGCGATCGGCCGCACCGGGGCGCTGTGGGCGGCACGGGGGTTCGCCGTCGTGCCGGTGCCGAGCGGGCGGGCGAGCGTGAGCGCCAGGGGGCACGACCCGGTGGGCCGGCTGGCGGGGCTGGCGGCGGGGAGGCTGCGAGCGGCAGGGCTGCCGGCGCAGCCGTGGGCGGCGCTGAGCCAGGCGCGGCAGGTGGCGGACCAAGCGGGCCTGAGCTCCGCTGAGAGGGCCGCCAACCTCGCGTGGTCACTTAGGGTCGGGCGAGCCGCGAAAGGGCCTCCAGCGGCCTGTGCGCTGCTCGTGGATGACATCGTCACGACCGGCGCCACCCTCGTGGAGGCCGCCAGAGCCCTGCGGGCGGCCGGTGTGAGCGTGCCCTTGGCCGTGACCGTCGCCGCGACACGCCGAAGATCTTGAAAAGCATTACGGTGACGTTCGGTAAAGATAGATCCAACCCAAGACTCTCACCAGGAGGTCACATGTCCCTTCCTCCGGGCGCACGGTGGGGCAGCTCAACGGAGGGGAAGCCCGCACTGCCAAGGGTTGCCGATCGGTTAAATGGGGTATCAAGCAGGACTCGCGAACCCCGAGAAAATCACGGAAAGTGATCCTTTGGCCGATCCTCCGGCTGACATTCGCCCTGGATGCGGATAGCGTTCTGACATGGCACCCGTTCGGGTCCGTGGTTGCGCAGGGTCGGGGCTCCCGGCTCTGCTAGCCGATGCCAGCCGCAGGCAAAACGGTCCACGTAAGGCGACTCTTTGTCGACCGATCACGGTGCGGCTTAGGGATAAGTCCTGCCTTCCCGAGAGGTCAGATGCCTCTCGCCAGAAGAGAAGGGCAGTAGTGGCAACAGAGCTGCGAAATCCTCAGCAGGCGGATGTGGGGTCGAAGACCAGGTCGGCCGGACGGGTGCCGCCCGAGTTCCCGGTGACCGTGTGTCGGAAGAGGGTAACGGTGAGAGAAAGGCAGACAGAAGACCCCGCCCGGCAAGCACGTCGTCGGGCGCTCTTGCTCAGTCGTTAGACCGAAAGGGGGGCTGTTGCATGGACATCATCGTCAAGGGTCGGCACACCGGAGTGAGTGACCGGTTCCGCGACCACGTGACGACCAAGCTGGCCAGGATCGAACGTCTGGACAACAAACTCATCCGAGTCGACGTGGAGGTGTCGAAAGAACGCAATCCGCGCCTTGCCAGTCAGCGCGAGCGCGTCGAGCTCACCATTCACTCCCGAGGACCGGCCATTCGCGCCGAGGCCTCGGCCGATGACCGATTCGCAGCCCTCGACATCGCCCTCGACAAGCTGGAAGGCCGCCTCAGGCGGCTGGCCGACCGGCGCAAGGTCCATCACGGAAGCCACTGCCCGCCCTCTGTGGCGGAGATCACCGCGACGCTCCCCGAGGCCGCCGGTCTGGCGCCGCGCACCGTCCCCGAGCCGGCCGAGCCCAGCGAGGACGAGCTGCAGGAGCGCAGCGACAAGCTCTACGACGACATCGTCCCGATCGAGATGGACGGCGAGGGGCCACTCGTCGTGCGGGAGAAGTTCCACAAGGCGGACCCCATGACCATCGACCAGGCTCTGCTCGAGATGGAGCTGGTCGGGCACGACTTCTACCTGTTCCGCGACAAGGAGACCGGCCAGCCGAGCGTCGTCTACAACAGACGCGGGTACAACTACGGCGTGTTGCGGCTCGTAGAGCCCTGATCGCGCGCTAAAAGATCTTCTCGACCACCCGAGAACCGCTGGTTACATGCCATTATGGCGGTTCAACGGCTCTGGCCCCCCGACGAGGAGGACACGTGAGCGAGCTCAGTCAGGTTCGGATGAGCGAGCGAAGTGCAGGCGCGAGGCGGATCAAGGAGGCCTCGTGAGTGAGCGAAGCGAGCGAGCCATCAGACGCAGCGCCTTGGTCACGGGGCCGACGAAGGAGGCTCCGTGACCGAATCAGGCGAGGCTCGCACGTCAGCGAGCGAGCCGATCCGCGTGCTGATCGTTGACGATCACGAGCTGATCAGGCGAAGCCTGGCGCTGGCGCTCGCTGCTGAGCCCGACATCGAGGTGGTCGGTGAGGCGAGCGACGGGCAGGAGGCGGTCGAACTCGCCGATCGCCTCATGCCTGACGTCGCGCTGATGGACGTGCGCATGCCACGGCAGGACGGGATCGAGGCGGCGAAGGGCATCAAGGCCTCCGTCCCGAGCACCCGCATCATCATGCTGACGGTGAGCGACGAGGAAGAAGACCTCTTCGAGGCCATCAAGGCGGGAGCCACCGGCTACCTGCTCAAGGACGTCCAGATCAATGACGTCCCCGCCGCCGTGCGCGGCGTGCACGAGGGCCAGTCGTTAATCAACCCGGCGATGGCGGCCAAGCTCATCAGCGAGTTCCAGAACATGAGCCGCAAGGAGTCCGAGCGCCCGCCCCAGTTGCCCGTGCCCCGGCTGACGGACCGCGAGATGGAGGTCCTGCGGCTGGTGGCCAAGGGCATGAACAACCGCGAGATCGCCAAGCAGCTTTTCATCTCCGAGAACACCGTGAAGAACCACGTGCGCAACATTCTCGACAAGCTGCAGCTGCACTCGCGGATGGAGGCTGTGGTGTACGCAGTGCGGGAGCGGATGCTGGAGATCACCTAGGCGGGGCTGGTCTTCGGCAGGCTACGAGCGCAGCCGATCCCAGTCCCGCGGACCACGTCGGTGCCGAGCGGCTCCCGCGTCTCGGCAGCACTGTGCCCGTCTCAGCAGCCCTGTGCCGTTGGGCGGCGCGCTCCCCGCCGCCCACACTCAGTCGACGATCTCCGATCGTGGGTCACTTCACTGTGCCGGCCGCGTTCAGGATCGGCACGAGCTCCGGCGGGTCGGCGCGTTCGACACGTACGGCGTCGCAGCCCACCCACTCGGCCGCCGACCACAGGGCGTCCGCTAACGCGTCGGCCCACTTGGCGGGGGACAGGCCGGGCTCCAGGCTGACCTGCCGGGCCACCAGGGTGGCGCCCTCGCGGGCCGGGTCGACGCGGCCGATCAGGCGGCCGCCGGCCAGCACCGGCATCGTGAAGTAGCCGTGGACGCGCTTGTGCTTGGGAACGTAGAGCTCCAGCGTGTACGTGAAGCCGAAGACCCGCTCGGTGCGGCCGCGGTGCCAGATGAGCGAGTCGAACGGCGACACCAGTGTCGTGCGGTGCCGGCCGCGCGGCTCGGACTCCAGGGCCGCGGGATCCGCCCACGCGTTGGCCTGGCCCTTCTTGCCAGGCCAGCCCGCGACGGTCACCGGCGTCAGGCCGGCCGCGCCGCTGAGCAGCGCCTCGTCGAGTATCGCCGCGAAGCGGCCCTTGAGCCGCAGGAAGTCGATCAGGTCGGTCCTGTTGGCCACGCCCAGCGAGCGGCCGGCGATCGCGGCCAGGCGGACGATGCACTCCTCGTCCGTCAGGTCCTCGGCCAGGAGGCCGGCCGGGACGACGCGATCGGCCAGGTCGTAGACGCGGCGCCAGCCGACGCGGCGGCTGCAGACCAGCTCGCCGATGTCCAGCAGCCACTCCAGGCCGATCTTGGAGTCCGACCAGTCCCACCACGGGCCGCCGTTCTTGGCGCCGCCCACGTCGGAGGTCATCAGCGGGCCCGACTCGCGCACCTGATCCAGGAGCTTCTCCACGTTGTCGGGGACCTCGTGCCAGCGGAACTTCCGCTCGCGATAGGCGCGGCGCCGGAACGCGTAGAGCGGCCAGTGCTCGATGGGCAGGATGCAGGCGGCGTGGCACCAGTATTCGAAGCTTTGGGCGGGGTTGTGCCAGTAGGCCCGCTCGACCTTGGACCTGCCGACGGCGCCGAGGCGGGCGTAGGCGACCAGCTCGTGGGAGCGGGCAAGGACCGAGATCGTGTCGAGCTGCACGGCGCCCAGCCTGCGCAGCATGCTGTGCACCCCGCCCTTGCGCGCGTCGGCGCCGAGGAGACCTTGTGAGCGCAGGATGATCCGGCGTGCCTCGTCGGTCGTCAGGTCGGTCGGAGTGGTCATGTCTGCGTCCGTCCAGGGCGATGCATGCGTGCAATGTAGCGCCGCACACCGACAAAACGCCGCCGGGAGCGCCGCCCTGGTCGGCCCGTCCGAGGGAGGGTCGCAGCCGGCTCAGGCGTCCCACGGTGGTGACGGGCCGGTCTGGGGCGGGGCGGCGGCCCTGCGGCGGCGGCTCTGGGGCGGCCGGTGGCGCGGCGTTAGGTCGTGGGGCGGCGTGCAACGGGTGGTGATGGCGGAGGATGCGGGTCGGGGGTGGGGAACGCAAAGGCGGGCAGCCGATGAGATCGGTGCCCGCCTGTGAAGCTCGGTTCAGCGGTGGTCTTCGGCGCGCATGCCCACCCTCGGCGCGTCGATCACGACGTCAGTGAAGATGTCGAAGACGAGAGCGAGGATGCCGCCCACGACGAAGACTCCGACGCCGACCCAGATGAGCGTCCAGCTGGTGGCGGTCAGCCCGAAGCCGGCGACGGTGAATCCGACGATCATGATCGTCACCGCCAGCCACGAAGACGCCCGCCCGCCGTGGCTGCCGAGATTCTCCGTGTGCTCCGACTTCTTCCCCTCAACCATGACAAATCCTTCCCTTTGCCGGTTATGCCGCTATTGATGCGGACCGGCGCTCAACCGGCATACCCTCTGCCTTGCCCCTATTCTCCCAGACGTGTACCGCGCCCTCGTCGGCACGGTGGCTGTGTCTGGTTGCCGAACCGCCTACGATGGCAACGGGGAAGTTTGTCTCGGCCTCTCCTCCTGGCGACGCCGCCGGGGTAGACCTGCGAGGAGCTTTACATAAAGTGGCAGCCATTCTCGACAAGATCCTACGTGCCGGCGAAGGCAAGATCCTGCGCAAGCTCAAGCGGATCGCAGACCAGGTCAACTCCATCGAGGACGACTTCACGAGCCTGTCCGACGCGGAGTTGCGCGAGCTGACGGACGAATTCAAGCGACGCTACGCGGACGGCGAAACGCTCGACGACCTCCTTCCTGAGGCGTTCGCGACCGTGCGTGAAGCGGCCCGTCGCGTGCTCGGCCAGCGCCCCTACGACGTGCAGATCATGGGCGGCGCCAACCTCCACTTGGGCAACATCTCCGAGATGAAGACCGGTGAGGGCAAGACCCTCACCTGCACGTTGCCCTCCTATCTCAACGCGCTCACCGGCAAGGGCGTCCACGTCATCACGGTCAACGACTACCTGGCCAAGCGTGACGCCGATACCATGGGCCGCATCCACCGCTTCCTCGGTCTCGAGGTCGGCTGCATCGTCTCGGGCCAGCAGGCCGACGAGCGCCGCAAGCAATACCAGGCCGACATCACGTACGGCACGAACAACGAGTTCGGCTTCGACTACCTGCGCGACAACATGGCCTGGTCGCTCGACGAGTGTGCGCAGCGCGGCCACTACTTCGCGATCGTCGACGAGGTGGACTCGATCCTGATCGACGAGGCCAGGACGCCGCTGATCATCTCCGGGCCTGGCGAGCAGTCCGGCAAGTGGTACCAGGAGTTCGCCAAGATCGTCCCCCGTCTGGTGAGGGGCAAAGAGGCGAAGAACCCGGGCGAGGAGAGCACCGGCGACTACATCGTCGACGAGAAGAAGCGCACGGTCGGCATCCTGGAGTCCGGCGTCGCGAAGGTCGAGGACTGGCTCGGCATCGACAACCTCTACAAGCCCGAGCACACCCACCTCGTCGGCTTCCTGAACAACGCGCTCAAGGCCAAGGAGCTGTTCAAGAAGGACAAGGACTACATCGTCGCCGACGGCGAGGTCCTGATCGTCGACGAGTTCACCGGCCGCATCCTGCACGGCCGCCGCTACAACGAGGGCATGCACCAGGCCATCGAGGCCAAAGAGGCCGTGAAGGTCAAGGACGAGAACCAGACGCTCGCCACGGTCACCCTGCAGAACTACTTCCGCCTCTACGAGAAGCTGGCCGGCATGACCGGCACGGCCGCCACCGAGGCCAACGAGTTCCACCAGACCTACAAGCTGGGCGTCGTCCCCATCCCCACCAACCGGCCGATGATCCGCAAGGACCAGCCGGACGTGGTCTACAAGACCGAGGACGCCAAGTTCAACGCGGTGGTCGACGACATCAAGGAGCGCTACGAGCGCGGCCAGCCGGTGCTCGTGGGCACGACCTCGGTGGAGAAGTCCGAGCGGCTGTCCAAGGCGCTCAAGCGCCGCGGCGTGCCGCACGAGGTGCTCAACGCCAAGAACCACGCGCGTGAGGCGACGATCATCGCCGAGGCGGGCCGCAAGGGCGCCGTCACCGTCGCCACCAACATGGCCGGTCGAGGCACCGACATCATGCTCGGCGGCAACTCCGAGTTCCGCGCCGACCTCGAGCTGCGCCAGCGCGGGCTCGACCCGGTCGAGACGCCGGAGGAATACGAGAAGGCCTACCCGGAGGCCCTGGAGAAGGCCAGGGCCGCGGTCAAGGCCGAGCACGACGAGGTCACCCAGCTGGGCGGCCTCTACGTCCTCGGCACCGAGCGTCACGAGTCGCGCCGCATCGACAACCAGCTGCGCGGCCGCTCCGGCCGTCAGGGCGACCCCGGCGAGTCGCGCTTCTACCTGTCGCTCGGTGACGACCTCATGCGCCTGTTCAACTCGGCCAAGGTCGAGATCATCATGAACCGGCTGCAGATCCCCGACGACCAGCCGATCGAGTCCGGCATCGTCTCCAAGGCCATCGCCTCCGCCCAGCACCAGGTCGAGCAGCAGAACTTCGAGATCCGCAAGGAAGTTCTGAAGTACGACGAGGTGATGGACCGCCAGCGCAAGGTCATCTACGCCGAGCGCCACCGCGTGCTGGAGGGCGCCGACCTGCACGAGCAGGTGCGCGGCTTCATCGGCGAAGTGATCGACGGCTACGTCCAGGGCGCCACGGCCGAGGGCTTCGCCGAGGAGTGGGACCTCGACAAGCTGTGGAAGGCGTTCGGGGAGCTCTACCCGGTCTCGGTCAGGATCGACGACATCGTCGAGGAGGCCGGCGGCCGCGAGGAGCTCACCGCCGAGCTCATCAGCGAGAAGATCAAGAAGGACGCGCTGGAGGCTTACGACCGGCGCGAGGAGGAGTTCGGCCCGGAGACCATGCGCGACATCGAGCGCCGGGTCATCCTGTCCGTGCTCGACCGCAAGTGGCGCGAGCACCTCTACGAGATGGACTACCTGCGCGAGGGCATCGGCATGCGGGCCTACGCGCAGAAGGACCCCAAGATCGAATACGCGCGTGAGGGCTACGAGATGTTCACCGCGATGCTCGAGGGCATCAAGGAGGACTCCGTGGGCTTCCTGTTCAACCTCGAGGTCGAGGTGCAGGAAAACCCGATCGTGGAGGAAGAGGACGCGGTCATCGCGGAGACCCGGTCGATCATCGCCCGCGGGCTGCGCGGGCCTGAGCGGCCGGCCGAGCTCGAATACACCGCGCCCGGTGAGCAGGGCGGGGTCGAGCACACCAAGGTGCGGACCACTTCGGCGGAGCGGGCCGCGTACGGCAACGTGGAGCGCAACGCGCCGTGCCCGTGCGGGTCCGGCAAGAAGTACAAGCGCTGCCACGGAGACCCCAAGCACGCGGCCTGACCCGCCGATCGCCAGGACCCCCGCCTTCACCAGCCAAGAAGGCGGGGGTCTTCGTTGTGCTACGCGGTCTCGAAATCGGTGCACAACCAGTGGACGCCGCGGCGTTCCAGCCGTACGGCGAGGACGTGGTTACGCTCGCCGCAGTGGACGAGCACGCACATCTCGACGGCTCCGTCGCGGGGTTCCTTCACGTGCATGCTCCCGGCGAACGGTGTGCGGCTCGTCTGGATCATTCGTCCCGCCTTGAGCAGCTCGCGGTAGGCCCGGGACGTGAGCCGGTCGGCCAGAGTCTCCGGGGCACGCCGGCCCGCGAGCACCTCGGCCAGGGCCTGCCCGAAGTGGCGCAGCTTGCGCTCGTCCGGCGCGGCGCCGGGCGGTCCCCATATCAAGGGCTGGCCGTCCAGGGCCAGGGCTCCGTCGACCTGCGGGTTGTTCGGTGCTGCCGACACGTGTCCTCCACAATTCCGGGGGGCGGAGAATGAATCGCTATAAAGAGTTTTCGGCTCGGCTCCGATATACGGGAGCCGCCAGCTTCCATGGTTTCCGTGCCTTTTTGTGGCTTTCGGCGAGGAAAGTGATAGGCGAGTTGGGTCCCGTCGTCGTCGTTCTGGTCGGGGGCTGACGGGCGCTATGTGTCGCCCGTAACCTCACGGCCTGGCGTGGGCAGGTTCAGCGTGCGGATGAGCACCGAAAAGATGACGTAATAGATGAAGAAATAAGCGATCCCGAACGCGATGATCAGGCCCAGGCCGTGCGTGTTCGACTTGCTGGCGTTCAGCAGCAGATCGATGGCCCCGCCCGAGAAGGTGAAACCCAGGCGGGCGCCGAGCTCGGCCATCAGCGCCATCGACAGTCCCGTCAGCACGGCGTGCACGACGAAGAGCACCGGCGCCACGAAGATGAAGGCGAATTCCAGCGGCTCGGTGATCCCGGTGATGAACGCCGTCAGACCGGCTGAGAGCATGATGCCCCCGACCGGGCGGCGGCGGTCGGGCGGGGCGGCTCCCCATATCGCGATGGCCGCACCCAGCAGGCCGAACATCATGACAGGGAAGAAACCGGTCATGAAAATGCCCGCGCCTTGTTCACCGGCGAAATAGCAGTTCAGGTCCCCGGCCGCATTGCGGATCGCGCCGTTGACGCCCGCGTGGCACTCCGGGAGCGTGAACCAGACGATGGTGTTGAGGAAGTGGTGCAGGCCCACGGGGATGAGCAGTCGGTTGGCGACGCCGTAGATGCCGGTGCCGACGGCGCCGTGAGCCGAGAGCCAGTCGCCCGCCGCGGTGAGCCAGTCGCCGACCGGGCGCCACAGCAGGCCGAAGAGCACGCCCAGGAGCAGGGCGGCGACGGCGGTGACGATGGGGACCGAGCGGCGGCCGCCGAAGAAGGCCAGCCACGACGGCAGTTTGACCCGGTAGAAGCGCTGCCACAGCAGGGCGGCCGTGATGCCGATGACGATGCCGCCCATGACGCCCGTCGGGTTCTGGGCGCCGACGTTGACCGTACGGGTGCCGTCCTGGAGCACGAGGAGGACCTTGTCGTGAACGGCGCCTTCGCCCGCGTCGAAGAACAATGTCTTGGTGACGCGGTCGAAGACCAGGTAGCCGACCACGGCGGCCAGGGCAGTGGTGCCGTCGGCCTTGCGGGCGAAGCCGATCGCCACGCCCACGGCGAACAGCAGCGGCAGGTTCTCGAAGAGGGCGCCGCCGGCGGCCGCCAGCACCTTCGCCACGGGGAGCAGCCAGGGCAGCACGCCGCCCAGGCCGTTCGCGCCGAGGAGGTCGTCCTGGCCGAAGCGGAAGAGCAGGCCGGCGGCGGGCAGGACGGCGATGGGCAACATGAGCGAGCGGCCGATGCGCTGCAGCACGGCGAAGGTCGCCGGCCAGGCCGAGCCCTCGCCCATCGCCGCACCCGCCCCCGCTCGGTGATCCGTTCGCGGGGGACTGGTGGGTTCCTACCACCAGGGTCCGACGGGAAAACCGGGCTCTAGGGGGAGCCCCGGCTGGTCTCGCCGGAGTCGACGTCGGGCTCCGGCTCCCGGCCCGGGGTCATGATGTCGAGCCGGCGGATCAGGAAGGTGAACACCACGTAGTAGACCGCGCCGTAGATCACGCCGAGCAGCAGGATGCCCGGCAGGTTCTCGGTGTTGGACTTGCTGGCGTTCAGCAACATGTCGAGCAGCCCGGCCGAGAACCCGAAGCCCAGTTGCCCGCCGATCAGCGTGGTCAGCGCCATGGCGAGGCCGGTCAGCACGGCATGCACGGCGAACAGCAGCGGCGCCACGAAGATGAAGGCGAACTCGATCGGCTCGGTGATGCCCGTCACGAACGACGCCAGCGCCGCCGACAACATGATGCCGCCCACGGTGGCGCGCCGGTGTTTGGGGGCAGCCCGCCACATGGCCAGGGCGGCGGCCGGCAGGGCGAACATCATGATCGGGAAGAAGCCGGCCATGAACTGGCCGGAATGGGGCGCGCCGCCGAAGTAGCAGTTCCAGTCGCCGCCGAGCACGCGGCCGCCCACGTCGCACTGCGGGACGACGTACCAGACGACGGAGTTGACGAAGTGGTGCAGGCCGAGCGGGATGAGCAGGCGGTTGATCAGACCGTAGATGCCGGTCCCGATGGGGCCGATCGCGGTCAGGGCCTCGCCGCCGTGCCGGATCCATTCGCCGATCACCGGCCAGAGCCAGCCGAAGAGCACGCCGATGACCAGCGCCACGATGGAGGTGATGATCGGCACGAACCTGCGCCCGCCGAAGAACGCCAGCCAGGACGGGAGCTTGATCCGGTGGAAGCGTTGCCAGAGGAGCGCGGCGACCAGGCCCATCACGATGCCGCCGAGCACCTTGGTGGGGTTCTGCATGCCGTAATTGATGATCTCTACGACGCCCTGGTCCTGGACCTCCTTGATGGAGACGGTGTCCCTGATGCGGGAGCCGAAGAACATGACCTTGGTGACGCGGTCGAAGACCAGATAGCCGACCACGGCGGCGAGGGCGGTGCTGCCGTCGGCCTTGCGGGCGAAGCCGATCGCGACGCCCACCGCGAACAACAACGGCAGGTTCTCGAACAATGCCGCGCCGGCCGCGGCCAGCACTTCGGCGACCTGGTTCATCCAGGCGAAGCCCGCCACGTCGGCCAGCCCGCCCGGCTCGCCGCCGTTGGAGCCGAGCATGTCGGGTTGCCCGAAGCGCAGCAGCAGAGCGGCCGCGGGCAGGGCGGCGATGGGCAGCATCAGGGAGCGGCCCAGCCGCTGGAGCACGGTCATGATGCGCGCGAACGGCGAGGGCCGGGCGGCGGCGGTCTCGTTCACCGGGCGTTCCTCCGGGGGTGGGAACTCGGCGAGGGGCCCTCAGCCCCGTCTTACCGGCATTTCCAGAATGGTGCGCAGCTGGTAGCGGTCGGCGCGATAGGTGGACACGCCCAGCTCCGCGCAGACGCCGCCGGAGAACGACCTGCGCTGCAGCAGCAGCACGGCGCCGCCCCGCGGCAACTTCAGCAGGTCGGCGTCGCTCGGGTCGGCGATGCCGCCGTCGATGGTGAGCTCGCCGGCGTCCATGACGAGGCCGTAGTGGCTCTCCAGCAGCTCGTACAGCGACTTGTCGGACAGGTTGTGCTCGGCCAGGTCCGGGGCGAGCTTGACCGGGATGTGGGCCCGCTCGATGGACAGCGGCTCCCCGTCGGCCGTACGCAGCCGCTCGATGAAGTGCACCTCCTCGCCGGGCTGGATCCCCAGCTCCTTGGCGAGGTGGGCGCTGGCGCGCACGACCCTCCTGTCGAGGTCGCGTGAGCCGGGAACCATGCCCCGGGCCCTCATGTCGTCGGTGAACGACGTCAGCTGCAGTGCCAGCTCGATCTTCGGCCGCGCCACGAACGTGCCCTTGCCCGGCACCCGGTGCAGGCGGCCCTCGGACACGAGGTGGTCGACGGCCTGCCGCACGGTCATGCGGGAGAGGCCGAAGCGCTGGCACAACTCGCGCTCGGACGGGATGGCGGCGCCGATGCTGAGCTCGTCGCTGTCGATGAGGTCCAGCAGGATCTCGCGAAGCTGGAAATATTTCGGCACCGGACTGTCCGGATCGATGTGTGCCACGCATCCTCCCCTCGTGCATACCTGGGTCATAGGTTATGGTTCGTACTGGTCTAGTCCGGACTAGACCACATCATGCGAAAGACGGTCAAGTCCGAAGGGGAACGAGCCCACGATGACCACGAAGATGCGCAGCGAGATCGCCGAGCAGCCGGCCGCGCTGCGGGCCACGCTGGACTCCCTGCTTCCCAGGACCGACGAGGTGAGAGCGGTGGGCGAGCGCACTCGCCAGCTGCTGTTCATCGCGCGCGGCACCTCCGACAACGCAGCAGTTTACGGCCGCTATCTGGTCGAAGCGCACACGGGACGGCTGGCCGCTCTGGCCGCTCCGTCGATCGCGACCACGTACAAGCGCAAGCTGGACCTGGACGGCGTGCTGGCCGTGGCGATCTCGCAGTCGGGGCGGACCGAGGAGATCGTCGAGACGCTGGCCTGGGCCAAGGACTGCGGCGCGGCGACGGTCGGCATCACCAACGGGGGGCCGGACAGCCCGCTCGCGCAGGTCGCCGACGTGGCTCTGTGCACCGAGGCGGGGGAGGAGAAGGCGGTTCCCGCGACCAAGACGTACACGACGCAGTTGGCCGCGCTGGCAGTGCTCGCGCTCGGGCTGGGCGCCGACGTGGACGTGGCCGAGCTGCTGCGGGTGCCCGAGGCGGTGGAGAAGCTGATCGCCGAGCCGGGTGACGTGGAGGCGGTGGTCGAGGGGCTGCTGGACAAGCCGGGCGTGGTGGTCTCCGGGCGCGGGCTGGCGTTCTCGACGGCGCTGGAGACGGCGCTCAAGCTCAAGGAGGCCTGCTACCTGCACGCCATGGGCCTGTCGTACGCCGACCTGCTGCACGGCCCCATCGCCGTGGTCGACGCCGACACCCCGGCGCTGCTGGTCGCCGCCGAGAACAGCCCGACGCTGTCCGGTACGGTCGCGCTGGCCGAGCGGGTGGTGGCCGCGGGGGCGGCGGCGTACACGATCGGTGGCGGGGAAGCGCTCGCCCGGGCCGGCACGGCCGCGCTCAACGGCCCCGACCTGCCCGAATGGGTGGCGCCGATGGGTCTGATCATCCCGGGGCAGTTGCTCACCGAGGCTCTGGCCCGCCGGCTCGGCATCGACCCCGACGCGCCGCGCGGCTTGAACAAGGTCACCCAGACCGACTGAATGAGCGTCTCTGACTGGCTATGGGTGCCAACCGTACCGACGGGCTGCACCCGGCGCCGGTCCGTTGGCGCGTCCCCGTCCGGACGCTGACCCGCCGGCCCCAGGGTCCGGCGGGTGGGCACGGGGCTGTTACGAGGCGCAACCATTCGATTACCCAGGCCGCCTGTAGCCTGGGTTGGGGAGAGCTAGGGAGGCCGGATGGCGGCGGATGTGAACGCGATCATCGCCGGGCTCGGCGGCGTCGACAACATCATCGACATTGAGCCCTGCATCACCCGCTTGCGTACGGAGGTGCACGACGCGTCCAAGGTGGACCAGGCCGCGCTCAGGGCGGCGGGCGCGCATGGCGTGATGGCCGCGGGGAATGTGGTCCAGGTCGTCGTCGGGCCGGAGGCGGACACGATCGCCAGCGACATCGAGGACATCATCGGCTGAGGCGAGACCATGACGACTGTTCTCGCCCCGGTTGAGGGGGCAGCTGTGGGGTTGGCCGCCGTGCCCGACCCGGTGTTCTCCGCAGGCATGGTGGGGCCGGGAACGGCGATCGATCCGCTGCGGGGGCCGGGCAAGGCCGTGGCCCCCATAGCGGGAAAAATCATGAAATTGCATCCGCATGCGTACGTCATCGTGGGGGACGACGGCAAAGGCGTGCTCGTGCACCTGGGCATCGACACGGTCCAGCTCAAAGGGAAGGGGTTCAAGCTGTTGGCGGCGGAGGGCGACAGAGTGAGCGCGGGCCAGCCGGTCGTGGCGTGGGACCCGGCGGCGATCGAGGCGGGCGGCCGCTCGCCGGTCTGCCCGGTGGTCGCGCTCGACGCCCTGTCCGAAGCCGTGACCGGGATGGTTGAAGGCGCCGTGCACGTCGGGGACGAGCTCTTCCAATGGGAATGAACCCCGGGTTTTTCGACACAATATGCATGGCAGCGCAACCACGCGCGTCCAGCTGGTCTGGACCGGCACAGAAGGAGGAGTCGATGGGTGAGCGCAAGGTCACCGTGGCGGCGGAGGTGGGGCTGCATGCCCGCCCCGCGGCGACGTTCGTGCAGCGGGCGATGAAGGCCCCGATGGACATCACGGTGGCGAAGATGAACAGCGCGAAGGCCCCGGTCAGCGGAAAGAGCATTCTCGCGATCATGGCGCTGGACGTCAGGCAGGGCGAGACCGTGGTGATCAGCGCGGAGGGCGAGGGCTCGGAAGAGCTCCTCGACGAGCTGGCCGAGATCGCCGGTACGCCGTGAACCTGCGGGGGGTGGGGGTCAGCCCGGGCATCGGGCACGGCCCCGCGTACGTGATGACCGTCTCTGTGCCCGAACCCCCCGAGGGCGCCACGTACACCGGTGAGGCGGATCAGGAGAAGGAGCGCGCGATGGCCGCGCTCCGGCAGGTCGCGGGCGAGCTGGAGTCCCGCGGCAACCAGGCGGGCGGCGAGGCCGCGGAGATACTCAAAGCTCAGGCGCTGATGGCCGAGGACCCCGGTCTGGTCGTCAAGATGCGTACCCTCATCGACCGGGGCCTGGCCGCTCCTAGGGCGGTTTTTGAGGCATTCACGAAATATCGCGACGTGTTGGCCGGGTCCGGGGGCTACCTGGGCGAGCGGGCCGCCGATCTGAACGACATCAGGGACCGCGTGATCGCGGTGCTGTACGGGCAGGCGATGCCGGGGTTGCGGGGTGCGCCCGCGGAGCCGTACGTGCTGGTCGCCAGGGATCTCGCGCCTGCCGACACCGCGTTGCTCGCCAAGGGGCAGATCGCGGCGTTCGTGACGGAGGAGGGCGGTCCCACCAGCCACACCGCGATCCTGGCCAGGGCCATGGGTGTGCCTGCCGTCGTGGCCTGCCGGGGCGCGACCGGCATCCCCAACGGGGTCCGGGTGATGGCCGACGGCACCTCCGGCGGCGTACGCGTGGAGCCGGACGAGTCCGCCGTCGCCGACGCGGTGAGCGCGGCCAGGGCCAGGCAGGCGGCGCTGTCGTCGGCGACAGGCCCCGGCAGGACCGTCGACGGGCACCGGGTCCCGCTGCTCGCGAACGTCGGCGGCCCTTCCGAACTGGAGGCGGCCGTGGCCGCGGGCGCCGAGGGGATCGGACTCTACCGGACCGAGTTCCTCTTCCTCGACCGGGCCGAGCCGCCTTCTCTGGAGGAGCAGGTGAGGGCCTACCGGGCGGCGGTGGAGGCGTTCCCCGGCGGAAAGGTGATCGTGCGGACGCTCGACGGGGGTGCGGACAAGCCTCTGGCGTTCCTGCCTTCCTCCGCCGCGGCCTCGGCCGAGCCCAATCCGGAGCTCGGGGAGCGCGGGCTGCGCAGGCTCAGGAGATTTCCCGAGGTGATGGACGCGCAACTGTCCGCGCTCGCGGCCGTGGCGTCCGAGGACCTCATGGTGATGGCGCCGATGGTGGCCACCGGAGAGGAAGCGGGGTGGTTCGCGCGGGCGTGCCGGGCCAGAGGGCTCACGGGCGTCGGCGTGATGATCGAGATCCCGTCGGCCGCGCTGCGGGCCAGGGATCTGCTGGCGTCCGTGGACTTCGTCTCGATCGGCACCAACGACCTCGCCCAGTACGCCTTCGCCGCCGACCGCCGGCTCGGCGCCGTCAGCACGCTGCAGGATCCGTGGCAGCCCGCGCTGCTCGACCTGGTCGCCATGACCCTGAGCGCCGCGTCCGAGGCGGGCAAGCCGTGCGGGATTTGCGGGGAGTCGGCGGCCGACCCGGCCATGGCCTGCGTGCTGGTCGGTCTCGGCGCCTCGACGTTGTCGATGGGGGCCGGGGCGCTGGCCGCCGTACGTGCCGCGCTGGCCGCCCACACGCTCGCCCAGTGCCGGCTGGCGGCCGATGCGGCGCGGGCACGTACGACGGCGGCCGAGGCCCGCGCCGCGGCCCGCGCCCACCTCCCCGGCCTCGACCACCTCGGCCTGTAGCGACCGGCCTGCCTGTACGTCTTCCCGGCCGGCCCTGCCCCACCGGCATCGGCTTGCCGGCACCCGCCGATCGGTGCTGGACCGACCCGGAGCGCGGACTCGTCCGAGGCGCGGCCCCGGCTGGGTCGTCGGATGGATACCTTGGGAGGCATGCTTCGACGGATCGGTACGGCAAGCATCCTGGTGATCGCTCTGGCGGCGTGCGGCAGCGGCGGCGGCGCCGCCGGCGCGACCCCGATCGGGGGCAAGGCCGCGCCGCCCGCGCCCACCACGGCACCGCCGCAGAGCCCGCCCCAGACGCAGGCCCAGCCGGACCCGGTCCAGCGCGTGCTGTCGAAGATGAGCGTCGAGGAGAAGGTCGGCCAGCTGTTCATGCCCGTCCTCTACGGCACGACAGCCGACGCGGCCTCGGGCGAGAACCGGGCGAGATACGCCGCCCAGACCCCGGCCAAGGTGATCGCCAAATACCACCTGGGCGGCGTGATCCTCTTCCCGCACAACGTCAAGAGCGTCGGCCAGGTCGTCGGCCTCACCAACGGCCTGCAGCGGGCGTCGAAGCAGGTCCCGCTGCTGATCGGCACCGACCAGGAAAACGGCCTGGTGTCGCGGATGTCCGCTCTCATGACCGACTTCCCCGGCGCGTCCCGGATCGGCGCCACCAAGGACGCGGACCTGTCGCGTGCCGTGGCCGAGGCCACCGGCGAGGAGTTGCGCGTGCTCGGCGTCAACCTGGACTTCGCTCCGGTCGCCGACGTCAACGTCAATCCGAGGAATCCCGTCATCGGCCCGCGGGCGTTCGGCAAGGACCCGAAGCTGGTGGCCAAGATGGTCGCGGCAGCGGTCAAGGGGTTCGCCGAGGCGAAGGTGGCCGCGACCGCCAAACATTTCCCCGGCCACGGCGACACCACGGTGGACAGCCACACCGGCCTGCCGGTGATCAAGCATTCGAAGGCCGAGTGGGAGCGCATCGACGCGCCGCCGTTCAAGGCCGCGATCGATGCCGGGGTGGACGCGGTGATGAGCGCCCACATCGTCTTTCCGAAGCTCGATCCGTCGGGCGACCCGGCCACGTTGTCCAAGCCCATCCTGACCGGCCTGCTCCGGGAGAAACTCGGCTTCAAGGGCGTGATCTCCACCGACGCGCTCAACATGGCCGGCGTGCGGCAGAAGTACAACGACGGCGAGATCGCGGTCCGCGCCGTGCTGGCCGGCGCGGACCTGCTGCTCATGCCGAACGATCTGCCCAAGGCCTACCAGGCGGTGCTGGCGGCGGTGAAGTCAGGGCGGATCAGCAAGGAGCGCCTCGACCAGTCCGTGACCCGGTTGCTCACGCTCAAGCAGGCCAGGGGATTGCTGACCGGGGCGCCCACGGCATCGGCCGAGGAGGCGGCCCGCGTGCTGCGCTCCGCCGAGCACCGCAAGCTGGCCGCCCGGGCCGGCGACTAGTAGACCCGCTTTCCGCACGTCACCGCGACGGGCCTGCGCCCGTTGGCCGGGTTGCCGGGGCTAGTGGCCGCCGCGTAGGCCGCTGGCCACGAACATGCCTGCGAGCAGGGCGAACAGGAACGCCTGCAGAAACTGGATCAGCAGCTCGAACGCGGTCATCAGCACCGTCATCAGCACCCCGAGCACCCCGAGCCCCGCGCCCAGCGGGGTGAGCCGCTCGAACAGGAACCAGAAACCCACCGAGCTGAAGAAGGCCAGGATGATGTGGCCGGCGAACATGTTCGCGAACAGCCGGACGAAGTGCGTGAACAGTGAGGTGATGAACACCTCGGCCAGGATCATCGGCGCGTAGAGCCCGTATGCCCAGCCGGGCAGGCCCTCCAGGTGCACGATGCCTCTCAGATAGCCGCGTACGCCGTGGTGCCGGACGCCGAGGTAGATCTTGATTCCGTACACGGTGAGCGCCAGCACCAGGGGGAAGGCGATGTGCGCGGCGAGGGGGAACTGGATGAGCGGGATGACGCCCATCAGGTTCCAGACGAGCACGGTCAGGAAAACGGTGAGGAGGAAGCCCATCCAGCGGTCGGAGTCCTGGCCGAGGTTGGGCTTGGCGATCTGCTCGCGTACGAAGACGTACGCGTACTCGCCGAGGCTCTGCCAGCCCCGTGGCACGAGCTTCGGCTTGGCGAACGCGGCCCAGCACAGCGCCATGACGACGATGGCGCTGAGCAGGGCGATCAGCACCGGCTTGGTGAACCATTCAGGCCCGCCGGGGATGATCGGGGAGAACTCGAAGAGTTCGAGGCCCGGGGCTTGCCACTGGCCGGGGGAGGGGGAGGTGATCAGGATCGTCGTCCGCACGGCGGTCCCTTCTGGAGTTGTTGGAGCCCCACCTTAGCGTCCGAATTGTCCGGTCCTTATGGGCGGTTTTCGGTCAGGCGTCACGCCGCCGGAGCAGCACCCAGCCGGTCAGCAACGCCGCGAACGCCCATACGGTGAGCACTCCCAGTCCCGCCCAGGGACCAAGGGGCAGGAGGGTGGCGTCAGTGGTGGCCTGGATGGCCAGCCCGGCGTTCGTCGGCGAGATGCTCCAGAGGAAACGCTGCGCCTCCTCGTCGCCGACCATGTGGATGGCCAGCGGGAACAGGTAGAGCAGGCTGAGCACGACGCCGGTGGCCGTCGCGGAGTCGCGTACGGCGATGGCGACGCCCACGCTGAGCAGCGCGATCAGCCCGAGATAGAGCACCGAGCCGGCGGCGGCGCGCAGCGTCGGCCCGTCGGCCAGGGACAGCGGCGCGTAGCCGTGAGCGGCGGTGAAGCCGCTCCCCGGCAGGAGCAGCCGCCCGGCCAGCACGCAGCCGAGCACCGCGACCGTCCCGGCGACCAGCGTCAGGCCGGTGAGCACGCTCGCCTTGGCGGCCAGCATGGTGGCCCTGCGCGGCATCGCGGTGAGGCTGGTGCCGATCAGGCCGGTGCTGTATTCGCCGCAGACCGCGAGAACGGCCAGCAGGGCGACCATGGCCTGGCCCAGTTGCACGCCCATGAGGCCGAGCCGGGTGGCGTCGTGGCCGCAGCCGGCCGACCCGCAGGTCACGGCGCCGGCCGCCACGGCGCTCATCGACACGGTCAGCACGACCATCCCGGCCAGCAGCCAGCCGGGCCCCGGCATGGTACGCAGCTTCGTCCACTCGGCGTGGATCTCCCGCCTCATACGTCGCTCCGGCGCAGCCGGCGCACTGCCAGGACGAGGGCCAGCGCCGCGTACCCGCACGTCACCGCGAAACCGGCCCACGGCGCCAGCGGGTAGTAGCCGGCCCCCGGCGCGTAGTGGGAGATCACCTGCGGGTACTCGGGGACACTCTGCTGGATCGCGAATCCGGCGGCAGGCGTGATCCGCAGCAGCCAGTCCGACACGTTCTCGGGCAGGATCGATGCGGTCGCCAGAACGTACGGGACCAGGATCGCCGCGATGGCCACGATGACCGCCATGGCGCTGCGCCGGAACAACGCACCCAGGGCGAGGGAGAACACGGCGATCACGGCGAGCAGTGCCGCGACGCCGGCGACCACACGCAGTTCGGTGAGCGTGGACACCGGCAGCGTGAAGATGTTGTTGCTTCGCAGGATCCGCCGGCCGAGCGGGAGAACGAGGGCGGCGGCCGCCAGCCCTGCGACGAAGGTCACCGCGCCGATCACGACGGCCTTGGCGACCAGCACCCGGCCGCGCCGCGGGCTGGCGAGCAGTGTCGTGCGGATCAGCTGCCGCCGGTATTCGCCGGTCACGAACAGCACCGCCACCACGATCACCGCGATCAGTCCGGCCATGGCGCCGGTCAGCGTGCGTTCGATGGTGGCGTCGACCGTGAGCGGCGCGATGTCCCCGACCCCGGTGATGGTGAACGTGCCGCCGGAGCGCTCCAGCCTGCCCGGGTGATGGGGCGTCACACCGTCGAGCCCCGTCGTGACTCCGATGTCGTCGATCTTCCAGGTGGCGCCGGTTCCCTTCCCTCGCATGCTGACCTGGTCCATGACGGCGGTGGCTTCCGCGAACCGGGACGCGGCGATGGACCCGCCGATGGTGTTCGGGGTAACTGTCAGGTCGCCGGGAGAGGCGGCGAACAGCCCGATGCGGACCTGAGTGGGCAGCCCGGCCAGGCGGGCAGTGCCGACCCGGGTCCACTGTCTGCCGTCGGGCGACTCCTCGCCGGTGATCGTGTCGCCCGTGCGGGTCAGCCGCAGCCAGCGCGGGGACTCCGCCGATACGCCGCCAGGGCGCCCCGCCACATCCTCGGTGAAGTTGTGCTGCATCCGCACACCGTGGCTGCCCGTCACCATCATGGCCGCGTAGGGAGCGCCCTGCTTGGTGCTCTCCTTGATCATGACGCCGGCTTTCGCCCAGGGCACAACGCCGGTGACGGTGTTCCTGACTCCGGGGGTGACGTCGGGCTTGCGGATCTCGCCGGTCATGGAGTTCACGCGTACGGTGATGGTGCCGTCCCCGTCCAGCGGCTGGTGCACGAAGTAGAACCTGTCCTCCACGGCCTCGCCGCCGGGCCCGAGGATGGGAGCGGGACACGGCTCCTCGACCGGCCCCTTCATGCACGAGGAGTGGCTGCCCGTGGCGGACAGCAGCCCGAGCCCCACGATGAGCAGCGCCGCGACCGCCATGCCGGCCACCCAGCCGCGGACGGTACGGAACTTGGTCCACTCCGCGCGCAGCAGCTGCGCGAAGCCGTCGCGTCCGGCTCGCAGGCCCGAGCGGTAGGGGGTGACCGCGCTGCTCATCGGGCCGCTCCACGGAATTCGACGGCGTCCCTGGTCAGGTCCAGGTACGCCTCCTCCAGCGTCGCGCGGTGCGCGCTCACCTCGGAGAACGGAATCGACTGGGCGCCCAGCAGGCGCACGATGTGCTCGGCCGCCAGCCCGGACACGGTGATCGTGTCGCGGTCGGTGACGGTGACCGTGCCGCCGGCCTGAGCCAGTGCCTGCATCGCCGCGGGCCGTTCCGGCGTACGGAGCGTCACGCGGCCGTCGGACGCGGCCGCGATCAGGTCGGCCACGCTGGTGTCCGCCACCACCCGGCCCCGGCCCACCACCACGAGATGGCCGGCAGTGTCCTGGAGCTCGCTCATCAGGTGGCTGGACACCAGCACGGCACGTCCCTCGGCGGCCAGCGCGCGCAGGAAGCCGCGCATCCACACGATGCCCTCGGGGTCGAGGCCGTTGAACGGTTCGTCGAGCATGAGCACCGATGGGTCGCCGAGCAGCGCCGCGGCGATGCCGAGCCGCTGGCGCATGCCGAGCGAGAACCCGCCTGCCTTGCGCTTGGCCGCAGACTCCAGCCCGACCTGCGCCACCACCTCGTTCACCCGCCCGGCGCCCAGCCCTTGGGAGTGGGCCAGCCAGAGCAGGTGGTTGCGCGCGGTGCGGCTCGGCTGCAGCGCGCCGGCGTCCAGCAACGCGCCGACGTGGCGCAGGGGGGTGCGCAGGCTCGTGTACGGCCGGCCGCCGATCAGGGCGCGGCCCTCGTCGGGCGCGTCCAGGCCGAGGATCGTCCGCATCGTGGTGGATTTGCCGGCGCCGTTCGGCCCGACGAAACCGGTGACCTGGCCGGGCTGGACGGTGAAGGTCATCCCGTCCAGCGCCAGGGTCCGGCCGAACCGCTTGCGCAGCCCGCTGACTTCGATGGTTGCTTCCACGCCAGGCAGACTAGGCATCCGGCGTGGCCGCGGTCGTCACGCGGCGGAGCGATCCGGGTTGTCACTGGCGGCAGCTACGGGGGGTCCCTCGTGTGAGGGATGTCAGGATGCGGCGGGGGCCGTGACAATGGCTTCCGTGGAGCGCGCGCGAGACCGGGGCTGGACCTGGCGAGGACACCGGGACCAGGACCGGCCTGGGCCGGGGCGCCGGGATGAGGGTCGGTCTGGGCTGGGGCGCCGGGACCAGGACAGGTCTGGGCCGGGGTGCCGGGATGAGGGTCGGTCTGGGCTGGGGCGCCGGATCGCGGGTGCGTTCTCGGGCGGCCCCACGGTGGTCCCGCGCCTGGCCGTCGGAGTGCTGCTTGCACTGCTCGTGCTGCTCGGGCTGGCCGAGTCGATCACAGGGGGCAGCGAGACGCAGCCGGTCATCGGGCACACGGTGAGCGCGCCGGCCGGCGATCCGGCGGCCCGCACCGGTGGCCCGCCCCCTACCGGCGCCACCGACGCGGGGGCCGTGGACGCGCCGGCGAACGGCGCTTTCCCGCCGTCTGAGGGCACCCGGGACGGGTTGCCGCAGGGTGCGCCGCTCACCATCCTGGTGTTCCCGTTGCTCGCCCTGGCCACGACGCTTCCGCTGCTCCTGCTCTGGGGACAGCCGCTCCTGGCCGCCGTCCTGATCTGTGCGGCGAGTGTGTTGTCGATCGCAGGGTTCCACACGCTGACCGTGGCCGGTGTGATCGCGCTGCTGGTCGCCGCCTACCGGTGCGGCCGTCACGCGTCGCCGGCCCCGGCCGTGCTGGTCACCGTGCCGTTCCCGATGCTGGCTGTGGCGCTGGAGGCGACCGGCGCGACGGGCGGCGGCCAGGTACGGGTCCTCACGCTGGTGGTGGCCTGTCTGGCCCCCGCCGCGGCGCTGGGCGGGATCGCGCGGCGGGCTCGTCGCAAGGCCATGGCCGACACCGTCGTGAGGCAGGTTGTCGCGGACAGCCTGCTGGAGCACACCGCCCGTGGCGAGCGCGCGCGGATTGCCCGTGAGCTGCACGATGTCGTCGCGCACCACATCTCCATGGTGGCCGTGCAGGCGGAGACCGCCCGGCTGGCGGTTCCGGGGATGCCCGCCGCCGGAGCGGAGCGGTTGCTGGCGATCGGTGACACCGCCAGGGCGGCGCTGACCGAGATGCGGCGGCTGCTCGGTGTGCTGCGCGAGGACGCGCAGGCGGAAGCGACCTGGCGGCCGCAGCCAGGCCTGCGTCTGCACGAGCTCAACGAGTTGCTCGACGAGTCACGCGAGGCGTCGGGGGCCGTGACCCGGCTGATACTCCGCGGCACGCCGGTCGAGCTCGATCCGGGGGTGGAGCTGGCGGCGTACCGGATCATCCAGGAGGCGCTCACCAACGCGCGGCGGCACGCGGCAGGGGCCGCCGTGGATGTGGAGCTGCACTACACTGACGACGCTCTGAGGCTGGCGGTCCGTGACAACGGGCCAGGACCGTCCGACGAGGGGACGGCCGGACACGGGCTGGCGGGCATGCGGGAGCGTGCCGCGGCCGTGGGCGGTGAGCTGCGCACCGGTCCCGCACCTGGCGGCGGCTTCCTCGTCGAGGCGCGACTGCCTGGAAAGGACGCCGACGACGCGTCCATGACAGGCAACACCCCCGCGAGAGGAAAGGACGCCAGCGCCCCATGATCCGTGTGGTCATCGCCGACGATCATCTGGTCGTCCGGACCGGGTTCGCCGAGTTGCTCGACACCCAGCCGGACTTCGAGGTCGCCGGCACCGCCGCCGACGGGGCGGAGGCGGTGCGGATCTGCCGGGAGCTGGCCCCCGACGTCGTGCTCATGGACGTGCGCATGCCGGGTATGGGCGGGATCGAGGCCACCAGGCAGCTCGCCGGAGCCGGTGCTGAGGGGCCGCGGGTGCTCATCCTGACGACGTTCGACCTGGACGAGTACGTCTACGACGCGCTGCGCGCCGGAGCCAGCGGCTTCCTGCTCAAGGACGTCACCGCCGAACGGCTCTTCGACGCGGTACGCGTGATCGCCGGCGGCGAGGCGCTGCTGGCCCCGGCGGTCACCAAGCGGCTGATCAGTGAGTTCGCCCGCCTGGGCCCGAGATCGGAGGCGCCCGCGCTGTCGACGCTGACGCCGCGCGAGACGCAGGTGCTCCGGCTCGTCGCCGAAGGGCTGTCCAATCCGGAGATAGCGGCCCGGCTGGTGGTCACGGAGGAGACGGTCAAGACCCACGTCAGCCGGGTCCTGAACAAGCTAGGGCTGCGCGACAGGACGCAGGCCGTCGTCGCCGCGTACGAGTCGGGCCTGGTCGTGCCGCGCAGCCGGTCATGACCTAGAAGTCGAAGTCGTCAATGTTGTCCTTGTTGAACACGGTCGGCTTGCCGAGCAGCACCTCACCCTTGGCCCCGATCGTGTACTCGCCCAGCTTGCCCGCCTTGAACTTCTCGCCCTCGGCGCCGGTGATCTGCCCAGAGGCCAGGGCGGCGCCCGCGTACGAGGCCAGGTAGCCCAGGTCGGCAGGGTTCCACAGCTCGAAGGCGTCGATCGTGCCGTCCTTGACGAACTTGCGCAGCTGGTTCGGCGTGCCGAGCCCGGTCAGCTTGACCTTGCCCTTGTACGGCGAGTCCGACAGGTAGCGGGCGGCCGCGGCGATGCCCACGGTCGTGGGGGAGATGATGCCCGCCAGGTCCGGGTACGAGCGCAGGAGGCCCTGGGTCTCGGTGAAGGACTTCTGGTCGTCGTCGTTGCCGTAGGCGACCTTGACCAGCTCCATGTCCTTGTACTCGGGCTTCTTGAGCTCGTCCTTCATGAACTCGATCCAGGTGTTCTGGTTGGTCGCGTTCGGCGTGGCGGACAGGATGGCGATCTTGCCCTTGTGCCCGATCTGCTCGGCCAGGAGCTGCACCTCGGTACGGCCGAGGTCCTCGGGGCTGGCCTGGTTGACGAACACGTCGCGGCCCTCGGGGGCGGTGTCGGAGTCGTAGCTGACGACCTTGATGCCGGCGGCCCTGGCCTGCTTGAGCGCGGGCACGACGGCGTTGGGGTCGTTGGCGGAGATGACGATGGCGTCCTGCTCCTGCTGGATCAGCGTGTTGATGTAGGACACCTGCGAGGAGGCGCTGGCCTCGGACGGGCCGACCTCCTTGCCCTCGCCGCCGAACTCCTTGGCGGCCTCGATGCCGCCGTTGTCGGCGATCGTGAAGTACGGGTTGTTCACCTGCTTCGGCAGGAAGGCGATCTTCAATCCCTGCTTGAGCGGGGCGTTCGGGTTGGCCGCGGCCGACGACGCAGCGGTGGCCGGGGCGGAGGACTGCTGCTGTTGCACGTCGCTCCTGGTGGTGCCGCCGCACGCGGCGGTCATCAGGACGAGTCCGGCCAGGAGCGCTGTATGACGCATTCCCATTTTCATCATGGGGACTTCCCTTCCATTTGTGGTGATGTGCGCCGTCGCCAGACCGCCCCCAAGTTAGGCGCCAGCACGGACGCGACGAGCAGCAGACCCGTCACGAAGTTGAGCACCTCGTTGGCCACGTCCGCCAGGATCAGGGCGTTGCGGACGACGCCGAGGAGCAGGACCGCCATGAGGACGCCGGGCAGTGAGCCGCGGCCGCCGAAGATCGACACTCCGCCCAGCAGCACGGCGGCCACGACGGCCAGCTCCAGGCCGACGCCGTTGTCGGCGCGGGCGCTGGCGTACCGGAACGTGTAGACCAGCGAGGCGAGCGAGGCCATGACCCCGGAGGCCACGAACAACCAGAACTTGATGCGCTTGACCCGGACGCCGGAGAAGTACGCCGCCTCCTCGTTCGAGCCCAGCGCGAAGATCGACCGGCCGAGACCCGTCGCGTGCAGCACCACGGCCGCCACCGCCGCCAGCAGCGCCACCAGCACCGTCATCAGCGGCACCGGGCCGATCGAGGCCGTCGCCAGGCTCGTGTAGGCCGGCGGCAGGTCGGCCACCGCCTGGTCGCCCAGCATCACGTACGCCAGGCCGCGGAAGAGGGCGAACGTCCCGATGGTCACCGCCAGGGAGGGGAGGCCGAGGCGGGTGACCAGCAGGCCGTTGAACGCGCCGCACAGGGCGCCGACCAGCAGGCAGATCGGCATGATCGCCTCGATCGGCAGCCCGGCGTTCCACAGCCAGCCCAGCACGGCGCAGGACAGGCCGAGCGTGGAGGCCACGGACAAGTCGATCTCTGCGGCCACGATGACCAGGGTCATGGTCAGGGCCATGAGGGCGATCTCGGTGGTGTCGAGCAGCAGGAACGAGACGTTGGAGCCGTTGGCGAACCCGTCCACGCCCAGCGACGCCCAGACGACGACGCCGACGAGCAGCGCGAGGATGAGCGTCTCCCACCGGCGGAGCAGGTCAGTGGTCGCCGACTGCCGGAGCTGGTCCGTGGTCGGCGACTGGCGGAGCTGGTCAGTGGTCATCGCGGAACCTCCGGCGGCGGAGTGCGGCGGCCACCCGCAGGGCGAGCAGCCTGTCGAGGACGATGGCGGCGATCAGCAGGGCGCCGTTGATGGCGGTCTGGGCGAGCGCGTCCACGCGGAGCACGGCCAGCGCGCTCGTGATGCTCGCCAGCAGCAACGCCCCCAGGGCGGCCCCGTAGACCGTGCCGCTGCCGCCGAAGATCGCCACGCCGCCCACCACGACGGCGGCGATCACGTCGAGTTCCTTGCCGGTGGCCACGGTCGCGTCGACGGTGCCGAAGCGGGCCGCCCACATGACGCCGGCGAGTCCCGCCAGCGCCCCGTTGGCGACGAACGCCGCCATGATCCGGCGCCGTACCTGGATCCCGGCCAGCACCGCGGCCTCGGGGTTGGAGCCGATGGCGTACAGCTCGCGGCCGGCGCGCAGGTTGCGCAGCATCCAGCCGACGACCAGCAGGACGGCCAGGGCGACCAGCGCGAGCAGCGGCATCCCGAGCACCGAGCTCGAGCCCAGGGACAGGAAGCCGTCGGGCATGTCGGCCGCGTTCACCTGCCGGCCGCCCGCCCAGGCGTAGTCGATGCCGCGGAAGGCGTACAGGGTGCCGAGCGTGGCCACCAGGGCGGGCACCTTGGCCACCCCGACGAGCAGCCCGTTGATCGCCCCGCATGCCGCGCCGAGCACCACGCACCCGGCGATCACGACGGGGATCGGCACGCCGGGGTTGTCGGCGAGGACGAGCGCGCCCCCGAACGCCGACAGCCCGACCACCGAGCTGACCGACAGGTCCACGTTCCGGGTGATCACGACGAGTGTCTGGCCGACGGCGAGCATGGCCACGATGGCGGAATTGAGCAGGATGTCACGCAGGCTGCCGTAGGTCAGGAAGCTCGGGTTCACCGCCCCCGTGACGCCGAACAGGGCGGCGAGCGCGGCCAGGATGCCCAGCTCACGCACCCGCGCGACCATGTCGACGAGCCGCCGGCCGCCGTTGCGCGTGGGGCGGCGGGTCGCGGTGGCGGTCATCCGACATCCCTCCTTTCAGTGGTGGTCATGCCGCGCTCCTTCCGGTCGCAGCGGCCATCACGTTCTCCTCGGTGGCCTGCGCGCGGTCGATCTCGGCGACCAGCCGTCCTTCATGCATGACCAGCACCCGGTCCGCCATGCCCAGCACCTCGGGCAGCTCCGACGAGATCATCAGCACCGCCACCCCGGTCCCGGCCAGCTCCGACAGCAGCCGGTGCACCTCGGCCTTGGTGCCCACGTCGATGCCCCGGGTGGGCTCGTCCACGATGATCACCGACGGCTTGCGTGCCAGCCACTTGGCGAGCACGACCTTCTGCTGGTTGCCGCCGGACAGCACGTTCACCGGGTCCGTCAGCCGGGCGAACTTCAGTTGCAGGCGCACCGCCCAGTCCTTGGCCCGCTGCCGCTCGGCGAGCCGAGAGATCAGCGGCCCCCGGTGGAGGGCGGCCAGCCCGGCCAGGCCGATGTTGCGTTCGATCGACAGGTCCATGACCAGCCCCTGCTGGCGGCGGTCCTCGGGGACCAGCGCCAGCCCGGCGGCCATGGCCGCCGTGGGGCTGGCCGGCCGCAGCCGCTTGCCGTCCACCTCGACGCTGCCGGCGTCCCACCGGTCGATGCCGAACACGGCCCTGGCGACCTCGCTGCGCCCGGCTCCCACGAGCCCGGCCAGCGCCACGATCTCGCCCCGCCGCACCTCGAACGACACGTCGGTGAAGACGCCCTCGCGGGTGAGCCTGCGCACGCTCAGCGCCACCTCGCCGACGCTCGTCTCCTGCTTGGGGAACAGGGCGTCCAGCTCCCTGCCCACCATGCGGCGCACCAGGTCGTCGGGCGTGATGTCGGCGATCAGGTCACTGGCGACGAAGCCGCCGTCGCGCAGGGTCGTGACCCGCTGGCACAGCTCGAACATCTCCTCCAGCCGGTGCGAGATGAACAGCAGCGCGCACCCCTGCTCGCGCAGCGCCTTGGCCACGCCGAACAGCCGGGCGACCTCCTTGCCGGACAGCGCGGCGGTCGGCTCGTCCATGATGAGCACCCGGGCCTGCCGCGACAGCGCCTTGGCGATCTCCACGAGCTGCTGGTCGGCGATCGACAGCCCGCGGGCCGGCTGGTCGGGGTCGAGTTGCACGCCCAGCCTGGTGAACAACTCGGCAGCGTTCGCGCGCATGGTCCGCCGGTCGATGCCGAGGCGGCCACGGGGCTGACGCCCCATGAAGATGTTCTCGGTGACCGACAGGTCGGGGAACAGGGTCGGCTCCTGGTAGATCACCGCGACCCCGGCCTGCTGGGCGTCGGCGGGGCCGCCGAATTCGACCGGCGCGCCGTCCAGCAGGATCTGCCCGGAGTCGGGCCGGTGCACGCCCGAGAGGATCTTCACGAGCGTGGACTTGCCCGCGCCGTTCTCGCCGGCGAGGGCATGGACCTCGCCCGCATGCAGTTCTAGAGAGACCTCGCGTACGGCCCGCACCGCGCCGAACGCCTTGCTGACCCGTGAGAGGGACAGCACGGGAGTATTTGGCATGCCACACCCTGGCAAAATCGTTTTAATCGGTGGATGGAAAGTAAGGCAGCAACCAGCGGCGCGTCAATGCCCTGTTAAGTCGAGCTTTCCGGAAAGTTGCGATGTGTCCGGGCTTTAGGCTGATTGTTACGTTTTAACAACGTCTCTGATGGGCAGGGCGGCAGCCGATGGCGCCGAGCAGGGGTTGCGGCGATACCTGCCGGGTGCCAGGCCGTACTCACGCTTGAACGCGTTGGCGAAGGCGAACTCCGAGCCGTAGCCGACCCGGGCGGAGATCTCGCCCAGCGGGGCGTCGGACTCCTGCAGCAGCCGGGCGGCGGTGGCCAGGCGCCACCACGTGAGATACGTCAGCGGCGGCTGGCCGACCAGCGTGGTGAAGCGGCGGGCGAACGCGGCCCGCGACAGCCCCGCCCGCCCCGCCAGCTCCGCCACCGTCCACGGGTGCGCGGGGTCGCGGTGCATGGCGTCGAGCGCGGCGCTGATGCTCGGGTCGGACAGAGCCAGTGCCCAGCCGGTGAGCTCGCACTGGCCGTTGTCGGCGTCGAACCTGGCCCGCAGGATGTACAGCAGGAGCATGTCCAGGAGTGACGAGACGATCGTGTCGGCGCCGAGGCGCGGTTGCCTGATCTCCGCGCCCAGGAGATCCACCGCGGCCCGCAGTTCCGAGTGGAGCCCGAGCTGGGCCGGCAGGTGGATCAGCTCCGGCAGCTCGCGCAGGACCGGGTGCGCGCGGGCGGGATCGAGCTGGTAGCCGCCGCACAGCAGGATCGTGGCCGGGCCCGAGCCGCCCACCGAAGCGGACTCGAACAGGCCTCCCTCGGCCAGCGGGTCACACTGCGGCTCGGCCACCGGCGTGGCCGGGCTGTCGGCCAGGGCATAGCCGTGCCCGTGCGGGAAGAACAGCACGTCGCCCACCGACAACGCGACCGGCGCCCCGCCGGGCGGCAGGAGCCAGCATGACCCCTGCAGGACCACCTGGAACCCGGCGGATCCGGGAGCGGAGGGAAAGCGCTGGCCCCAGGGGGCGTGCCATTCGATGCGGACCGAACGGGGCCGGCCGGTGCGCATGATGGCGAGCACGTCGCTGAGCACGTCCATATCGGAACTCTAGCTCCTGAGACGACGGCGTATGAATCGCAGATGTCAACGCATTGGCCATCTCGCGGCTCGATCATACGGTTGCTTGCGACAAGAGGAGCGCCTGATGAGTCGAGTTCTGGTCACCGGGGCGACCGGAAAGGTCGGTCGTCACGTGGTGACGCTGTTGGAGGAGGCCGGGGCCGAGGCCGTGGCACTGAGCAGGAGCACCGGGGATCTGAGCGATCCCGGGTCATTGCCGCTGGACGGTGTGGAGGCGGTGTTCCTGGTGTGGCCGTTCGCCACCGCCGAGGGGGCGCGGGCGGTGGTCGAGGCCGTCGCCGGGCGGGCGCGGCGCGCCGGGAGGTCGGTCGGGGCCGGTTGGTCGGGGAAACTCGTCTACCTCTCCTCCGCCGCCCTGCGTGACGGCGAGCGCGAGGTGGAGCGGTTGATCGAGGGGTCAGGCCTGGAGTGGACGTTCCTGCGCCCGCACGCCTTCGCGGCCAACGCCTTGCGGTGGGCGCGGCAGGTGCGGGCGGGAGCGGTACGCGGCGCGTACGGGCAGGCCACCGGCCCGGTGGTGCACGAGCGGGACATCGCCGCCGTGGCCGTGCGGGCGTTGCTGGACGAGGGGCACCACGGCGCGGCGTACGAGCTGACGGGCCCTGACGTGCTCACGCAGGCCGCGCAGGTGCGGATCATCTCCGAGGTCACCGGGATACCCGCCCGCTGGGAGGAGATCCCGCTGGACCGCGCCCGCGCTGACCTCCTGGCCCAGGGCTGGCCGCCCGAGGCGGCGGACGGCGTCCTTCAGGCCCAGGCGAGCCAGGCCCAGGGGAGCCGGGCACAGGGGAGCCGGGCACAGGCATCGGTCACCTCGACGGTCGAGGAGGTCACGAAGAGCCCCGCGAGCACGTTCCGGCAGTGGGTGGTGGAGCACGCCGGCGAGTTCCGGACCCCTCCGAAGGCGGCGCCCACGATGCGGGCGGCACGCATCCACCGGTTCGGTGACGCCTCGGTGATCCGCCAGGACGAAGTTCCCACGCCGCGTCCAGGACCCGGGGAGGTGCTCGTCGAGGTGGCGGCCACCTCGTTCAACCCGTCGGAGGTCGGCCTGCGGTCCGGGCTGCTCCCTGAGGTGTTCCAGGCGACCCTGCCGCACACGCTCGGCTGGGACGTCTCCGGCACGGTCGTCGAGACCGGTGCGGGCGTCACCGCCCTGGCACCGGGGGACCGGGTCTTCGGCATGGTGGGCGGCGCGGCGGCCGAGTACGCGGTCGCCCCCGCGGAGGTCCTGGTCAAGGCGCCGGAGAGCATCCCGCTCGCGGACGCGGCGGCCATCCCCGTGGCGGGGCTCACGGCCTGGCAGGCGATCTTCGAGCACGCCCGCATCACGCCGGACCAGCGCGTGCTGATCAACGGCGCGGGCGGCGGCGTCGGCCGGTTCGCCGTGCCGTTGGCCAAGCTGGCAGGCGCGCACGTGACGGCCACGGCCGGCCCGCGCAGCGCCGATGCGGTGAGACGGACCGGTGCCGACGAAGTCGTCGACTACACCGAGGCTCCGCTGCCCGGCGGCATGGACGTGCTGCTGAACCTGATCCCGGTCCCCGAGGACGCGGCGAAGGCCCTGGCCGGGCTGGGCCGGCTGATCGTCACCATCGCGACCCCCATCGAGGGCGGCACACATTTCGTGATGCGTTACGACCCCGGGCAACTGGCCGCGATGGCGGCCCTGATCGACGAGGGACGTCTCGCGGTCGAGGTCGCGGAGTCACACCCCCTGTCCGAGCTGCCCGAGATCCACCGCAGGGCGGAATCGGGCGACACACACGGAAAAATCATGCTCTATCCCTAAGGACGAGAAATGATCAAGATTGGCATCATCATCGGCAGCGTCCGCCCAGGACGTAACGGTGTGAACGTCGCCCGCTGGGTGCACGACCTGGCCGTCAAGCGCGACGACGCCCACTTCGAGCTGATCGACCTGGCCGACTTCGCCCTGCCGCACCTCGACGAGCCCTTGCCTGCTGCCGTGGGGCAGTACGCCCACGCCCACACCAAGGCGTGGTCGGAGCGTATCGCCGCCTTCGACGGCTTCGTGTTCGTCACGCCGGAGTACAACCACTCCACCTCCGGCGCGCTGAAGAACGCCATCGACTTCCTCTATGCCGAATGGCAGGACAAGGCCGCGGGCTTCGTCGGCTACGGCGCGGACGGCGGCGTACGGGCGACCGAGCACCTCAGGCAGGTGCTCGGCCAGTTGAAGGTCGCCGACGTGCCCGGGCAGGTCTCGCTCTCGCTGCACCACGACTTCGAGAACATGGCGGTGTTCAGCCCGGCCGAGCACCAGGAGGCCATGGTGACGACGATGCTCGACCAGGTCGTCGCCTGGAGCGGCGCGCTGAAGCCGCTCAGGGCCGCGGCCTGAAGTGCTGCAGCACCTCGGGGTTGGCCATGGCGTCGGGATTGGCCGCCTCCTCCACCGGCGTGCCGAGCAGGATCTTGCGTACCGGAACCTCCAGTTTCTTGCCCGACAGAGTGCGGGGGATGCCGGGCACCACGCGGATCTCGTTCGGCACGTGCCGGGGTGACAGTTCCTCGCGCAGAGCCGCGCAGAGCGAGCGTTCCAGGGACTCGGTGAACTCGGCGCCCTCGGCGAGGGTCACGTACAGGAGCAGCCGCCCCTCCTGCCCGAGCTGACCTGTGTCGATCACGAGGCTGTCGGCGATCTCCTCGAACCGCTCGACGACGCGGTAGAACTCGCTGGTGCCCATCCGGACGCCGCCCCGGTTGAGCGTCGAGTCGGAGCGGCCGTAGATCACGCAGCTGCCGTCCTCGTTGATCTTGATCCAGTCGCCGTGCCGCCACACGCCCGGATAGACGTCGAAGTAACTCTCGGCGTACCGCTCGCCGCCGGGGTCGTTCCAGAACATCACCGGCATCGACGGCATCGGCTGCGTCACCACCAGCTCGCCGACCTCGCCGACGATCGGCTTGCCGGCGGGGTCGTACGACTCCACCTTCGCGCCCAGCGACCGGCACGGGATGATCCCCGCCCTGATCGGGTGGAGCATGGTCGCCCCGACGAACCCCGTGCACACGTCCGTGCCGCCGGAGAACGAGCCGATCGGGACCCCGGGCAGCTCGGCCGCCACCCACGCGAACCCCTCGGGCGGCAGCGGGGACCCGGTCGAGCCGACGCCGCGCAGCCGCTCCAGCCCGGACGGCCGCACGGCGGCCTTCAACGAGGCCATGATGTACGGCGCCCCGACTCCGAAGTACGTCACGCCCTCCGAATCGGCGATCCGCCACAGCGCGGCCGGTGACGGATGGGTGGCCGAGCCGTCGTACATCACCGGAGTGGCCCCCACCAGCAGGGCGCCGATGAGGTAGTTCCACATCATCCAGCCTGTGGTGGTGTACCAGAAGAACACATCGCCCTCGCCCAGATCCTGGTGGAACGCGAGCGACTTGAGATGTTCCAGCACCACCCCGCCGTGGCCGTGCACGATCGGCTTCGGCAACCCGGTCGTGCCGCTGGAGTAGAGGATCCAGAGGGGGTGATCGAACGGCACCCGCTCGAACGCCAGCGGCCCCTCCTCGGACCGCAGCCCTTCCCAGCCGATCACCTCGCCGTGCGGCACCTCCTGGGTGTGCGCCGGAGTGGGCTCGGCCTGCTGCGGCGCGCGGCCCTCCTCGGCCGCCGTCAGGTACGGGATCCACACGGTCGCGCGGAGCGAGGGCAGCTCCGCGGCGATCTCGTTGACCGCGGCCGAGCGGTCGTAGCTCTTGCCGTTGTAGTGGTAGCCGTCGACCGCGATCAGCACCTTCGGCTCGATCTGCTTGAACCGGTCGACGATGCTCGGCACCCCGAAGTCCGGCGAGCCGGCCGACCAGATGGCGCCGAGGGAGGCTGTGGCCAGGAAGGCGATCAGGGCCTGCGGGATGTTCGGCAGGTAACCGGCCACCCGGTCGCCCCGCCGCACGCCGAGCCTGACCAGCCCGGCCCGCACCCGTGCGACCTCCTCACGCAGCTCGGCGCAGCTCAGCTCCTGGCGGGCGCCGTCCTCGGAGACGAAGACCAGCGCGGTGCCCTCGGCCCGGCGCAGCGCGTTCTCGGCGTAGTTGAGCGAGCTCCCGGCGAACCACCGGGCCCCGGGCATGGTCCCGGACAGCACCGGCCCGTCGCCGCGCTCCCCGATCACGTCGAAGTAGTCCCAGATCGACGTCCAGAATGCCGCCGGCTGATCGACCGACCACCGCCACACGTCCTCGTAGGACTCGTCCCGCCGTCCCAGCCACTCCAGGTAGCGGGTCAGCCGGGCCCTTTCGACCACCTCTTCGCTCGGCTCCCAGAGAAGCTCGCCCTCAGCAACCATGTCCCCATCCTGTCGCCCGATCAGTGGGAGGACCTACCTGTACCCCCCACACAACTGACTATCTCCGTAGGTGGTCAACCGCCATACGTGCGGCGGTGCCGATGACGGCGTCCGCGCGCGGCTGGTTGAGCGCGGTGCTGAAGGAACGGGTGAAGACCGCCACCGCGTAGCGCCGGCCGTCGGGATATTCGACGACGCCGGACTCGGTGCGCAGCGTCGGCAGCGTGCCGGTCTTGCCGCTGACCGCGACGTCGTCGTACGGGAAGCCGGAGGCCAGCCGGTGCGGCCACACCTGCATGTTGAGCACGGCACGCATCCAGGCGCAGGACGCGACCGAGGCCGCCTCGTCCCGCCAGATCAGCCCGAACAGCCGGGCCATCTCGCGCGGCGTGCTGCGGTTCGCCCGCGCCGGGTCGAGCGCGCTCAGCCGGGCCACCTCGTCGGGATCCACGTACGGCCAGCCGTGGCCGGTGTCCTTGCGCATGCTCTCGTTGATTTCCTTGGCGCTCTGCGACACCCGGGTCGACATCAGCCCGTGCCGCGCCAGCATGGCGTTGATCGCGTCGATACCGACCCGCCCGAGCAGCACGTCGGCCGAGCTGTTGTCGCTCACCGCGATCATCAGGTACGCCAGGTCGCGCAGCGAGATCGTCACGTCGTCGAGCATGGCCGAGATGCCCGTCGGCCCCGGCACCCGGTCGCCGGCCGTCACGGTCACCCGGCTCGTGGGGTCGAGCAGCCCGGCGTCGGCCTGCCTGCAGAACTCGACCAGCAGCGGCACCTTGAACATCGACGCCGTGGGCAACTGCTCGTCGGCCCCGTGCCCGACCTCCCGCCCGGAGTCGATGTCGGCGGCGTACAACCAGCCGGTGACACCCGCCATCCGGAACAACGTCTCGAAGTCCGGCCCGCTCATGCCAGCATCCCCGGCCTGCGGCTGATCCGCCGCGCGGGCACGGCGCCTTCGTCCGTCATCCCGGCGCTCTCCTTCAAGGTCCGTACGGCCACGGCCGAGAAATCGTCGATCGGGGCCGTGGCCACCCGCCAGGCCGTGGAGACCCGGTACGCGATCGGCGAGCCTAGCAGCGGCCGCCACGCAAGCCCCGGCACCTCGACCTTCGGCGCGAACGCCACCGCCGCCCCCGCCAGCACCAGCCCGAGCCCGGCGCCCTGGTGCACCTGAGGGGGGACATAGCCGTGGCGGCGGCACTCCGACAACGTCTCGGCGTACATGCCCGGCTCGCCGTCCTTGGGCGGCATCAGCAGCTCCCGCCCGGCCAGGTCGGCCAGGTGCACCTCACCCACGCCGGCCAGCGGGTCGCCGGCGGCCAGCAGCACACCCTGGACCTGGACGAGCGGCTCGCCGAAGCGCAGCCCCGGCGCGGTCACCGGATGCCGGACGAGCCCGACGTCGATCACGCCCTCGGCCAGCGCGGTCACCTGGTCGGCGGTCCAGATCTCGGTGGGCGCGAGACGTACCTCGGGATGCGTCTCGCGGAAGTCCGCGACCAGGGCGGCGATCACGGCTGCGGCCAGGTCGGGCGGTACGCCGACCTTGAGCACCGTGCCCTCGCCGTGCCTGGCCAGCTCGTGCAGACGATCCACCCTGGCCACGATCTCGCGGGCCTCCCCGAGCACCAGCCTGCCTGCCTCGGTGAGCCGGACCTGGCGGGCGGAGCGGTCGAACAGGCGGGTGCCGAGCTCTTCCTCCAAGCGCTTGATGCGCTGGCTGAGCGGCGGCTGGGCCATGCCGAGCCGGATCGCGGCGTTGCCGAAGTGCAGCTCTTCCGCCACCGCGATGAAGTAGCGAAGATGGCGGACCAAGTCCATGACCAGCCACTATATCCAGATTCATATCTGTGGAGCAGTCATATCAATATTGGACACCCGTGCCACGCCTCTGGTGTCCTCTGGGGCATGGCACCGCAAACGGGGACAATACGACGGCCGCGCTCGCGCAGGTGGCCGTGGATCACGGCGGGGCTCCTGGTCCCGCTCGTGGCGGCGGGAGGCGTGATCTGGGCCCTGCGTACGCAGGGCTCGCCGGAGGAGACGGCCGACCGGTATCTCGCCGCCTGGACCGCACAGGACTATGCGGGGATGCGGGCGCTCGTCGACGACCCGCCCGCCGACTTCGAGGCCCGCCACAAACGATTCCATGCCGATCTCAAGGTCACGGAGGCGACCTTCCGCCGGCACGTGCCGACGGGGGTCTTCGCGGCCACGGCCGAGGACACGGGCGGCGTCGTGACCTTCAAGGCGAGGCTGAGCGGGCGGCAGCTCGACTGGGACTACGGCGGGGAGCTCAGGTTCGTCGAACGCGACCGCATGTGGAAGGTCGCCTGGAGCCCTGCCGCCATGCACCCCTTGCTCAAGGCGGGCCGCTCGTTGCGGGTGGTCGAGGAGAAGGGCGACCCGCTGCGGGTCCTGGCTGCCGACGGCACCCCGGTCAACACCCCGGACGCGCCCGGCTCGGTGCAGCAGCTCGTCGAGGGCCTCAAAGAGACCTACCCCGACCGCTTCAAGGCCCCCGGCCGCTACAGAATCGACCTCTACGAGGGAAATGAGCTCATCAAGACCGTCGTCGAAGCAGGCGGGAACCGGCCGATCAAGACCACGCTCGACCTGGCCGTCCACCGGGCCGGGGCCGCGTCTCTGGAGGGCGTGCGCAAGCCGGCCTCGCTGGTGGCGCTGCGGGCCTCGACCGGGGAGATCCTGGCCGTGGTCAACAAGCCGGGCGGGTTCAACCGGGCGTTGCTCGGCAAATATCCGCCGGGGTCGACGTTCAAGGTCGTGACGGCCTCCGCGCTGGTCGCGGGCGGGGTCTCGCCGGGGGAGCAGGTCACGTGCCCGGCCGAGAAGAACATCGGCGGCTTCCCCTTCCACAACGCCGGTTTCAAGGACTACGGGGCGTTGACGTTCCAGGAGGCGTTCGCGCACTCGTGCAACACGACGTTCGGCGAGATGAGCGTGGCCTCGCTGGGCGGTGAGCGGCTGGCCGAGGTCGCCAGGAGCTTCGGCTTCGGGACGGCGATCACGCCGGGCGTGCCCGCCGTACGGGCCGAGTTCCCCGACCCCAAGGACGACACCGACCTGGCCTCCGCCTCGATCGGCCAGGGGCGGGTGCTGGCGAGCCCGCTCAACATGGCCTCCGTGGCCGCCGCCGTCGCCTCCGGCGCCTGGGTCCCGCCCCGGCTCGTCATCGACGAGCCGACCGGCCAGGACTCCCGGCCCCGGCCCCTGGAGCCCGCCGTGGTGTCCGCCCTGCGCAAGCTCATGCCCGCCGTCGTCACGGACGGCACCGCCCACGCCGTCCGCTTCCCGGCGGGCACGGCCGGCAAGACCGGCACCGCCGAGTACGGATCCGGCAAGGAACCGCCCGCGCACTCGTGGTTCATCGGCTACAAGGGGGACGTGGCCTTCGCGGTCATCGTCGAGGGCGCCGGCGCCGGCTCCGCGGTCGCCGCCCCGGTCGCGGCCCGCTTCCTCAACGCACTCCCTTGACCCACCTGCCACACCACTCCTCCGTGGTGCGATGGCGTACATGCCGCCTGGCCGGCGCTCGGATCCCTCGCCTGTCCGCCCGGTGGGGTCAGCTGGCTTTGCGGCCGGCTGGGGAGGTGAGGCCGGCGACCGCGGCCACCACCTCCGAGGCGTTGGACAGGTCGGGCAGGACAAGGTCGGCACCCGCCTCGCGGAGCTCGCTGGCCATGGACCGTCCCGACGCGACGCCGATCATCGCGGCGCCGCCGATCTTGGCGGCCTGAACGTCCCGCGTGGAGTCCCCGATCACCACGGTGTTGGCCGCCGTGAACGGGGTCCCCAGGCGTTGCTTGGCCCTTCCCTGGGCGACCTGCAGCAGTGTCGCCTTGGGATAGGGCTCCTCGCCGTACCCCCCGAGCTCGAAGTCGATGTACTTGTCGAGCCCGAACGCCTTGAGCTTGTGCACCGCGTTGCTCTTGATCGTCCCCGTGAGCACCGTCTGCGCCACGCCGTCCAGCCTGGACACCGACTTCAACGCGTCCCTGGCCCCCGGCATCATCCGCCCCTCCTTGGCCAGCCGCCCGCGCCGGTCGGCGAAGGCCGCGGCGAGCGCCGACAGGAACCGGGGCAGGTGATCGTCTTCAGCCAGGATCCCGTTGACGGCGAGTGTCTCGAAGACGATCTCCGAGTCCGGACGGCCCATCGGCGGAACGAGTTTGACCAGCGGCCGGCCGGTCACGGCGCGGAACGCTTCGGCGTAGGCGTCTCTGGACACGATGGCGACGTCGACCAGCGTCAGGTCGACGTTCCACAGCACAAGGCGATTAATGGCAGCCTCCTGAGGGGGACACTGCAAGAGTAGGGCCGGCGCCCCGCCAAAGTTCGCCACCTGGACGATTTCGGTCGCGGATTATGCGTAGTCCAGGGCGTCGGCCAGGGTGTCGACCACTGGCAGCCCCGTGCTCTCCAGGTCGGCCCGCGTCGTCATGCCGCCGGTGTAGAGCACGGCCTTGGCTCCCACGTGCTTGGCCGCGAGCCCGTCGTCCACGCTGTCGCCGATCACCAGGATCTCGCCGGGGTCCACACCGATGGCCTGGATGTGCGCCGTCATGTGCGCGGCCTTCTCGCCACCTGTGGTGCCGAGCAGGCCGTCGATCCTGGTGAAGTGCCCGCTGATGCCGAACGAGTCGACCTTGGGCACGAGGTGCGCGTGCGGCGCCATCGAGCAGAGCGACTGTGTGCCGGTCCAGCCGGTGAGCACGAGCTCGGCGTCGGCGGCCAGCGCGCAGGTGTCGCTCAGCCGGTAGTAGTGCTCGTGGAACCCGTCGTCCAGCAGCTCCCACTCGCCCTCGGCGAGCGGACGGCCCAGCAGGCGCTCATAGGCAAGCCAGATGGGCCGGGTGTAGACGGCCCGGAAGCCGTCGGCGGTCAGCACGGGCAGTGCGTACGGTTTGAAGACCTCGTTGGTGGCCCCGACCACGGCGTCGATGTCGTGGAAGAGCGTGCCGTTCCAATCCCAGATAATGTGCTTCGTCATCTCACCTTCAACTTATTGGACAGGTTTGACATTCCGGTGAACGCCGAGGAGCGCGCACGTACGGCCTTCATCGGAGCAGGTCTGGGATCTCCTGCGTCGCGTACCACATGAGCTCGTGGGCCTCCGCCCCGTCCACCGTGAACCGGGCGTCGTCGTCGCCCCCGTCGGCGGCGGGCAACGCGACGATCGCGGCCTCGATGTCGGACGTCGCGTCGAGGTCGTCGATGTGCACCGAAGCGACCTTGGCCAGGGGGACCGGCTCGGAGAGCCGTACCCGGGCGCGTTCCTCGAGATCGACGCCCGCGGAGACCGCGTGGTCCGGCACCTCGGCCGCGACCACCACCCGGCGGGGCGCGGCCGCGACGCCGTCGGCGCGGTCGGCGGTGAGCATCCGCAGCGAGGCGCGGGCCGCCTCGGTCAGTGCGACGTATTCGAGCTCCTCGGTGTCTCCCGAGGCGTACCACTCGGTCAGCGCGGGGGTCACCGCGTAGCCGGTCAGCGGGGCCGGGCCCAGCTCTCCCGCGTCGACGGCCTTGGCCAGTGCTGGGAGAGTGCACGGCAGATAGACGCGCATCACGAACCTTTCGTGCTTTGTGGCCGAGCTCCGCTCGGCGTGCTGAGACGGATGTCCGTGTCAGCCTTTGAGGTCACTATGATGCCCGCCGCAACGTGAGGCGTAGGAGAGACTCGAGTTCTGAGATGGTCGTGTCCGCGTCGCGGTGGTGGATCCCGGTCATGCCGAGCCCGCGGGCGGCCACGATGTTGGCCTCGATGTCGTCGATGAACACGCACTCCGCACCCGTCAGCCCGACCTGGCCGAGCGCGTAGTGGAAGATGCGCGGCTCGGGCTTGCGCATGCCGATCTCGCCGGAGATCACCACCGCGTCGAAGAGCCCGTCCCAGTCGTGCCGGGGGTACTCATTGGACCAGGAGTTGGACACCAGGCAGGTCTTGACGCCGTGCTCACGTACGTCGCGCAGCATGTCGTACATCGCCTCGACCCGCTCGAACCCCGCGAACATGCGCGCGAGCAGCCCTTCGGCCACCGGCGGAACCCCGTCCCGGGTCAGCAGGCGGGCGGCGAGATCGCGCTCGAAGGAGGCCCCGTCGAGCTCGCCCCGCTCCAGCGCGTGGATGGTGCTCTCCCCGTCGCCGTTGTAGGCGTGGTCGACCATCTCGCGCATCACGTGGCGGTAGTGCTCGCCGTCGATCCGGTCCGCTTCGATCCATTTGGCGATGGCGTCGGTGAGACTGGTCGTGAGCACCCCGCCCCAGTCGATCAGCACACCCGTGACCACGACCACCTCCTGGCTCGAATCTCGTTCTAGGGTAAGACCTCCGCGGCATCGACACGGAAGCGGCCAATCCCTTGTTCGTCGCCACGAACAATAGGCCGTCGGCGGCCATGGCCAGGTCGGCGACATGCGCCTCGACGTCGATCGTCCGGGGCGACGGCGGGCGCTCCGCGTAGCGGGCGCCGTGGACGACGAGGATGCCCGCCATGGTTCTCCTTGCTCTGATGTCCGGCACAGAGGGTGCAGATACGGGGTGCTCACCCGGCAAGCCGGACGGTCACCTCTGGTCGAGGCAGAAGAGGCCAGCAGAGCTTATAAAAGGGAAATGCCGTATTTAATGTGATTCGCTAGTGCGCCGGGCTTTTGCTTGACAAAACCTCTATTAGAGGTGGATGTTCGGCGATCCGGGTAGGCGTTGATATATGAGCACAAAGGTACGGGGAATTGCCGCTATGGTTCTTGCCTGCGGCCTGCCTTTCCTGATGAGCGCGCCCGCCGGAGCGGACACCGAGACGGAGACGGACACGGCCACGGCGGTCCTGAAGCCCGGCGACCGCGGCGCGAGCGTCACGCTGCTGCAGCAGCGGTTGCACGATCGCGGCTATTACCACGGCAAGATCAACGGCGTCTACGACGAGCAGACCATGTTCGCGATCTGGGCCTTGCAGAAGAGCAACAGGCTGAGGCCGAACGGCGCGGTCGGCCCGGAGGTCTGGAAAGCGCTGGAGGAGCCGGCCGGCGATCGCCCCATGGTGCCCAACGGGGGCGCGAACAGGGTCGAGATCGACCTGCGCGACCAGTTGCTCACCGTCTACCGGCACAACCGCCCGGTCCTGGTCTCGCACATCTCCTCGGGCTCCCAGGTGCCGTACTGCCTCAACGGGCACTGCGGGAACGCGATCACCCCGGTCGGGGACTTCCGCGTCACGCGGCGGGCGCCCGGCTGGACGACCGGGCCGCTGGGCCCGATGTACAACTCGCTCTACTTCGTCGGCGGCGTCGCCATTCACGGCGCGACGCGGGTGCCGGCGTGGCCCGCCTCGCACGGCTGCGTACGCCTGCCGCTGGCCGCATCCAAGCGCCTGTACGAGCTCGTCGGGGTCGGCGACCGCGTGTACGTGCGCGGCAAGATCTACAAGCCCTGAGGGAGCCGGAAGAGCCTGCCGGGGTCGTAGGTGGCCTTCACCTCGGCCAGCCGCGCCGCGTTCGGCCCGTAATATGCGGTACGCCAATTTTCCAGGTCAGGGTCGATGTAATTCACATAGGCATTAATCCCAAAATATTGGGACATGTCGGCATGGAGGGCGCGCAGCCACGACCGGTCCATTCCGTCCTGGTAATACTGAACGCTGAAAAGCGCCGCCCGATGCGGGAACGCCGTGGCCGTCGGATCCACCCGGCGGATCGCGCCTCCCATGGCGTCCATCAGCACCATGTGCCGCCCACCGCGAGCCACCCCGTTCACCAGCGCCCGGATCCCGTCCTCGGGCAGAGTCCGGTACGCCATGTGCGACTTGGCGGAGAACGTCGTCCGCGGGATCCGCCGGCACTCCGCCACGGGCATCGACGAGCAGCCACCCATGATCTTCATGGCCTCCAGATGGGAGACCGTCCGCGCCGAGCGTGACGAGGGCCGGCCGGCCCGCCCCACGAGCGGCGCCAGGAGCCGATCGAGCGAGGACTTCCGGCCGAGATACGTGCCGGCGAGCTCCACGCTCAGACCGCCTGCCGACCGCGCCAAGTGCAGCGACGACCACAACTCCTCAGGCGCCGACGGCGCCCACGACTGCCACGCCCGCACCACCGCCCGCGCCTTGGACCACGGCCATTGCAGGAAGAACACGGTCGCGTCGCCGGTCTCGAAGGTCCGGAACGTGAAGGACACGGCCACGCCGAAGTTGCCGCCGCCACCGCCTCGGCAGGCCCAGAACAGCCCGGGGTTGCGGGTGGCGTCGCAGGCCACCACGCGGCCGTCGGCCGTGACGACGCGTACCGACTCCAGAGCGTCACAGGTCAGGCCGTGCTTGCGGGACACGACCCCGAGCCCGCCACCCAGGGTGAGCCCGCCGATCCCCACCGTGGGGCAGGTGCCCGCGGGCACGCTGACGTCGTGCCGGGAGAGCCGGTCGTAGACGTCGATCAGCTTGGCGCCCGCGCCGATGGTGGCCCGGCCGTCCGAGTAGGGGTCGGGCTTCGCCGCCCCCTGCGATGGTCCGCTGAAACGCGGCCCATCGTAGGCGACGGAGCGCATCCTGGACAGGTCGATCACCAGCCCCTTGCCGGTGGACCAGCCCGCGTACGAGTGACCGCCCGAGCGAGCCGTGACGGGGACGCGATTGTCCCGGGCGAAAGCCAGGCACGCCGACACGTCGGCCGCGCTCTCGCAGTACGCGACCCCGCCCGGCCTGACCCGGTCGTAGGCCGGGTTGTACAGGCGGCGGGCGGTGGCGTACCCCGCGTCGCCGGGCAGCACGAGCGTCCCCGCCAGCCGCCCGCGCAACCGCGCCCAGTCGGGCGGCGGCGTGCCCGGCGCCACCAGCGGGGCCAGCGGCGCCAGCGCGGCGGCGCGCAGGACGTCTCGCCGGTCCACAGGTGTCTCCCGGCGTGACGAATCCCGGCGGTCCATGAGGCGCTCCCTCGACATCGACGTCAATCGACTGTGAGACGCCCGGATGGCCCACCGGGTTCGGCACGACGCTCGTGTCACCCAGAGTTCATCCGGCCGTCCCTCGGGCTCTCACGCTAGGAGCGGCGCCTACCCGCGTCAGCCGCGGCGCACTCGCCCCTGCCTTCATCATGCCGTCCTTGACCAGCCGCAACGGCGAGCCGTTCGGCTTCGGCGCCGGAGCGCCATGCCCGTCCCCGCTGCTCGACCCGAGCCGCAGGGCCAGCGCCGGGCACATCTCGACCGCCCGCCGCGCCTCCCTGAGCATGAACTGGGGGATCGTCCTGAACGACGGGAAGCCGTAGTCGTCCAGCTTCACGAACTCGGGCAGCAGGTGGGCGCACAGCCCGTGACCGACGCAGCGGGACCAGTCCACTTCCAGGCGGTACTCGGGCTCGGGCTCGCGTTCGGGCATCGGCATGACCCCGCGCACCGGCCGCCCGCACGTGCCCTGCTCCAGGTGGAGCGCGATCTCGGACTCGAACGAGTCCAGCGCCGACAACACGAACTTGGCCGTGCCGTCCGGATGGAAGCACGCGCCACGCCGCTCCACCACGCGCACGGCCCGCCGGATCGCGTCGACCGAGCCGTTGCCCTCGACGAGGTCGCACATGAGCCTGGCCACGTCCGGCAGGCCGAGCCGGCACGGGCCGCACTGGCCCGCCGACTCGGCGGCCAGATAGGAGGCGACCCTCGCGGCCTCGCCCAGCGAGCACGTGGAGTCGCCGAGCGGGACGATGATCCCGGCGCCCAGGGTGGCGCCGGCCGCCTTCATGCCCTCGCGCGAGATCACGGCCGTCTGGACGGCCTCGGCCGACAACCACGCCCCGTGGTAGCCGCCGATGAGCACACCGTCGCCGATGTCCGCCTCGCACAGGTCGAGCACGTCGGCCAGCATGGTGCCGGTCGGCGTCTCGATGACCGCCCCTTCCGCCGCGCCGCCGCTGACGGTGAGCAGGATCGTGCCGGGCTCCTTGCTGGTGCCGATTTCGGCGTACTTCTCCGGCCCGTACTCGGCGAGCAACGCGAGCTGCGCGTACGTCTCCGTGTTGGACAGCAGGGTCGGCAGGCCGTCCACGCCGCTGATCGCGGCCCGCCGCTTGCGGCCGGGCGGGATGCCCAGCTCGCCGTTCACGGCGTTGACGAGCGCGCCGCCCTCCCCGGAGATGAACCGCTCCTGGATGCCGACCACGCGGATCGGCACCCGGCTCTCGGCGCCGCCGGAGATGTTCGCGGCCCGGCGCTCGGCCACGGCGGCGTTGACGGACGCCTCGGCGACCTCGCCCCCGGCCGTGGCGAGGACCACCTCGCGGGCGCCCAGCGCCTCGGCGGCCAGCACCGCGCCGTCCAGGACGAGGTGGGGATTGCGGGTGAGCAGCATGGCGTCCTTGGAGCTGGCCGGCTCGCCTTCGGCCCCGTTGATGAGGACGACGCACTCGCCGCCCGAGCCCACGGCGTCGGCGACGGCCCGCAGCTTGCGCGCGAACGGGAACGCGGCGCCGCCCCGTCCCCGCATGTCGACTTCATTGGCGTACGAGATGAGCTCGTCCAGCGTGCGCGGCTCCGTGACGCCGTGGAGCGTGCGGTGGGCGGGCAGATCGAGGCGCCGACAGTGGTCGAGCCCGGCGGTCAGCCGGGCCGGACCCATACGTAACACCCGTGGCACTCGCGCCGGAATCACGGTCGCTCCTTAACGGTTGCGTTCGGGGTCATCCGGCCTCCCGGTATCTGCGTCGAGCCTCGGCGAGGCTCACCGGTGCGTTCGTTCTGGCGGACGCGGAGGCTGCCGCCGCGGCGGCGGCGTTCCGCGCCGCGACCTTCTCGGGCCGCTCGGCGGGCACGCCCACGGCGGCGGGTGTGGTCACCGCCGGCCCTTCGACCATCTCGGGTACGACCGGCGGCCGGCGCAGCGAGGCCAGCACCCGGACGATCAGCGCCCCGCCGACCGCCGCCAGGCTGGCCACGTACGACCAGGCCACCCATCCGGCCGGCGGGCGGCCGGCCGTCAGTCCGTGCATGATTCCGATGGGCCAGGCCACGTACGCGGACGAGTGCAGCACCCGCCACATCCACGGCCTGGCCCGTACGGCGAAGCGCCCCCTGAGCATTCCCGTGACCACAGCCACGATCATCAGATCGAAGGCCAGCGTCCCGAGCGCCACGTAGATCCCGGCCACCGGCACGACGGCGGCCCCCACCGGTACGTGTCCCAGACTGATCATGAGTGAGATGTGCGTGACCAGATAGGCCAGCCCGATGAGGGCGGTGGCCCGGTGCGCGAGCTGCGCCCTGACCCGGTTGGCCGGCGACAGGAAGACGCGTTCGGTGGTGATGATGCCGAGCGCGACCGTCGCGGTCAGCAGCACCAGGGCGAACACGCCCGCGTAGTACTCGAGGAAGCTCACCCCGCGGCCGAGCAACGCGATGCCGCGTTCCGTCCTGGTCAGCGCGAACGCCGACAGCAGGAGGGCCATGATGGACGCACTTGCTCCCAGCCGGACGCTTCGGGTGTCCAGCTTCGTGGGAGCGTGCCGGGGGTGTCGTCTGTGGAGCATCTGTTTCCCTCCAAGGTCGAGTAAGGGTGCGACTCGGAAGGCGGAATTGCCCTTCAGGGCGCGGTTTCAGATCAGCAACGGCGGCCCCGGTTGATGCAGTCGACGACGAAGCGCATCAGCCGATCGGGCATGACGTTGGCGAAGTCGGCGTGGTCGGTGACGGGGTTGTGCTTCTGCTCAGGGAAGGCGTCCAGTGCGAACGACTGACCCTGCGGTACGGAGTACGCAAGGGTCATGCGGAGCTGAGGAATCGCCCGGGTGCCCTGAGGACAAGCACCGTTCTCGCCGGGGAAGACCACGTGTGTGCGGTGGTTGGCGCTGTCGGTGTTCTGACCGTCCCAGCAGCTGGGGAAGTCCAGAATACGGAGGACGAGGCTGCCGCGCGGGCAAAGCGGGTATTTATCGGTCGCTATACGGTTTTGGAATCCCGTGCAGCTCCACGCGGCCCGCGCGTTGGCACCGCCGTTGGTCGCGGCCTTGGCGTCACCGGTGATCAGCCTGAGGAACCTCGGCATCGCGACGACCCTGGAGGTCGCGTTGCCGCGGAACTGCAGCTGCACCGCGCGTGCCGTCAGCACCTGGCCGACGTTGCCGTCGGGGTCGTTGGCGTTCTGGTCAGACCTGCGGTCTCTGAGCACGGGCCAGAAGTAGGTGGACTTGTCACCCAGCCGGCAGGTGGTGCCCGCCGCCGCCAGGCTCTCGTCGGTGGAGAACGCGTCCGTCGACAGGTTGCCCACGTAGTCGTGCAGGTGGTGCGCCCCATTGCTCACGCCGGGGGCGACGATGAAGTTGTCCGGGTTGTTGTGACGGTTCTCATTGCGGCCGCACCGGGAGACGAACGTGCCGCGCGAGCCGCCCCTGCCGATCCGCGCACCGAGCTGGCGCGGCGGGACCTGGCGGATGTCGATGAAGTCCTCGGGGAACGGGCCGAGGTCGGCGCACGCCTCCTCCTCGCCGTTCCCGCCCCCGGTGGGCGAGGGTGACGCGGTTCCGCTCGGCTGCTCCTCGGGGTTGTCGGACTGGGTCGGGGTCGGTGTGGCGGTCCTGGTCGGCCGGCCGCGGCGGGAGAACGTCGAGGCGTCCTGCTCCTCTTCGGGAGCCTGGGCCTGGTCGTCGCCCTCGGGGGCCTGCGTCTGGCCGTCGCCCTCGGGGGTGGGAGACGCGCCGGGGTCCAGGATCGCGGCGCCGCCGCCCTGGGGCGCCTGCTGATCGGCGTCCTGCTGCTGGTCGGTGCCTTGCTGGCCCTGGTCCTGCGGCTGACCTTGGTCCTGTTGCTGTCCTTGATCCGGCTGCTGCTGATCCGGCTGCTGCTCCTGATCCGGCTGCTGGTTCTGATCCGGCTGGTTCCGGTTCCGCTGCTGCGCCGAAGGGCTCGGGCTCGGGGTGGACTCTCCCGGGACGCAGTGGTCGGCGATCGCCGGGGTGACGCCGATCACGGCCGCGGACACCAGCCCGGTGGCCGCCATGGCCAGGACGGACACGGCCGCGGCCAGGCGTCTGGATCTTGTCATATGTGTCTCCTTGTTTCGACCGCCAGAGCGACGGGTGGAGCGGGTGAGGGCGTCGGGGCTTCCGGCAACTGGTTGTGGTCGACCAGGCCGGTGGACTCCAGGAGCGTCATGTGGCGCATGACGTAGTTGATGCCTTCCTGGGCGAACTTCCTGATCTCGGAGTTACGAGTCCCTGAGCGGACGCCCGCCACGACGGTGAAGACCTTGCCGTGCGCGGCACGCAGCAGGTTCGCGAAGTCCTTGTCGAAGGCGGGGCCGCTTTCCGCCGCCAGCTGCGCCATCCAGCGCTGCTGGTCGGCGTTCGGCTCGTCCGGCAGTGCCACGCCCAGCTTCTTCGCGACCTGGCGGGTCAGCAGATCCAGCTTCTGGTGATCTTCCATGATCAGCCTGCCGACTTCCTTGACGCGTTGGGACTCGGCGCGGGTCCGGGCGTAGTCGCCTACGGGCATCTCCCAGAGGCCCGCCTGCCGCACCTTGACCAGCAGGTCGCGGTCGGCGGCGGTGAGAGGGCCTGAGGGCGTCTCGGAGAACTGGGCGGCCGCCGGGTCGATCGACGGCGGCATGACCAGCACGATCGTCACCGCAGCGGCTAGAACGAAGCCGCCGAGCATGAAGAGCTCGCCACGCAAAAGCCTGTGCATGGTCGGAGGTACGCGAGCTTCCCGGGCCAGGTTCACCTATGGCCGGAGATAGTTAGAAATGACTGGAGTTATCGGAGTGGCTACCGAACCAATAACAAAGGTGTAAAGATGTGCCCCGTGCTAGGTCACCTCGACGGCAGGTTCGAGAGTGCGGATGCCGAGGCGGAGCATCGCATTGCGGTGCTTTACCAGGAGTTCGGCGGCCCTCTGCTGCGCCACGTACGCAAATCTACAGGTAACGACCTTCAATGGGCTGAAGACGTCGTGCAGGAGACGCTCGTCAGAGCCTGGCGTAACTCGGCAAGACTGCAATGGGAACCAAGCCTCATATGGGCATGGCTACTGACAGTGGCCCGCCGCATCGTTATCGATGGGCGTCGGCGTAAGAGCGTTCGACCTCACGAGGTCGAACCGCCCGAAGTCGACATGATGGCGGTGCCCGACGGCTCGGAGCGAGCCCTCTCGGCGATCGTCGTCGCCGACGCGCTCCGCAGTCTGTCCGAAGAACACCGTGAAGTCATTGAGCAGACCTACCTTCGAGACCGTACGATAAGTGAGGCGGCGGAGATTCTGGGGATCCCGCCGGGGACGGTGAAGTCCCGGCTCTACTACGGGATCCGGGCTCTCCGTGAGCTGCTGCGGGACAAGGGGGTAGCCGGCTGATGCACGAAGAGGTGGCCGCCTACGTCCTTGGTGTCCTTGACGAAGAGGAACACGAGGCGTTCGAGCGCCACCTCGACACGTGCGAGCAGTGCCAGGCCGAGCTCATCGAGCTCGTCGAGCTGCCCGATCAGCTCGACGAGCTGAAGAACACCCCTTCGGCCTCCGACGACGACCCCCCGATGTCCATGTCACGTTGACGTCTATCCCCTTTTCGGGTGATATCGGTACGGCGAGGCATTACGCCCGGCAACCGGAGACGCCGGGCGGTTCAGGGGGAGGTGTTCGGTGGGCATCGACGGTGATGCGCCCGGTCCCCCGGATCGGCAGTTCGGAGAGGAAGGCGGCCGGCTGTCGTACGGCGGCTATCTCTGCCTGCCCGCGTTGCTCGCACAACAGCAGCCGCAGTCGCAGGCGCCGGACGAGCTGCTCTTCATCACCATTCACCAGGTCTACGAGCTGTGGTTCAAGCTGCTGCTCCACGAGCTGGAGTCCGCTCGCTTCGCCATGTTCGGCGGCGAGCTGTGGCAGGCCAGGCACCTGTTCCAGCGGGTGCAAGCGGTCGAGCGGGTGCTGATCGAGCAGGTCGACGTCCTGGAGACGATGACGCCTCAGGACTTCCTGGCGTTCCGCGCGAAGCTGGCGCCGGCCAGCGGCTTCCAGTCGGTGCAGTTCCGCGAGCTGGAGTTCCTCTCGGGCCTGAAGGACGAGCGGTACCTCACCAGCTTCCGGCATGCCTCCGAGGCCGAGCTCGCCAGGCTGCGCCGCAGGCTGGACGAGCCCACGCTGTGGGATGCTTACCTGGCCGCCCTCGCCCAGCGGGGCCTGCCGGTCTCGGACGACGAGATCATGGCTTCGCTGCTGACCGTGGCCAGAGACCGCCGGTCCCACGACGACCTGTGGCAGCTGGCAGAGGACCTTCTGAACCACGACGAGACCACCGCGCTGTGGCGGATGCGTCACGTCCAGATGGTCGAGCGCCAGATCGGCGACAAGTCCGGCACCGGCGGCTCCACCGGCGCCCCCTATCTGCGCGGTAGAACGCGCCTGCACTACTTCCCGCTGCTGTGGGAACTAAGGGCCTGGCTATGAACGGCCATGGCGAACCCTCACAAAGGAGTGAGACCTACGATGCCCCTCGATGAGGCCAAGGACGAGCTGCTCCAGCGAGCCGCCGAGAGTTGCGCGGCGAGCAGTGAACACGTGACCGCAGAGGAGGCTCTGGCCTTCCTCCGGTTCTACTACCGCCATGTGGCGCCTGAGGACCTGCTCGAGCGCAATCCGGTCGACGTGTACGGCCCCGCCATGTCGCAGCGGCAACTGGCCGAGGTCCGCCCGCAGGGCCGGGCGGTGGTCCGGGCCTACACGCCCACGTTGGAGGAGAACGGCTGGGACCCGGGGCACTCGGTGGTCGAAGTGGTCACCGACGACATGCCGTTCCTGGTCGACTCGGTGACGATGGAGCTCGACAGGCACGACCTGGGAATCCACCTGCTTGTCCACCCGCAGATGCGGGTCCGCCGCGACATGACGGGCCGCATGCTGGGCCGTGGCGAGGAGGACGTCACCGGCCAGATGCTGGTCGAGTCGTGGATACACGTCGAGATCGACCGGCAGTCCGATCCCGACGTGCTCAAGGCGCTGGAGTCCGACCTCCAGCGGGTGCTGTCCGACGTGCGCCACGCGGTCGAGGACTTCAGGAAGATGCGGGCGCTGGCCGTGCAGACCGCCGAAGACCTGAGCATGAACCCGCCGCCGCTGGAGCCCGCGGAGGTCGAGGACAGCATCGACCTGCTGCGCTGGCTCGCCGACGGGCACTTCACCTTCCTCGGCTACCGGGAGTACCGGCTGGAGAACACCGACCAGGGGGAGGCGCTGCGCTCGCTGCCGGGGGCGGCGCTGGGCATCCTGCGTGACGACCGGCCCGGCTCGGCCAGCTTCTCCGTGTTGCCGCCCGAGGTGCGGGCCAAGGCACGCGAGAAGCACCTGATGATCACCACCAAGGCCAACTCCCGTGCCACCGTGCACCGGCCGGCCTACCTCGACTACATCGGGGTCAAGACGTTCTCGCCCGAGGGCGAGGTGATCGGGGAACGGCGCTTCCTCGGCCTGTTCACGCACGTGGCCTACAACGAGTCGATCTCCAGGATCCCGGTGCTCCGGCGCAAGCTGGCCGACGTGCTCGACGCGGCCGGGCTGCAGCCCGACAGCCACGACGGCAAGGACCTGATCGAGATCCTCGAGACGTTCCCGCGGGACGAGCTGTTCCAGACCTCCGTCGAGCAGTTGCTGCCGATCGCGCTGGGCGTGCTGCGCCTGCGCGAGCGCAAGCAGGTCAAGCTGTTCCTGCGGCGCGACGACTACGGACGCTACATCTCCTGCCTGATCTACCTGCCGCGCGACCGCTACACCACCAAGGTCCGGCTGAAGATGCAGGAGGTGCTGCTCAAGGCCCTGGGCGGCAAGTCGCTCGACTACAGCGCGATGATCGGCGAATCGGTGCTGGCCCGGCTGCACGTGGTGGTGCGGGGCGAGCGCGGCAAGCAGCTGCCGCCGCCGAGCGTGGACGTGGAGGAGCTGGAGGCCAGGCTGGCCGCGATCACCCGCTCCTGGGAGGACGACCTGGCCGCCGCGCTGGGCGAGATGACCTCCGAGGACGAGGCGCCGGCGCTCATGAGGCGGTACGCGTCCGCGTTCCCCGAGGGCTACAAGGCGGACTTCCCGCCCAAGGTGGCCGTCGTGGACCTGCGCCGCCTGGAGGAGCTCATCGCCGCCGGAGACGACGAGCAGGTCGGGATCAACCTCTACGAGCCGTACGACGCGACCGAGGGGGAGCGGCGACTCAAGATCTACAAGGTCGGCTCGCCGATCTCGTTGTCCCACGCGCTCCCCCTGATCCAGCGGCTCGGCGTCGAGGTCGTCGACGAGCGGCCCTACGAGATCGACAGGGACAACGATCCCAGGACCAAGAACGCCTGGATCTACGACTTCGGGCTGCGCTACACGCCCTCCGACGAGGTGGACAGGGACGACTTCAAGCGGTTCTTCCAGGACGGGCTCACCGCGCTGTGGAAGGGGCGCGTGCAGGCCGACAACTTCAACGCGCTCATCCTGCGCGCCGGGCTGACCTGGGAGCAGGTGGAGATCCTGCGGGTCTACGCCAAATACCTGCGCCAGGCCGGGAGCACGTTCTCGCAGACCTACATCGAGCGGGTGCTGAACGGGAACGTGCGGCTGGCGCGGCTGCTGGTGAGCCTGTTCGAGGCCAAGCTGGATCCGCGGCGGAGCGACAACGTACGCGACGAGCTCCTGGACGCGCTGCAGGAGGAGGTCCTCGGAGCGCTGGACGAGGTGGCCTCGCTGGACGAGGACCGCATCCTGCGTGCTTACCTGGAGATGATTCAGGCGACACTGAGGACGAATTACTTCCAAACGGTTAACGGGACGCGTAAACCGTACATTTCACTCAAGTTCGATCCGCAGGCCATCAGCGTGCTTCCGTTGCCGCGGCCGAAGTTCGAGATATTCGTTTACTCGCCACGGGTCGAGGGCGTGCATCTGCGATTCGGAAAGGTGGCGCGCGGCGGGCTCCGGTGGTCCGATCGGATGGAGGACTTCCGGACGGAGATATTGGGCCTGGTTAAGGCTCAGATGGTGAAGAACACCGTCATTGTTCCGACTGGGTCCAAAGGTGGATTTGTCGTAAAACGTCCGCCTGTGGGTGGCACGCGCGAGGAGCTGCTCGCCGAGGGAGTGGCCTGCTACCGGACCTTCATCTCTGGCCTGCTGGACGTCACCGACAACCTCGTGGACGGCCAGATCGTGCCGCCGCCGGACGTGGTCAGGCACGACGGCGACGACCCCTACCTGGTCGTGGCCGCCGACAAGGGCACCGCCACCTTCTCCGACATCGCCAACGGCGTGGCCAAGGACTACGGGTTCTGGCTGGGCGACGCGTTCGCCTCCGGCGGGTCCATCGGCTACGACCACAAGGCCATGGGCATCACCGCCCGCGGCGCGTGGGAGTCGGTCAAATACCACTTCCGCACCATGGGCGTGAACACGCAGACCACCGACTTCACGGTGGTCGGCATCGGCGACATGTCGGGTGACGTGTTCGGCAACGGCATGCTGCTGTCCCAGCACATCCGGCTGGTGGCCGCGTTCGACCACCGGCACATCTTCGTGGACCCGACCCCGGACGCCGCCCGCTCCTACGCCGAGCGTCAGCGCCTGTTCGAGCTGCCGCGCAGCTCGTGGGAGGACTACGACACCAAGATGATCTCGGCGGGCGGCGGCGTCTTCCCGCGTACCGCCAAGTCCATCCAGATCACGCCGCAAATGCGCGAGGCGCTCGGCCTCCCCGCCCGGGTGAGCTCGATGGCGCCGAACGACCTGATCAGCGCCATCCTGCGGGCCCCGGTGGACCTGCTGTGGAACGGCGGCATCGGCACGTACGTGAAGGCGACCTCCGAGTCCCACGCCGACGTCGGCGACAAGGCCAACGACGCGCTCCGGGTCAACGCCGCCGACCTGCGCTGCAAGGTGGTCGGCGAGGGCGGCAACCTGGGCTTCACCCAGCTCGCCCGGATCGAGTTCGCGCTGAACGGCGGGCTCGTCAACACGGACTTCATCGACAACTCGGCCGGGGTGGACACCTCCGACCACGAGGTGAACATCAAGATCCTGCTCGACCAGGTGGTCCGCGACGGCGAGCTGACCGACAAGCAGCGCAACCAGGTCTTCACCGCGATGACCGACGAGGTCGCCGCGCTGGTGCTGCGGGACAACTACGCACAGAACGTGGTCCTCGCCGCGGCCCGTGCCCAGGCCGTCGAGATGCTCCACATCCACGCCCGCTACCTGCGGCGGCTGGAGCGTGAAGGGCTGGTCAACCGGGAGCTGGAGTTCCTGCCGTCGGACAAGACGCTGGCCGAGCGCCGCCAGGCCAGGCTCGGGCTGACCGCGCCGGAGTTCTCCGTCCTGCTGGCCTACACCAAGCTGGTGGCCGACGCCGAGCTGCTCGGCTCCGACCTGCCCGACGAGCCGTACCTGGAGTCGTGGCTGGTGTCGTACTTCCCGTCGGATCTGCGGGAGCGCTTCCGCACGTACATGGACGCGCACCCGCTGCGGCGGGAGATCATCACCACCTGCGTGGTGAACGACCTGGTCAACAGCATGGGCACCACGTTCATGCACCGCTTCGGCGAGGAGACCGGCGCCTCGACGCCCGACATCGCGCGGGCCTGGCTGGTGGCGCGGGAGGTCTTCGACCTGCCGTCGTTCTACCGGGCCGTGGAGTCGCTGGACAACAAGGTCAGCACCGATGTCCAGATCGCCATGTTGCTGGAGGCCCGCAAGCTCGTCGAGCGCGGCGCCCGCTGGCTGCTGATCAACCGGCGCCCGCCGCTGGACCTGTCCGCGTCCGTCAGCTTCTTCATGAAGGGCGTCAACGGGCTCGTCGCCCACATCCCGAAGATGCTCACCGGGCCCGACCTGGCCGCGTACGAGGATCGCCGGGACTCGTTCGTGGCCCGGGGCGTGCCGCTGGAGCTGGCCGAGCGGGTGGCCGGCATGGTGCCCGCGTACTCCACGCTGGACCTGGTGGAGGTCGCCTCGCTGACGGGACGGCCGGTCAACGAGGTGGGGGAGGTCTACTTCGACCTGGCCGACCGCCTCCAGCTGGCCCGCCTCAGGGAGCGGATCATCGCCCTGCCCAGGGACAACCGGTGGAACTCCATGGCCCGCTCGGCCCTGCGCGACGACCTTTACGCCGCGCATGCCTCGCTGACCAGGGACGTGCTGGCCCACAGCAAGCCGGGGCTGCCGCCGGAGGAGCGGCTGGCGCGGTGGTCCGAGGGCAACTCGGCGGCCGTCTCCCGGGCCAGGCAGACGCTGTCGGAGATCTGGGAGAGCGACAACTTCGACCTGGCCACGCTCTCGGTCGCGCTGCGTGCCATCCGCACGCTGGTGGCCGCCAGCAACCTCCCGCACACGGAGGCCTGAGCTCAGCTGCGGCGGTACGTCAGCCGCCGCAGCTGCATCTCCGCCGGTCCACGGTGGCCGGCGCGGCGCATGAGGTCCGCCGGGGGCCTGATGACGGCGTGCCAGTTGCCCCAGCGCGTAGCCGAACAGGAACACGAACATCGGCCTGGCCAATGGTCACGGTGTCATCCAACCCGCCGCAGTGCGCGCTCGCGGCGGGCGGCCACGTTTGACCCTGACTCCCCGCGTGCCATCCTCCGCAACACCACCGGCGCCACGAGCAGCCCGAGCACCGCCCAGACGCCAAGAACGCCGGCGGTCTCCAGGTGCCGCCACGACTCGCCGATCTCGATGGCCGCCGCCGAGTCAGGCAGCAGGGCCGAGCGCATGCCGAGCCCCATCCAGTAGATCGGGAAGACCTGGGCGATCCACTGCAGCCACTCGGGCAGCGAGGTGATCGGGTAGAAGATGCCGGAGATTCCGATCACGGCGAGGAACGGCAGCTGCAGCAGCCCCTGGGCGCGGGCGCTGGCGAACGCCGAGCCGAGGACCGCGCCGATGGGCAGGGTCGCCACCAGGCCCAGCGCCAGCACCCAGGCCAGGGTCGGCCAGGAGCCCGGCCCGATCGCCAGACCCTCCACGAGGAGCAGGCCGGGCACGAGGAAGATCACGAGGTCGGCCAGCAGCCCGCCGGCGACCGAGATCACCTTCCCGATGAGGTAAGCGGGCATGCCGTGCGGAGTCGCCTTGGCCCGCAGCAGGGTGCCGTCCTCGCGGTCCGCGGTGAGCTGCTGGCTCATGCTGATCATGCCGGCCGCGGCGTTCATGCCGAGGATGCTCGGCAGGGCAAGCGTGCCCAGCAGGAGCCCGCTGGAGCCGAACGACAGGTCCCGGAGGAAGAACATGGCGACCACCATCAGCCCGGGCCACAGGAAGTGCGAGAACAGCTCCGGCCCGTTGGTGAATGAGTGGCGCAGCTCGATCAGGCCGCGGGACCAGCCCGCGCGCAGTGCTGTCGTGGCGGGGTTCATCGGGTCGCCTCCGGGGTCGATTCCGCCTGGCGGACCAGGGCGAGGTATGTCTGCTCCAGGGAGGCTCGGTGGATCTCGAGCTCCTGCACGTCGTCGCCGTACCGGGCGAACAGCTCCTGGGCGAACCGGGTGGAGTCCGCCGTCTTCTGGACGAACCGCTGCCCGTTGAGCAGCCAGCGCACCTCGTCCTCGCCGGCGATCCGCCGCGCCAGTTCCCCGGCCGTGCCGTCGGCGACGATCCGGCCGCCGCTCAGCACGACGATGCGGTCGGCCAGCTTCTCTGCCTCGTGCAGGTCGTGGGTGGTGAGCAGCACAGTGGTCTCCTGAGCGGCCACCAGCTCGCCTACGAGGCCGTGGAAGTCGCTCCTGGCCTGCGGGTCGAACGACGCGGTCGGCTCGTCGAGGAACAGCAGCTCGGGCCGGCCCACGATGCCGACCGCCACGTCGAGCCTGCGCCGCTGGCCGCCCGACAGCGTCTTGATCTTCTTGCCCGCCTGACCTTCCAGGCCGACCGTTCTGATCAGCTCGCCGGTGTCCCATGGCCGCGGAATCCCGGCAGTGGCGTAGCCGGCGTAGTAGCCGCCGAGGTGGTCCAGGAACTCGCGGACCCGCCAGTTGCCGTGGTCGCGCCAGGACTGCAGCACGACCCCGAGCCGGGCCCGCCACCGCTCGTCGCCGTGTGCGGGATCGGCGCCGAGCACCTGGACCCGGCCGGCCGAGCGGGCGCGGAAGCCTTCCAGGATCTCGATCGTGGTGGTCTTGCCCGCCCCGTTGGGCCCTAACAGGGCCAGCACCTCGCCGTGGCGGATCTGGAACGTGACATCGTGCAGGACGTCGACCGAGCCGTAGCGCATGCGCAGCCCGTCGACGTCGAGCACGACTGTGTCGCTCATCGTCATGAATTGGCCTCTCTCTGTGATCGAACAAGTCCGCGACGGGACGCATGCCGGCGGCACCTGTCGCGAGGGCATGACACATCACGACCCGAACCGGCCGTCCCGCACCGGCTACGCGCGGGAGGAGGCAAGGGCCGCGGACAACAGATAGGGATAGGGGGCGCTCGGGCCCCCGGATTCACCAGCTCTCGTGGGGGAGCGTCTCCCTGGCGCGTGCCATCAGTCCCACCCGGTCGGCGCCGGCCAGGGCGAGCGCGCGCGGCACGGTGCCGATCTCGGTGTCGAGGACGCCGAGCAGCAGATGCGCGGGACGCAGGTCCTTCTTGCCGGTGGCGGCGGCGAAGCCGCGTTCGAGCGCGAGCCTGGCCGAGGCGCTGATCTTGGGCGGCTTGGGGTCGCGGCTCGGCTTCGGGAGGTCGTAGGAGGCGAGCGACACGCCGACGGCGTTCAGGCTGTGCTCGAACTCCCGGTCCAGCGCCTCCCTGATCGCCTGCCGCCCCAGCCCGGCCGCCACCAGGACGCGGTGCGCGGCGGTGCCCTCGTGAGCGGCCATGGCCAGCAGGAGATGGTGTGCCTCGGTGGTCGCGGAGCCGTCCTCCAGCGCCTCCGCCCCACCTTGCAAGATGATCGCTTGGATGTAGTGGTCGATGGCGCTCATTGTCGTCTCCTCAACGTGACGCCGGCCGCGATGAGCCGCTTGGAGTGCTTCTTGTGAACCGCCTGGCGGGTGACGCCGAGCGCCTCGGCGACGTCGGGCCAGCTCCAGCCCGCGCGCATGGCCTGCTCGACGGCGGCGTCCTCCAGTTGATCGGCCAGGCGCCGCAACGCCACCACGGCCGCGAGCGCGTCCGCGGGTTCCTTCGGTTCGGGGATCTCATCTGCCGGCATACAAGCAACCGTAGTTGACTAATCGCCAATTAGTCAACCACAGTTGCTTAGCAGGCCCAGATGTCACCGAAGAAGCAGGTAAAGATGACGCTCGTCACGGCGAGCAACCCGTGAGCCTTCACGACCGGCCATGACAGAGGGCAAGGAGTTACGGCGCGTGCGGGGAAGGTGGCTTGCCGTAAAAAATGGGGATCTTATTGCCTTCACGACCGGCCATGACAGAGGGCAAGGAGTTACGGCACGTGCGGGCAAGGTGGCTTACCGTAAAGAACGGGTGTCTTATTGCCCAGAAGCCTTAGTAAGAGCGCCATCGTGAGCGATCACGGCGGCGGCGGACGGGCGGGACAGCGGCGGCGCCGCGGTGGCATATTGATGGGTTTCGACCAGGCGCAGCGTGCGGCGCAGCACCGGCGTGCTGATCGCCCACCGGGCCGACTCCGGCACCGGGATGTAGTCGTCCTCGGCCGTCTTGGTGGTCGTGGTCGTCGTCCGCGACAGCGAGTATTGGATCAGCGCCCCGCCGTCCGCGGTGCGCAGCGCGTACACGGGGAAGTTGTCGGCGCTGAAGATCGAGTCGTAGCTGAACCCGCTGCTCTTCGCCTTCTCCCGGAGCGAGGCGATCTGCTCGGCCACGTCCGTCGTGTAGGGCCCCGCCGCCAGGAGCCCCGCCGTGACCCCGGCCGTCCCGGTCTCGGCCACGCTGGCGTGCACGGGCTGCATGAACTGCGGGCTGATCGTGACGGTCTTGTCGTCCGGGGCCAGCGCCGTGGCGTAGCCATCGGCGTCCACCTCGATCTCCGGCAGCTCCTGCCCCGGCAGGAGCCGTGCCACGGAGCTGAGCCGCCAGCGATCCGACTTGGCGAACGTCAGCAGCGTCGGCTGCCCGTCGCGCGTCGCCAGCGCGGTGAACCAGGGCGCCTTCTCGCCCGCGGCGAACCTGGGCACGAAGAGCGTCGGCTGACCCCACCTGTAGCGGGGCGGGGCGTAGTCGGTCGACAGGTATGCGGCCACGGTCAGCAACGCCTGCCCGCCGGTCGTGAGGTCCCTCGCCGCCCAGTCCAGGCGGCCCTCCAGGTCGCTCTTCACCCGCAGCGCGTCGTCGGTGACCATGATCTCGCGGAACTCCTTGGCCGCCTCGGCCCGGGTGACCGCGACCGCGTCGGCGGACGGAGTGGGCGTCGCGGAGGCGGCCGCGGCCTGCTTCGTGGGCGTCGGCGGGGCATTGCCCGTGCAGGCGGTCGCCGCGGCCAGCACGCCGGCGGCGAGCGCCAGCACCTTCCGCCGCCCGTATGCACGCACGTCGCCATCGTATTCGGGTGGGCGACGAGACGAAGCCTTGGGCGCGTCCTGGGTTGGAGGACTGAGTTCTCCCGCGAGGCGCGTACCCTAGGGAAACGTGGCAGGCATCGATCCGGCAGAAGAGATCAACGAGCTCGCGGGCACGGTCCGCAGCATCCAGGACGTGCTCGACCTCGACGCGATGCGTAAGCAGATCGCTGAGCTGGAGCAGCAGGTTGCCGCGCCCGACCTCTGGGACGACCCCGAGCAGGCCCAGAAGGTCACGAGCAAGCTCTCCCACCTCCAGGGCGAGCTCAACCGCGTCGAGGGCGTCGCGCGCCGTCTCGACGACCTGACGGTCCTCTACGAGTTGGCGGCCGAGGAGGGTGACGACGACACGCGGGTCGAGGCCGACAAGGAGCTCGAGTCCCTCAAGTCCGACATCGGCGCGCTCGAGGTGCGCACGCTGCTCTCGGGTGAATACGACGCCCGCGAGGCGCTGGTCACGATCAACTCGCAGGCCGGCGGCGTCGACGCCGCCGACTGGGCCGAGATGCTGCTGCGGATGTATCTGCGGTGGGCCGAGCGCAAGGGCTACTCCACGGAGGTCTACGACACCTCCTACGCGGAGGAGGCCGGCATCAAGTCGGCCACGTTCACGATCAAGGCCCCCTACGCATATGGCACGCTGCGCGGCGAGCACGGCACCCACCGCCTGGTCCGCATCAGCCCGTTCGACAACCAGGGGCGCAGGCAGACGTCGTTCGCCGGAGTGGACATCGTGCCGGTCGTCGAACAGACCGACCACATCGACATCAACGAGGACGAGCTCCGCATCGACGTCTACCGGTCGAGCGGCCCCGGCGGCCAGGGCGTCAACACGACCGACTCGGCCGTGCGGATCACCCACCTGCCGACCGGCATCGTCGTCTCCTGCCAGAACGAGCGTTCGCAGCTGCAAAACCGGGCCACTGCCATGAACGTGCTCCAGGCCAAGCTGCTGGAGCGCAAGCGGCAGGAGGAAGCGGAGAAGATGTCGGAGCTGCGTGGTGCGACCACCACGTCGTGGGGCACGCAGATCCGCAACTACGTGCTGCACCCCTACCAAATCGTCAAGGACCTGCGCACCGGCACGGAGGCCGGCAACCCGTCGGCGGTGCTCGACGGCGACCTCGATCAGTTCATCGAGTCCGAGATCCGCTGGATGCGGCGGCAGGAGTCAGGGGCGGAATCCTAAGGGTTTCGCGGGGTCTAGAGCCCGCTGAGGTGCTTGAGCGCCAGGCTCGCGAAGAGCAGGACGATCAGCAGCAGGACGATGAGGGCGGGTGACAGCCCGGCGAAGCCGTGGTTGTGCATCCGCTCTCTGTTGGCGCGGCAGAGGGCGCAGCGTCCCTCGATCACGGGGTGGGCGCACTGCGCGCATACGAGGTGTTCACAACTCATGACAGCCCCAAGTCTAGCCGCACAATCGTTTTGTTTCCGTTATGGACGTTCCATGCCAGTCTTCCCCCTAGACTGAGCTCTGGCCAATCGGAACGTCGATCATCAGTAAAGACGATGCCCCCGATCGGCCAGCGGCGGGAAGTGGGCATGTGCCACCCTCGCTTCCGTCCTGACCCCTAGACTGGCATGCCGTGATGCTCTCGTGATCCATTTCGATAATGTCACCAAGGTCTACGCGAACCAGAACCGGCCCGCTCTCGACCACGTATCCGTTGACGTGGACAAGGGCGAGTTCGTGTTCCTCGTCGGCCCCTCGGGGTCAGGCAAGTCCACGTTCCTGCGTCTGATCCTTAAGGAGGAGCGCCCGAACTCGGGCGCGATCCACGTCGCGGGGAAGGACCTGTCCCGACTCTCCAACTTCAAGGTGCCGCACCTGCGCCGCCGCATCGGCTGCGTGTTCCAGGACTTCAGGCTGCTCCCGAACAAGAACGTCTATGAGAACGTGGCGTTCGCCCTGGAGGTCATCGGCAAGCCCCGGCGGTTCATCCGTAAGGTGGTGCCGGAGGTCATCGAGCTGGTCGGCCTGGAAGGCAAGGCCCACCGCATGCCCGACGAGCTGTCCGGCGGCGAGCAGCAGCGCGTCGCCATGGCCCGCGCGTTCGTCAACCGGCCGATGATCCTGCTGGCCGACGAGCCCACGGGCAACATCGACCCCGCGACGAGCATCGGCATCATGAAGGTGCTCGACCGCATCAACAGGACTGGCACCACGGTCGTCATGGCCACGCACGACGCGGCCATCGTCGACTCCATGCGCAAGCGTGTGGTGGAGCTGGAGGACGGCAAGATCGTCCGTGACCAGTCGCGTGGCGTTTACGGCCAGGCGTACTGACAGGGAGCTGCAGACAGAACATGCGGGCGAATTTCATCTTCTCCGAGGTCTGGATCGGCCTCCGTCGCAACCTGACCATGACGATCGCGGTCATCATCACCGTGGCGGTCGGAATGGCGATGCTGGGCGTCGGCTTGATGATCAACGCCCAAGTCGGCTTGATGAAGGGCTACTGGGGCAACCAGGTCGAGATCTCGGTCTTCCTGTGCACCAAGGGGACCGCCATGCCGTCGTGTGACGGCAAGGCGATCACGCAGGCGCAGACCAAGGCGCTCCATGACCACATCAAGGCCACGGCAGGCGTCGCGGATGTGACCTTCGAGGACCAGCCGACGGCGTACAAGAACTTCAAGGACGCGTACTCGTCCAACGAGCCTTTCGTGAAGGCCGTCCAGGTCGAGGACATGCCGCAGTCGTTCCGCGTCAAGGTGGCCGACCCGGACAACTACCAGTCCGTGATCCAGGCGGTCCAGGGCCAGCCGGGCGTCGCGAACGTGGTCGACCACAAGGAGCTGATCGGGCCCTTTTTCCAGATGCTCGACAAGCTCGCCTATTACGCGCTCGGCGTCGCGATCATCCTGGTGCTGGCGGCGGCCCTGCTGATCGGCAACACGGTCCGGCTCTCGGCGTTCAACCGGCGCCGGGAGACGGGCATCATGCGGCTGGTCGGCGCGTCCAACCTGTACATTCAGCTGCCGTTCGTCATGGAAGGCGTGATCGCGGGCCTCATCGGCGGGGTCTTCGCGGCGGTCATCCTGATCGTGACGAAGGTCCTGCTGTTCGAGGAGCTCGGCAAGTTCTTCACCGGTCCGACCGCGCAGCTGGGCTGGGACACCGTGGCCGAGACGATCACGTACACGATGATCATCGGCGTGCTGATCTGTATCCTGGCCTCGTTCGTGACGCTCCGCCGTTACCTCCGGGTCTAGCCCGCGCGCGACGTACCCGAGGTGCGAGGGATCGCCGGTAAAGTCGAAGCATGCCACGTGAGACCGGGCGGAAGGTCATCGCCCAGAACAAGCGTGCTCGGCACGACTACCACGTCGAAGACACCTTCGAGGCGGGTCTCGTGCTGCAGGGCACCGAGGTGAAGTCGCTCCGCGAGGGCCGCGCCTCGCTCGTCGACGGCTACGCCAGCATCGACGGCAACGAAGCGTGGCTGCTCAACGTGCACATTCCCGAATACACGCAGGGCACGTGGACCAACCACGCCGCCCGCCGCAAGCGCAAGCTGCTGCTGCACCGCAAGGAGATCGAAAAGCTCGCCGCCAAGACCAAGGAGGGCGGGCTCACGATCGTGCCGCTGGCGCTCTACTTCAAGGACGGCCGCGCCAAGGTCGAGATCGGCCTCGCCCGCGGCAAGAAGGACTGGGACAAGCGGCAGTCGCTGGCGGAGCAGCAGGCGAAACGGGAGATGGCCCGGGCCCTGCGGCACCGCAACCGATGAGATCGGCATGAGACGCCTGCGCCGCACGCTCTCCGCGACCGTCACCCTGGCGGTCGCGTGCACCATGCTGACCGGCTGCTTCGAGGAGCCTTCGCCGCACGACGCGGTGCGTGACTTCCTCGTGGGCTGGCAGACGGAGGATTACGACCTGGCCGCGGGACGCACCGACGGCGACCAGGTGACCGTACGCAAGGCACTGTCCGACGCCAAGCTCGAACTCGACGCGGCCTCGTTCCGCTTCAAGATCAAGAGCATGACCGTGAACGGCGACGAGTCCACGGCCGCCTTCCACGCCGAGGTCGACCTGGGCGAGAACAACCCGCTCTGGCAGTACGACGGCAAGTTGCCGCTCCACCTGGTCGACGGCGCGTGGAAGGTGCGCTGGTCACCCTCGGTGCTCCATCCGGAGCTGAAGGAGGGGCAGCGCTTCGCGGTCGACATCGATCCCAAGCCGCGCCAGCCGGTGGTCGACCGGACCGGCGAGTCGCTGCAGACCAACACCGTCGTCTACAGCGCCGGGGTCTATCCGGCCAACCTGGGCGACCAGGCGGAAGAGGTCGTCGCGAGGTTGTCCGAGATCACCGGATACGCCCAGGACCGGCTGCTGAGCCGCATCCGCTCCTCGCCGCCGGACAAGTTCGTGCCGCTGGTCACGTTCGGACGCACCCGCTACCAGTCGATGAAGTCCAAGCTCGACGCCATCTCGGGGATCGAGACCAAGCCGCAGGAACAGCCCGTCAACCCCGACGCGCCGCGGCAGATCGTCGGCACGGTCAGCACGCTCACCCCGGAGTACGAGCAGAAGCTCGGCGGCCCGCAGCGGGCCGGCGACTCGGTGGGCAAGAGCGGGCTGCAGCAGGCTTACCAGAGCTACCTGACCGGCTCCACGCAGACCAGGGTGATCACCCTCGACCTCAAGACCGGCAAAGAGGTCACCCAGCTGAAGGAGTGGCCGGGTCGGCAGAACGTGTCGGTGAAGACCACCATCGACCGGGGCATCCAGGCGGCGGCCGAGCAGGCGGTGGCCGACAGCGAGACGAGCGCGTTGGTGGCCGTGGACAGCAAGACCGGCGAGATCCGCGCGGTCGCCACCAAGGGCAGCATGCACCAGGAGAAGGACGCCCTGGCCGGCAAATACCCGGCGGGCACGGCGTTCTCGGTCGTGGCCGCGGACGCGCTGGTGAAGAACCGTGTGAGCCCCAAGCAGCGGCTGGACTGCCCGCAGGAGCGCACGGTCGGTGGCGCCAAGTTCGTGGCCGCCGGCCAGGCTGCCGGCAGCACGTCGTCGGCAACGTTCCAGGAAAACTTCGCCAAGGGCTGCGTCACCGCCCTGGCCTCGCTCGCCCGCCGGGTCAAGGCCGAGGACCTGGAAAAGAGCGCCGAGGCGTTCGGCGTGGGCCAGTCGTGGCGGCTGCCCCTGAAGTCGTTCAGCGGCTCGTTCCCTGAGTTGTCCAGCGACGCCGACAAGGCCAAGGCCATCGCGGGCCAGAACGTCGAGGTGAGCCCGCTGGGGATGGCGCTGGTGGCCGCCGCGGTGTCCTCGGGCACCTGGCGCCCGCCCGTGCTCGTCACCGACCCGAAGTCGCCCGACCCCGCGGCCGAGACCGTGCCGAGCGCGCAACCCGCCCCCGTACCCGTCGATCCGCGGGTGCTGACGGCGCTGAGGCCGATGATGCGGGCCGGTGCCTTCGGCACGCCCGCGCAGGCAGGCAAGGCCAAGGTCTACGGCGTGACGGCGACGGCCGGGGACCAGATGACGTGGTTCGTCGGCTGGCAGGGCGACGTCGCCATCGCGGTGTTGTCGAAAAACTACAACGCGTCGGCGGTCGCGGGCGGCTTCTTCGCGGGCCTTCAGAACCCATCGTGAAATTGTCGCGACGCTGAGCAACCATCCGGGGTCGCGATGGCGTCTTACTGAGTGGCTGGACCCGCTCGGGGGGTTGCGGATCCAGCCGCCGTGATGAGATCAGGACTTCATCTCGGGGGAAGTCCTGCCGTCCGGACCGGCTCGACCCTGCCGGTCGGCCCCCGGGAGCGCGAGCTGCTGTGCCACGCTCCCGGGGGTTTCGCCATGGGGAATTAAGTTGGCGTTGAGGGTGTTCTCCCATGTACATTCTTGTTGCTCGCCTTCCGGCGGAGGGCGTGTTGACAACTGCACAGGGGGTGACTGGCTTCGACTTCGATCTTGCAAGCCAGGTGAAGCGGGCCGAGGACTGCGGACATAACCTCGTTAATCCTGTGACCGCAAACAACAAGTGCCAATTCCAAGCGCACTGTGGTAGCCCAGGACTCCCTGGGCCTCGCTGCCTAAGTAGCGAAACCACTGTCAGCCCGGGAGTGCCTTCGGCCCGGTGTCTGGCATCGTTAGAAGGCTCAACCGATCGACCCGGCCACGGGGGAGATCGGGAAACCAAACAGTGGCTGGGCCCGTCGGCGACTCGCCTGCGTGATCGCCGGGGCCGAGAAAAGCACAGCAGGCTGCGCCCGGAGAAGCCCTGACTTGGGGTTGAAGGACGCGGGTTCGATTCCCGCCACCTCCACCACATCAGACCGCCTCTTACCTGCGGAAACATCGCAGGTGAGGGGCGGTTTCGCGTTCGCGGGGAGCCCCATGGAGGCACGGGCCTGCCGGAGCCGGTGTTGCCGCCTCGGCCGCGGCCCTGGCGTCCGAGTTCACCGGCAGGCAAACAAACGGGTCGCAGGTGAAAACCATGAAACGCCAGGCTTTGCCGCGCAATGGGCGACCTCAGGGGATTGTCGTTATTAGCGTGGCCTGTTGAGGGAAACCTGTTGGGTCGTTGCCAAGGGTGCATCCCGACTGAACGACCGCAGTTCCGCAGAGACCCAGCGGGAATCTCACGGTCGACATCTCGATCGGCGTCCCGGGACACCGGTTCGACTCTCGCCCCGGTCAGTCTGATCGCGGGGCACATCTCATCGCGGTACGGAGTATCTCCATGTTCAAGGAAGCCCTTGCGGGCGGTGCCTTGGTGGCCGCTGCCCTCGTCGCCCCAGCGACGATGTCGGTGCAACCCGCCGTTGCCACTCCGGTGACTCAGGTCGCAGAGTCCGCTGCACATCCGTGCAAGTTCCACTCGAATCCGACTCGGTGCAAAAACCTGAACCATCCACAGCCGTGGGACCACAACCTTCGGCGCCAGCAACAGCAGCAGCAACAGCAACAGCAGCAGCAACAACAGCAGCAACAGCAGCAACAGCAGCAACAACAGCAGCAACAGCAGCAACAGCAGCAACAGCAGCAACAGCAGCAACAGCAGCAACAGCAACAGCAGCAGTAAGGCCGGATAGTCCCTTCCAGCCTGTCAGGATCGCCCCATGGGGAATCGCCCATGGGGCGACTTGCGTGGGAAGTTCCAGTGGGCTACAGGTAGCTGGCGGTGGCCTGGCCAATGTGGGCGCATGACCCGCCCAGCACGGGGATCACCGGCTCAGTCGCAGGGTCAGCACCTGGAACGGTCGCAAGGAGATCGGGATGCCGCCGTCGGCCTCCACGGCAACGGGATTCCCTGGGAGGGGACGTTCCAGCAAGTCGGTGATCGTCGCACTGGAGACCGGGAACGAGGCGCGTAGCCGGGTGGTGGCCCGGCCGCCGAGCGACTCGTAGACCCGGACGATGACGTCACCGGACCGGTCGTCGGCGAGCTTGACCGCCTCGACGCAGGCGGCGGTGCCGTCGAGCGTCACCAAGGGCGAGGGCGGCGTGGCCGCGCCGCCGCTCGTCACGCGGAGCGGGAGGTTCAGCGCGTAGCCCGCCGCCACGGCGTCGCCGATGGCGGCGCCGGGGACGAGCGCGTAGGTCATTCGATGGCGTCCCTGGTCCGCGTCCGGGTCGGGGCAGCGCGGCGCGCGGACCAGGCTCAGCCGCACCGTGGTCGTGGTGCCGCCGTCGGCACGCGTGGTACGGGTCACGTCGTGGCCGTAGGTGGCGTCGTTCGCCAGCGCGATGCCGTACCCCGGCTCGCCGAGATGGATCCAGCGGTGGCAGGAGATCTCGAAGCGGGCCATGTCCCAGCTCGTGTTGGTGTGCGTGGCCCGGAACACGTGGCCGAACTGGATCTCGGCGGCCGTGCGGTCGGCGTGCACGTCGATCGGGAAGGCGGCCTTGAGGATCTTCTCCCGCTCGTGCCAGTCGATCTCGGTTTCGATCTCCACTCGCGGACTGCCGGCTGTGAGGCGAATGGTCTGGACGATCCTGGATGCCCCGAAGCGACGTTCGACGCGTACGGCGCCGACGAGCGGGCCCGAATCGACGATGGTGATCGCCTCGACCTCGTCGAGGTCGGTGTGCCGACGGCGATAGTGGGCGTCGATGTCCCAGGCGTCCCACTCGTTCGGCAGGTCGGTGTGCAGTTGCAGCAGATTGCCACGGGAGCCGGGCGCCAGCAGCTCCCGATGGTTCGCCACGTCGAGCACCGACGAGAGCAGGCCGGCCGCGTCCACCTCGACACGGATCAGGCCGTTGTAGAGCACCGTCCCTGTCTCGTCGCCGGTCGTGGTGACGGGGGATGGGGATGACGGCGCGTCGAGGCGTACCATGCCGGACGCCGGGACCTCGGCGAAGACGGCCGAGCCGCCGGGTGTGGTCACCACCTCGGCGCGCGGCCGTGGTGCCGCGTTGCAGACCCAGGTCGCCTGGCCGTCGCCGGTCACGGCGGAGACGGCCGCGGTGATGATCTCCTCGAGCTCCGCGCGTACGCGGGCGTAGGTCAGCTCGGCCTCGCGATGGACCCAGGCGATCGAGCTGCCAGGCAGGATGTCGTGGAACTGGTGCAGCAGCACCGTTTTCCACAAGCGGTCCAGCTCGGCGTGCGGGTACACGAAGTCCGCGTGCACGGCCGCCGTCGCGGACCACAGCTCCGCCTCGCGCAGCAGGTGCTCGATGCGCCGGTTGCCGGCCTTGGTCCTGGCCTGGCTGGTGTAGGTGGCCCGATGCAGCTCCAGATAGAGCTCGCCGGACCAGACGGCCGCATCCGGCAGTTCCGCGCGGGCTGCGGCGAAGAACTCGTCCGGAGGTTCGATCTCGACCCGAGGCGAGCCCTCCAGATCACGTAGCCGCCGCGCCTTCTCCAGCATCTCCCGGGTGGGGCCGCCGCCGCCGTCGCCGTGCCCGAAGGGGAGCAGCGAGCGGGTGCCCGCACCTTTCTCCGCATAATTGCGTACGGCATGCGCCAGCTCGGCGCCCTCGAACGTGCCGTTGTAGGTGTCGGCCGGCGGGAAGTGGGTGAAGATGCGGGTGCCGTCGATGCCCTCCCACCAGAAGGTGTGGTGCGGGAACTTGTTGGTCTGGTTCCAGGAGATCTTCTGGGTGAGAAACCACTCCATCCCGGCAAGCCTGGCGAGCTGCGGATAGGCCGCGGTATAGCCGAACGAATCCGGCAGCCACACGCCGCGGCATTCCACCCCGAACTCGTCCATGAAGAAGCGCTTGCCGTGCACGAGCTGCCGGGCCAGGGCCTCCCCGCCCGGCAGGTTGCCGTCGGCCTCCACCCACATGCCGCCGATCGGCACCCACTGCCCGGCCTTGATCGTCTCCCGCATGCGCTCGAAGATCGCCGGGTGGTGTTCCTTGACCCATGCGTACTGCTGCGCCTGTGGTCCGGCGAAGACGAACTCCGGATAGTCCTTCGCCAGGGCTGTGACGTTGGCGAAGGTACGGGAGGTCTTGCGCTTGGTCTCACGGATCGGCCAGAGCCAGGCGCTGTCGATGTGCGCGTGGCCGACCGCCGAGATCGTGTGGGCGCTGGCGTGGGCAGGACGGGACAGCGCGGCGGCCAGGCAGGCCCGGGCGGCCTGGGCTGTGCCCGCCACGTCCTGGAGGTCGAGGGCGTCCATGCTCCGCTCGAGGGCGCGCAGGATCTCGTGCCGCCGGGGATCACCGGTCGCCAGCTCGGCCATCAGCTCCCGCAGCACCTCGACGTCCAGCTTCAGGTGCCAGACCTCCTTGTCCAGTACGGCGAGCTCGGCGCGGGCGAGGCGGTAGAGCGGCTCGTCGCCCGCCGTGGCCTTGTCGCCTAGCGAGGTCGGGAGGAAGCCGTTCGCGAGGATGTCGGGGTTGGCGGCCATCTCCAGCAGCAGCCCTGCCCGTTCCCCGGTGACGGGGACGTACTGGTTGCGCGGCTCGATGCCCTTGATCGGCCGGCCCTCCAGGTCGTACACCAGCGCCTCGGCCTGGTTGCCCGGCCAGTCGCCGACGAAGCCGAGGTCGAAGACGGCCTCCACGTGCCGTCCCGCCCACCATGCCGGAACGGCGCCGGTGGCGCGCAGCCAGGTCGTCGACCAGGGGCGCCCCCAGCGCGTGCCCACCTCGAAGGGCTCGTAGCGGGCGGCCAGCGCCTCCGCGACGGGCACCGGCTCGTCGGGGACGTGCCAGGCGGCCAGCTCGAGCGGCGCGGTTTCCGCGTACACGGCTGGTGTGATGCGTTCCCTGAGCACCCGGTCGATCCGGTTCTCGACGAGCTTCCTGTCGTCGTGCATCGCGGTGTCAGTTCCTTCCGCGGAGGTAGCCGAGCTGCGGGAGCGCGCGCTCGTATCGGTCGAGGAGCCGGCCCGCCACCGCGACGGAGTCGACCAGCGGGTGGATGGCGAAGGCACGCAGCGCCGCCGCGCGGGAGCCCGTGGCGGCCGCCTCGATCACCGCCTGCTCCACCTCCTTGACGGCGCTCACCAGCCCGAGCGCGTGGCCGGGGAGCGGATCGACCGAGATGGGCCGCGCACCGTTGGCGTCCACGAAGCAGGGCACCTCCACCACGGCGCCGGGGTCCAGGCAGCCGATCGCGCCGTGCCCGCGGACGTTGAGGACGAGCGTGGTCCGCTCGTCGAGCGCGATCGCGCGCATGAGGGCCAGGGCGACCTGCTCGTAGCCGCCGGACTCGAGGTCGCCGGGCGCACGCTCGCCGATGCCGGAGGCCTCGCGGTTCTCCGCCATGTAGGTGGCTTCCCGCTCCAGCCGGACGCTCTCCCACGTGGCCAGCGCCGAGCCGCCGGTGTGCGTGTAGAACCGCCGTTGCTGCTCGATGAGCACGGAGCCGCGGGTCTGCCGGGCGGCGCGCGCGGCGGCCACCGCCTCCCTGGTGAAGTAGTAGTAGTGCAGGTATTCGTTGGGGATGCAGCCGAGGGTGCGCAGCCAGTCGACGCCGAAGAGCCTGCCCTCCTCGAAGGAGCCCAGGGCGTCGTCGTCCCGCAGGAGATCGGGCAGCACGTCGCGGCCCTTGACGCGGAGGCCGCGCAGCCAGCCGAGATGGTTCAGCCCGGCGTAGTCGAGCCACACGGTCGCGGGGTCCACGCCGAGTGCACCGGCCGCCCGCCGGCCCAGCGCTATCGGGGAGTCGCAGATGCCGATGACGCGGTCGCCGAGGAAGTGGGACATGGCCTCGGTGACCATGCCCGCCGGGTTGGTGAAGTTGATGACCCACGCCTCGGGCGCCGCCTCAGCGATGCGCTGCGCGAGCTCGCGGGCGGCGGGGACGGTGCGCAGGCCGTACGCGATGCCGCCGGCGCCGACGGTCTCCTGGCCGGGCACTCCCTCGTCGAGGGCCACCCGCTCGTCGATGGCACGCCCTTCCAGGCCGCCGATGCGGATGGCGGAGAAGATGAAGTCGGCCCCGCAGACGGCCTCGGTGAGGTCGGTGGTGGCGTGCACCTCCGGGGCGTCCGGCACGCCCTCCGCCAGCTCACGCAGCACCCGCTGGATCGCCGAGATCCGGGAGGCGTCGAGGTCGTGGAGCGTCACGTGGGTGACCCGGCCTTTGCCGCGATCGGCGAGCAGGGCGCGGTAGACGAGCGGTACGCGGAACCCGCCCCCGCCGAGAACGGTCAGCCTCATACGGTGATCACCTCGACGCCCGCCTCCCGCATGGCGGTCAGCGTCGCCTGGTCGCCGGGGGCGTTGGTGACGATGACGTCGAGATCCTCCGGGCCGCAGACCCGGGCCATCCCGGTGCCGGGGAACTTCCCCATGTCCGCGACCAGGACCACCTGGTCGCTCGCCGCGATCATGGCGCGCTTGACCGGCACCTCGACCACGGTGGTGTCCATGACGTGCCCGCCGGGACGCACCCCGCTGGTGCCGAGGAAGAGCCGGTCGGCCTTGATCTGGCGCAGGTTGTCCTCGGTCAGGAAGCCCACCAGCGACCGGTAGTCGCGGCGGACCATGCCGCCCAGCATGATGAGCTGAATGTCCTCCTCGTCGTGGAGCTCCTCGAGCACGGCGAGGCTGCTGGTGACGACGGTGAGGGACCGGCCGCGCAGGTAGCTGGCGACGCGGTGCGCGGTCGTGCCGATGTCGAGCAGGACGGTCTCCTCGTCCTTGACCATCTCTGCGCATCTTTGCGCGATCTTGTCCTTCTCCGCTCCGCGCACCGCCGCCACGTCCACGAACGGATCGTCCCGCTCGTCGATGGGCATGGCGCCGCCGTAGACGCGCCGGAGCAGCCCTTCGTCGTGTAACTGGACGAGGTCGCGGCGGATCGTCGCAGGACTGGCGTGGAGGCGCTCGGCAAGCGCCTCCACGGTGGCGGGGCCTTCTGAGCGCACAATGCGCACGATCATCTCGTGGCGTCGGTCCCGGAGCATGACTGGGACAGTAGCGCGCAAACACAATCACTGCTAGAGGAAATTTTAGAAATATTTGAGCGAACTATTGCATAGTCGCTCACGAGGGTGCACGATCCTGCCTAAATTCGGCGAGGTGCCTGTGCGCCAGAAGTGGGCGGAGCGATGCCTGACAACGCGGTCCAGCCGCAACTCGATGTCTTCGTCTCCGGCCTGCTCTTCTTCGACGTGGTCTTCGCCGGCCTGGAACAGGGGCCCAAGCCCGGCACGGAGATCTGGACCACCGAGATGGCCTCGGGGCCCGGCGGCATCGCGAACTTCGCGTACACGCTGGCCCGGCTCGGCCTGCGGTCCGGTCTCGCGGCGGCCTTCGGCGACGATCCCTTCGGCCGGTACTGCTGGACGGCACTCAGCGAGGGAGAAGGCGTGGACCTCACCCGGTCCCGTCTGTTCTCTGGATGGTCCACCCCGACCACCGCGTCCCTGGCCTACGACGGCGATCGCGCGCTGATCACCCACGGCTCTCCACCACCCCTGGGGGCGGACGAGATGATCGGCGATCCTCCAGCGGCTCGGGCGGCGATCGTCCACCTCGGCCCAGAGCCCGTGGATTGGCCGGCGAAGACAGGTGGCCTCGTCTTCGCCGACGTGGGCTGGGATCCCACGGAGCAATGGTCGTCGGCGATGCTCGATCAGCTCGCCGGGTGCCACGCCTTCATGCCCAACGCTCATGAGGCCATGAGCTACACCAGAACGCACACACCCGCGGCGGCGCTCTCCAGGTTGGGGGACCTGGTGCCGCTCGCGGTCGTCACCTGTGGAGGTGATGGCGTCCTCGCCGTGGATGCGAGCACAGGCGAGGCCGCGAACGTCCCCGGGCTGCCGGTGGACGTCCACGACCCGACCGGAGCCGGCGACGTGTTCGGCGCCGGTCTTGTCGTGGGGACCCTGGCCGGCTGGCCGCTCGCCGAGCGGATCCGGTTCGCCAACCTCGTCGCGGCCCTGTCGGTGCGGCGTGTGGGCGGCGCGCCCTCCGCGCCTCGCTGGGCCGACGTGGCCGGCTGGTGGCGGGACCTCACCGACCAGCGGCTGCGCCGCGAGTACGGCTTCATCCCCGATGTCATCCCCCATAACCCGGAGGGTTAGAAATGGAACTTTCCCGCAGAAGGCTCATCCAGTCCGGACTCCTCTCCATAGCGGCGGCAGGCATCGGGAGCACGGCGGCCTGTGGTGGCTCAGGGAGCACCGCCGCGAGCGGCGGCGGAGCCAAGGAGCTGACGCTCTGGTACTGGGGCGGCGGGCTGAGCGACAAGGTCGTGGCCGACGCCGTCAAACAGTTCTCCCAGACCACGCTCAAGCCGTCCGTGATCGGCGGCGACTTCAAGCAGAAGCTGGTCGCCACGATGAACGGCCGTAAGTTCGTACCCGACATCACCGGCATCAAGGGCGAGAACATCGCCTCCATGCTGGCGGAGTCCGACCGGTTCATCGATCTCAACACCCTGGGCGCGGACAAGCTGGCCTCGCAGTACGTCGAGTGGAAGTGGAAGCAGGGCTCCACCACCGACGGCAAGCTCATCGGCTTCCCGATCGACATCGGGCCCACCGCGCTGTTCTACCGCAACGACCTCTTCGAGAAGGCGGGCCTGCCCGCCGACCCCGCCGAGGTCGGCACGTCGATGTCCACCTGGGACACGTTCTTCGAAGCCGGGGTGAAGCTCAAGAAGGCCAACCCGGACGCGTTCATCATCGACTCGGCCGAGGGGCTGTTCGACAAGATGGTCGGCCAGGGGACCAAACGGTTCATCGACGAGAGCAACAAGTTCATCGGCGACCAGGACCACATCCGCGGCGCCTGGGACATGGTGATCAAGGCCAATGGGCTCGGCATCATCGCTCCCAAATACGACGGCCCGGACTGGAACGCCGCCGCCGCCCAGGGCAAGCTGGCCGGGACCGTGGGCGCAGCCTGGTTCGCGCTGGACCTCAAGAACGGCGTGGAGGCCACCTCGGGCAAATGGCGGGTGGCGCCCATGCCGGGCGGGCCGGCGAACATCGGCGGATCGTTCCTGGCGCTGACCAGGGAGTGCCGGGATCCCCAGCTGGCGTTCCAGATCGTCACGTGGCTTCTGAGCGCCGACAACCAGGCCCGGGGCTTCACCGACGCGGCCCTGTTCCCGTCCACGTCCGCCTCCTACGACATGCCCGCGCTGACCGGAGGGGACCCGTTCTTCGGGGACCAGAAGACGATCGAGGTGTTCGGGCCGGCCGCGAAGAACATCCCGATCCAGTACGAGGCGCCCGCGGACGCGGCCGTGGCCCAGCCCTTCAAGGACGAGATCATCAACGTCTGGACCAAGGGCAAGAACGCCGACACCGCCTGGACGGACGCGGTGAGCTCGGCCAAGCAGATCGCCGGGCGCCAGGGCGTGAGCTGAGAGGACGGTGCCCCTCATGTCCGCCCGCACCTCCGCGCGCGCATCCACCGGCATGCCCGGGCCCGCCACGGCCGCCACCGGCCGCGGCGGGCCGCCCGGCGCCCGGCACGCCCGGCCGAAGGGCGCATGGCGCCGCTATTGGCCGCAGTATGTGTCCATCTCACCCTTCTTCCTGCTCTTCACTGTGTTCATGCTGGTGCCGGTGTTGTTCTCGCTCTATCTGGCGTTCCACAAGTGGAACGGCCTGGGCGAGATGGAGTTCGTCGGCCCACGGAACTTCGAGCTCCTGATGCAGGACGAGATGTTCTGGCAGGCGCTGCAGAACACCTTCCTGATCTGGTTCATGTCCACGATCCCGATGTTGTTCCTGGCCCTGGTCGTGGCGAACATGCTCAACTCGGCGGTGCGGTTCACCGGGTTCTACCGGATCGCCTACTTCGTGCCGAACGTCACGTCGGTCGTCGCGGTCACGATCTTCTTCGGCTCGGTGTTCAGCACGAACTTCGGGCTGATCAACGCCATCCTGCAGTGGTTGTCGGCCTCGCCGGTCCCGTGGCTGGTCAACGAGTGGACGATCAAAATCGTCATCTCCGCGATCATCTGCTGGCAGTGGACCGGCTACAACGCGATCATCTACCTCGCCGGCCTGCAGGCCATCCCGAGCGAGATGTACGAGGCCGCCAGGATCGACGGCGCGGGCCCCGTGCAGCTCTTCTTCCGCATCACGATCCCCATGCTGCGCCCGATCATCCTGTTCACGGTCGTCGTCTCGACCATCAACGGCATGCAGACCTTCACCGAGCCGCAGGTGCTCTTCGGCATCAACTCGGCCAACAACGCCAGCTCGGGCGGCCCGGGCGGGGCCGGACTCACCGCGATCCTGTACTTCTACCGGGAGGCGTTCAACAACAACGACTACGGGTACGGCGCCGCGATCGCGTGGGCGGTGTTCGTGGCCATCCTGCTGTTCACCGCGATCAACTGGCGCATCGTGCAGCGCCGGGAACGGGGGCTGTGATGATCGCCACGCGGCTGAGGGCCGCCGCCCTGCACCTTGTCCTGGTCGTGGGAGCTCTCATCTCGCTGTTCCCGTTCTACTGGACCGCCGTCATGGCGACCAACACCACCAAGGAGATGTACCAGGTCCCGCCGAGGGTGACCTTCGGGCCCGCGCTGTTCGAGAACATCGGGCGGCTGCTGAGCTCCATCGACTTCTTCGGCTCGATGCTGAACACGTTGATCGTCGCGTCCTGCACGACCGCCCTCGTCCTGTTCTTCGACTCGATCGCGGCCTTCGCCTTCGCCAAATACGAGTTTCCCGGACGGCGGATCATGTTCGGCCTGCTCCTGCTGACGTACATGTTGCCGATGCAACTCGCGCTCATCCCGCAATTCGTGATCATGGCGGAACTGGGCTGGGTGGGCACCCTGAACGCGCTGATCGTCCCGGCCGCCGCGAACGCGTTCGGCATCTTCTGGCTGCGCCAGTACATCAAGGGGGCGGTGCCCGACGACGTGCTCGCCGCGGCGCGCATCGACGGTGCGGGGTTCTTCCGGCAGTACTGGCATGTGGGACTCCCCGCCATCCGGCCCGGCCTGGCCTTCCTCGGCATCACCACGTTCATCGCCGCCTGGAACGACTACACCTGGCCGCTGATCGTCATGGTCGACCCGTCGAACCTGACCCTCCAGGTCGCGCTCTCCCAGCTCAACACCGTGCACAACCTGGACTACAGTCTTGTCCTCACAGGAGCGCTGCTCGCCGTGCTGCCGCTCGCGGTGGTGTTCGTCCTGTTCGCCCGCGGCTTCATCCGCGACGCCATGAAGGGTGCGCTCCGTGGGTGATCTCGATTTCCGGGGCCGGCAGATGCCCGCATGGTTCCCGGACGCCAAGTTCGGCGTGTTCGTCCACTGGGGCGCGTACTCGGTGCCGGCGTGGGCCGAGCCCACCGGCGAGCTGGGCGCCGTCGACCCGGAGGTGTGGTTCGCCCACAACCCGTACGCCGAGTGGTACTGGAACACCAGCCAGATCGAGGGCAGCCCCGCCCATGAGCACCACCGCACCGTGCACGGCGGCCTTCCCTATGACACCTTCCTCGACGCGTGGAAGGCCGAGCTCTTCGACCCCGCGGAGTGGATCGACGTGTTCGCCCGCGCCGGCGCCCGCTACGTCGTCGTGACCACCAAGCATCACGACGGCATCGCCCTGTGGGACGCGCCCGGCACCGGCACCCGCAACACGGTCCGCCGCGGCCCGCACCGTGACCTGGTCGCCGATCTGGCCGCCGCCGTCCGGGCCCGCGGCCTGCGTTTCGGCGTGTACTACTCCGGCGGTCTCGACTGGCACGCCGGCCGCCGGGCCGTCATCCGTCACGAGGACCTGATCGACGAGTGCCGCCCCCACGACGCGGCCTACGCCGCCTACGCGCTGCGCCAGGTGCGCGATCTGATCGACCGATACCGGCCGGACGTGTTGTGGAACGACATCGGCTGGCCCGACGCGGGCATGGCCGACCTGCCGGACCTGTTCGCCCACTATTACGCCACAGTCCCGGACGGCGTGGTCAACGACCGATGGGACGGCGCCCACGCCGACTACCTGACCAGTGAATACCAGGCGAACCGCCAGAACGAGACGGCAGCGCATTGGGAGCAGTGCCGCGGCATCGGCCTGTCGTTCGGCTACAACCGCAACGAGGGCCCGGAGCACCTGCTGGACCCGGCGGGCGCCGTCCGCCAGCTGGTGGACGTCGCCTCACGCGGCGGCAACCTGCTGCTCAACGTCGGCCCGAAGGCCGACGGCACCCTGCCGGGCGAGCAGCGCACCGTCCTGGAGGGCATCGCGTCGTGGATGGCCGGCCACGGCGGCGCCGTGTACGCGACCAGGCCACTGGGACCGGGCGCCGCGCCGAGCGACGGCGCCCCGTGGATCCGCTGGACCCGCGACGACCGGCACGCGTTCGCGTTCCTCGCCGACGTCCCCGACTCCGCCCGTGATCAGGTGGTGCTGAAGACCCGGCCGGGACTGCTGGATCCGGCCACGGCGGTCCGCCTGGACGACCTCCCGGTACGCGCCGACGCCGTGCCGGACGGCATCCTGGCGACCTCGGTCGCACTCGGCACACCGCTGCCCACAGTGCTCAGGTTCGCCCTCCTGTGAGGTGTTGTCACCAGCGCAGGGGGAGGGTGGCGATGAAGTCGCTGAGCCGTTGGGCGATGATCTGGTGGTCGTGGACGGACGGGTGCCAGTGGCAGCCCATGTAGTCCAGGCCTGACTCGCTGTAGTACCAGTAGCGGACCCGATCGTCGCCGCCGCTGTTGCGCTCCTGGACGATCTGCTGGGCGGTCTCGGCGAACGCGGTGGTGTTGGACATGTGGGTCGCGCTGACCACGATCATCGTGCCGGGGCCGTACCGGGCCCGGAGTTTGTCGAGGAACGCGTGGTAGGCGGTGCGGTAGGCGGCTACCAGGGTTTCCGGCGTCCACGGCTCGCCTGGGTTGATGGCGGTGGAGAAGTCGTTGATGCCCAAGCCGACCACGACCAGTTGGGGGCGCCAGGTGCCCGGGTTCTGCCAGACGTCGCCGTCGACGTTCAGCAGGGCCCGGTCGTAGTACGTGCGGTAGTTGACCTGGGGGTTGCTGCCGTTGTAGTTGCGCACCATGCCGAGACCCGAGAAGGCGTTGAGCTGGTAGTCGGCGTTCAGGCGGCGCGCGGTGAGGGCGCCGAAGCTGAGGTCGGCATCGGTGGTGCGGTGGAGCTTGTCGTTGGTGCAGTCGCGCGTGTCGGAGCGGTTGCCGTAGCCGACGGTGTAGGAGTCGCCGATGAACTCGATCTGGCGGTGGCGGGCGGCGGGCCTGCCGAGGATCGTGCCACCCGGGGCGGCGACGAAGCCGCCGAAGGCACTCGTGGCCCACGGGCTCTCGGTCCGTTTGACGAGCCGCACGCTGTGTACACCGCGCGTGAGGTCCTTGACCCAGTGCGTGGTCCGGCCCGGGGTCACCAGGGTGGCGACGGTCGCGCCATCCACCTGGACGTCGTAGTCGTTGTCGGAGTCGTCGAGGACGATCCCGACGCCGGTGCCGCGGAAGCGGCCTTCGAAATAGACGCCGGGCCAGCTGTACTGAACAGAGTCTCCGGTGACCGTGACGCGTCCGGCGGTGTGCGCTTTGGCCAGGACGCCGGATGGCGGTGCCTGCGGGACAGCGGCGCCGGCCGTGCCGGGCAACGCCACGGCGGCAACCAACGTGGCCAGTACTGCGGTCAGGCGTAAGCGTCGCACAGATTCTCCTTCACAGCGGCTGCGAGAGGACATCACGACTTTACGACCGAGCCGCACATCCGACGAGAACTCCCGATATGGCACCACACTGTCACCCAAAGATTGCTTTCCGTGTGCTTAGGTAGTCCTTTGACAATTGGCGTGTTGGATGGGGTTCAAGGGTGTCAAGGTACGGCTGGCGTCACTCGGCGTTCGCGCCCGTGGTGGGCCTGATGGTCTCCGCGCTGCTCATGGCGGCCGGGTTTGTGGAAATGTTGCTGGTGTCCGTGGGCGCGACCACGGCGCCGGCGGCCGCCGAGCTGGTGGTCACGCTCATCATCGGAGTGTTCCTGACCACCGTTCTCAGGATCGCCAGGGCCGTGCCGGACATCCGGCGGGAGAGCGCCGCGACGGCGCGGGCCGTGGCGAATGTGCATGCGGTGCGACCGACCGATGACACGCTGGTGGCGCGGCGGCTCAAGCTGTTCAAGGAGGCCGCCGAGGCGGGCAACGACTGCGAGGCGGTGCTGAGCGCCCGGTCCGCGTTGGACGAGGGCGAGATGGCCAACAAGCACCATCTCGACCACGCGCTCATCTGGGCACTGCCGGTCTTCGGGTTCATCGGCACCGCGCTGACAATGGGCGCGATGGTCAACTCGTTCTCGAACGCCCTGGACAACCAGGCGGACCCGGGCGTGCTGATCGCCGCCCTCAAGCAGCATGTGCTGCCTGAGCTGGCGTCCGCGTTCGGCGTCACCCTGGTCGCGTTGTTCCTGAGCGTGCTGGCCTTCGGTGCGATGGCGCTGGTGGAGCGGGCGGAGCGGGCCGGTGTGGCGGCCGCCGACGAGGTGTTCCTCACCTACATCGCGCGCCTTCCGGCGAAGGAGGCGGCTCCCGCCATGCATGGGCTCACCCAGGAGCTGGCCCTGTCCAGGGGCAGGACCGAGGAGCTCGTCAAGGGGCTGGACGCGCTGCGTACCGCGGTGGAGCGGCTGAGCGCCGTCGAGAGCCGGCCGCAGAAGTACACGCTGGTGAGGGAGCCGTGAGGAAGCGGGCTGCCAGGCCGTTCGCGCCGCCGCTCGACCTGCGCTTCATCGACCTGTTCATGGCCATCGTCCTGGCGTTGTCGTTCGTCGCGATCATGCTGACCGTCGTGGCGCGGATGTTGCCGACGGAGGACTCCTCGCCGCCGACGCGGCAGGAGAAGAGCGTTGCCCAGCTGCAGCGGCAACTCGACGTCGCCGAGCAGGCCAGGCAGAAGGCCGAGGCGGAGCTGCGGACGACGAAGGCGCAGATCGCGGAGCAGACCGCCTTTGCCCTGCCCTGGTGGTTGATCGGGTTCTGTGCGCTGCTCGGCGTGCTGGCCGTGTTCATGACCTGGCGTATCCGGTTGTGGAACGAGGGAAACCTGCCGCGCTTGCGGAGCTGGCTGCTGGTCACCGTCGTGGTGGCCGTGGTCACGGTGGTCATCAGATCGCTGAGCGACAGCGACGGGTATCTGCTGCTCGCGGAGATCCCCTGGTGGGCCGCCGACGCGCTCTGCCTTGGACTGCTGCTGGTCGCGTACGTGTTGATCTCTGACATCCGGGCCAGCCGCGTCACGCTCGGCGAGATCAGGACGCGGACCGCGAAGAGCCGTGAGTTTGGCTGAACTTCACTCCTGTCACATCTGGCGCAACTAGCCTGACTCGCATCCCTGACCTCGTAAGGAGATGCGATGTTGCGTCGAGTCCTGGGTGTGCTGGCCGCCGCCGGAGCCGTCCTGCTGGCGGCCGTCCCCGCCTCGGCCGCCGGCGGCGGCGAGCCCCTTCCCCGGGCGCACGCCCACAACGACTACGAGCACGAACGGCCGCTCCTGGACGCCCTCGACCACGGGTTCACCAGCGTCGAGGCCGACATCTACCTGGTGGAGGGCGAGCTGCGGGTCGGGCACGACCCCGAGGACCTGCGGCCTGGCCGCACGCTCCAGTCGCTCTACCTCGACCCGCTGGCCCAGCGTGTACGCCAGGGGCACGGGCACGTCTTCCCGGGCAGCCGCCAGCAGCTCCAGCTCCTCGTGGACATCAAGAACAACGGCGCGGCCACGTACACCGAGCTCGACAAGGTCCTGGCGTCGTACCGGAAGATGCTCACCACCTACCACAAGGGCAAGGTGAAGCCGGGCGCGATCACCGTGGTCATCAGCGGGGACCGGCCGCGTGAGCTCATGGCCGCCCAGGAGCGGCGCTACGCCTTCTACGACGGGCGCATGGCCGACCTCGGCCAGGGCAACCCGGCTCTGATCCCGCTGATCAGCGACAACTGGACGAACCACTTCACCTGGCGCGGCGAGGGCGACATGCCGGCCGCCGAGCGGGACAAGCTACGGCAGATCGTGGCCACCGCGCACCGCGACGGGCAGCGGGTGCGGTTCTGGGCCACCCCGGACGCGGCCGGTCCGGCGCGGGAGGCCATCTGGCGTGAGCTGGTCGCGGCAGACGTGGACCACATCAACACCGACGATCTGGCGGGGCTCCAGCAGTTCCTGCGCGAGTACGACAGAGATCGTGCGGCCGCGTAAACCCGTCGCGTCGTCCACAAAGGCCCGGTAAGGTCCGGAACCAGACTGGCCGCGGGACTTCGGTGCGACTTCCGGAACCCGCCTTTACCGCGATGCTTCGCAGTTCGTGCCCCCATTCCCCGGCCAGTCCGCGACCCCGGGGGAGCCCATGGACACCTACGCCGACCTGATCGAGTGCGAGGACGTGCTGCTCTTCGCGAACGCGGCGATCACCTCGACCGGCCAGCGCGAGTTCCACAGCGCGGCCGGTCAGCAGCGGCTCTCCCTCGGCTTCCTGCACCGCTACATCCACGGCAACTACCCGGACCTGTACGCGGCCACGCTCGCACTCGACATCAACGACCACAACGCCGCCATCGTCATCGCCACCCTGCTGACCCACCCGGGGCAGGGCGACGGGCGGCTGATCGCGCGGCGGCTGGCCAGGATGAGCCCGCCCCGCGTCTACCGGCTCTTCCAGCGGCTGCGCCACGACGGCGTCAACAACCGGCGCACCCGCGCCCTCGTCCGCGACTGGCTCGCCGGCCGCCCCGACCTGGCCTTCGACGCCGTCAAGTACCGTGCGGCGGTGAAGTCGGCGGTGCGGCACGCGCACCTGCGGCTGCCGGGCGAGCTGGGCGACTTCCTCTTCGCGCCGTCCAGCCGCGCCCGCTACGAGACGCCGGTGCTGGAGGCGTGGCGGCGCGCCCACTACGACAAGGCGGCTCTGTACGAGTTGCCGTACACGGTCGCCGAGGGCTTCGCCGCCCGTCACGGCATCAGCAGGAAGGTCTTCCTCGACCGCATCGCCCCCAAGCTGACCAGGCTCGAACGGCTGCGCCTGGCCGAGTCGGCCGGCAAGGACGGCCTGGACACCGAGGCGGATCTGGCAGCGATGCCGCTGGTCCGGCTGGCGTCGTACGTGCTGGCGCTGCCCGCCGAGACGCGCGCACGGCGCCGTGCCGAGCTGGTGGGCGCGCTGCGGTCCGCGGCCGCCCGCGTGGCGGGAGCACGGGCGGGCACGTGGGGCAGCGTGGCGGCGGTGCTCGACGACAGCTTCTCCTCCTTCGGCTCGCCGGTGAAGAGGCGCCGTCCGCTGGCGGTGGCGCTGGCCTGCCACTATCTGCTGGAGGCGTTGGCCGGCTCCTATCGGGGCCTGTGGTTGTCGGGGCGCACCGATCCGCTCCAGGCGCGGCCGTCCGGGCCGACGCCGCTGGGGCAGCGGGTGCTCGACGCGCTCGGAGGGCGGCCCGACATGCTCGTCATCGTCTCCGACGGCTGGGACAACGCGCCGCCCGGGCTGGCGGGCGAGGTGCTGCGGGTCTGGCGGCGCAAGCTGGACCCCGGCGGTGAGGTGGGCATCGTGCACGTGAACCCGGTTTACGACGCGGACCAGTTCGACGTGCGGCGGTTGTCGCCGATGGTGCCGACCGCCGGCATCAGGGACGCCGAGGACCTGCCGGCGCTGGTGGAGCTGGCCCGGTTCGCGGAGGGCAGGACGGGGCTCGCCGAGCTGCGGGCGTACCTGGCGGACCGGGCGGCCCAGCTGGAGGCACGATGATCGATCTCACCGGTCTGGACACGCGGCCCGCGCAGACCTGGGGCTCGATGCGGCTCGTGCCGCTCGTGCGCCGCGAGCCCATCGAGGACCTGCGGCTGAACGCCAAGGTCTACGGTGACGAGCCGTCCACGGTGTTCCTGCCCGACAAGACCGTCTACACGTCGTACGTCCCCCACGCCTTCGTCGCGTCGTGGACCGACGACGGCAGCCCGGCGGCGGCGTACGGCACCCAGCTCGGGCAGCCGCTCCGGCACATGTGCATCAGGACCCGGCGCAGGATGGCCCGGCGGGTGGACAAGAACCGGCTCAGGTTCCTGCCGCTGCACCTGGCGGTGGAGGGTTTCCTCGCGCTGCACTTCGGCGGCCCCGTGATCGCCTGGGAGGAGTGGTCGCGCCAGGCGATCGCGCACGGCCTGTCCGCGCGCGCCGAGGACGCCTACACCGGCGCCGAGGTACGCGGGCTCGACGACGCCCTCAAGGTGTTCGAGATCTACCCGGGGCAGTGCGGGCTGCTGCTGTACGCGGGCGACACACTGGCCAGCGCCTTCGTGGTGCCGCACCCGGAGGACTACCGGGCGCTGCATCCCACGCTCATCAGGGACCTGTACGGCGAGCTGGTCTACGAGTACGCGCTCTTCTACCCGGCCAGGGACTTCCCCGCCGTCATCGACGAGACCACGGTCTCCTCCCTGGCCGACCTGCGGGCCCAGGCCCTGCTGCGGGAGCGCGAGTGGGCCGACTTCCACGACTCGGTCATGGCCGCCCGCCTCCTCCAGGCCCCCGTGCACGTGGAGGAGGTCTACAGGCTCGGCCGGTTCACGCTGAGCCGTTTCCTGCCGGCGTTCGAGCGGAAGAGTGAAAACCACATCGGCGAGACGATCACCGATGGGGACGGGCGGCTGGCGTACCTGAAGACGTTCCGGTTGTCGGAGGCGCAGAGCCGGCGCGGCCACCTGCTGAGCAAGCTGGCCGAGCACGACTGGAGCCTGCCCGCGACGGCCGCCGCGCTCGGGACCGACGCGGCGGCACTGGGGATGCGGCTGAAGCGGGCAGGGTTCGGGCATCTGCTGCGGCAGGACGTCCTGGACGGCTACCGCAAGGCGGTCAATGGGCGCAACCCGCGTACTCGTCGAGGCGGCGGAACATCGCCGCCAGCATGAGCGGGAACATCGCCACGTGCGCGACCGCCATCAGCGTGCCGCCATCGATCACGCCGAGCCACAACAGGGGGAAGAGCGGCACCACCGGGACGAACATGGCCGCGCACATCTCCAGGGTCGAAGCCCAGCCGTGCCCGCGGATCCGCATCCACACGGCCATGCCGACGGACATGTTGACCGCCATCACCAGGTAGCCCAGCTCGGGGTGCTCGTGGTGGGAGACGCCGAGGCCGACGAGGTCGAGGAGCGCGCCGAGCGCGAACATCCCGACGAACATCGCGATGATCATCTCGAGGTAGTGGAGCGCGAACCTGCCCCAGCGGCGGCGGGGCTTCGTGCCTGCTGTCGTCGTCATGGGTCCGACTGTCCTGGACGCCACGGTCACCCGCCAGGGCGGGCCGCCGGGCATGTCCGAAAACTTGGGTTCTTGGTCCCTCGGACCTACAGTCGGGGCCATGGAGGTACGACGGGTCGCCGTGGTGGCGTACGACGCGGTCGCGCTGCTCGACCTCGCCTGCGTCATCTCGGCGCTGGAGGAGGCCAACTGGCGCGGTGCGGCGCCGTGCTACGAGGTGCGCCTCGTCACCCCGGGCGGCCACGCCGTCACCACGGGGACCGCCCAGGTCATCCAGGCCCAGGACACCCTCGAACGGGTCAGCGGGCCGCTCGACACGCTCATCGTCTCCGGCGGCATCGGCTACGCGAACGCCGCCGCCAACCCGCTGGTGGTCGCCCACGTCCGCCGGCTGGCCAGGGAGAGCCGGCGCGTCGCGTCCGTCTGCACCGGCGCGTACATCCTGGCCGCCGCCGGCCTGCTCGACGGGCGGCGCGCCACCACGCATTGGGAACAGGCGCAGCAGATGGCCGACCGGTTCCCCGACGTCGCCGTCGACCCGGACCCGATCTTCATCCGCGACGGCCACGTCGCGACCTCCGCCGGCGTCACCGCCGCCCTCGACCTCACTCTGGCCTTCATCGAGGAGGACAACGGGACCGAGCTGGCCAGGACGGTGGCCCGCCACCTCGTCACCTACCTGCAGCGGCCCGGCAACCAGGCGCAGATGAGCATGTTCGTCAGCGCGCCCTCGCCCGCCGACGGCCTGGTCAAGCGGACCGTCGACTACATCAACGGACATCTCGCCGAGGACCTCACCACGGCCGCGCTGGCGGAGGCGGCCGGCGTCAGCGAACGGCACCTGACCCGGCTGTTCCTCAAGCACGTCCGGCTGACGCCCGGGCGATACGTCCGGCAGGCGCGTGCCGAGGCCGCCGCCCACCTGCTGGTCTCCACGTCGTTGCCGATGGCCTCGATCGCCGCGCGGTGCGGGTTCGGGACGGCGGAGACGTTGCGGCAGGCGTTCATGGACCGGTACGGCATCCCGCCCTCGCGTTACCGCCTGACGCAATCCTCGACCGCCAAGTGACGCGAGTGCCTGACTAGTGTGTCTGGGATGAATGGTGACCGGGTCATAGGCGGGTACGCGCTGCGGCGCCTGCTCGGCCGGGGCGGCATGGGCGAGGTGCACCTCGCGGCCACGCCCACCGGCGGCCTGGCCGCCGTCAAGGTCATCAATCCGGCGCTGGCCCGCGATCCGGCGTTCCGGCGGCGGTTCGAGCGGGAGGTCGCGGCGGCCCGGAGGGTTGCCAGGTTCTGCACCGCGCCTGTGCTGGATGCGGGGATCGATGGTGACGTCGCCTACCTCGTCACGGAGTACGTGAAAGGGCCGGATCTGGCGGAGGTCGTACGGGATCAGGGGCCTTTGTCGGGAGGGAACCTGGAGGCGCTGGCGGTCGGGATCGCCACCGCGCTGAGCGCCATCCACGGGGCCGGGGTCATCCACCGCGATCTGAAGCCCTCCAACGTGCTGATCTCGCCACTGGGCCCGCGCGTGATCGACTTCGGTATCGCCCAGCTGGTGGACAACGACAGCCTGGCCAGCCAGGCGATACTCGGCACGCCTGCGTTCATGGCGCCTGAGCAGGTGCGGGGTGAGCCGCTGACGCCGGCTGCCGACGTCTTCGCCTGGGGTGGGGTGATCGCGTTCGCGGGGACCGGGCGGTTGCCGTTCGGGGGCGGGGCGCCTGGTGAGGTGCTGTACCGGATCATGCAGGAAGAGGCGCGGCTGGACGGGCTGGACGAGGGGATCCTGGGGGTGGTGTCGCGGGCGCTCGCCAAGGACCCCCGCCTCCGGCCCACCGCCCAGGGGCTGCTGTCCGAACTGGTCGGCGGCACCCGCCTGGCCACGGCCACCGAGGTAGTGGAACGGACGTGGACGGGCACCGGGACGGCCGCCCAGCCCCCTGCCCTCAACGCCGCCCGACCTTCCGACGCGCCCGCCTCCGGCGTCGGGCCTTCCGCCGGCGCAGGGGCAGGCCTCGCGCAGCCGGGCCTCGCGCAGCCGGGCCTCGCGCAGCCGGGCCTCGCGCAGCCGGGAGGCGCGCCCTCGGCCGGGGCACAGCCCGGCGGCGTCCCCTCCATCGGTGCGCCCTCGGTCGGCTCTCAGCTGGACCGCGCGCAGCCGGGCGGCGCGGCCTCCGCTGGTGCCCAGTCGGGCGGTCCGCAGAGGGACGGCCGGCACTCCATGGCGCGGCCCGCAGAGGGCCGGGGGCGGGACTCGGCGTTGGGGGCGAGTGGGACCCGGCCGGGGCCGGCGGCGGGCGGGGTGCCGACCGGTGGGCGGGGGAGGCGGCGGTGGCCGTGGGTGGCCGGTGCAGCCGTGACGGTCCTGGTCGCCGGTGCGGCACTGGTCGTGCCGGGGCTCTGGCGGGACACCTGGCCGTACGAGGCGGACTTCGCCGACGCATGGGCGGTCGGCACGTCGGAGGGTGGCAGCGCGCGCCAGGCGGGCACCGGCTACGAGCTGACCGTCAACCCCGGCTGGCGCTTGTGGAAGTCGGCCCCCAGACGGGAGCCGGACAGCGGCGTGATCGTCAGCACGAAGGCCACCCTGGCGCAGGGAACCGGGGAGTACGGCGTGTGGTGCCACGGGTCGGCCGGCTCGGGAGACCGCTATGAGTTCACGGTGACCGGCTCGGGAAAGGTCACGATCGTCAAGCGCCGCACGGGCACGCGCGGGACGACCCTGTACGGCCCGGCGGACGCGCCCGTCACGGACGTCAACCGCATCGTGGCCGAGTGCACCAGCAGCGGGAACAGCGGGGACCAGGTGACGTTGCGCATGTGGCTGAACGAGCGCCTGGTAGCCGAGGCGTCCGACGCCGACGCCCCGTACGGCCCGGACGAGGCAGGCGTGCACGCGGCCTCCGGCGCCACGGCGACCGCACGCGTCCGCTTCGACTCGTTCACCCTCAGGGCGGCGGCCCGGTGACGTGCCGGTTGAGGGGTGAGTGAGGGTGCGATTCGGCGTGCTGGGGCCGCTGCGGGCCGACGGAGGCCGGGCGCCGGGACCGGCCAAGCACCGTACGCTGCTGGCCGCGCTCCTGCTGTCCGCTCCCGAGCAAGTGCCCGTGGAGCGGCTCATGTCCGTCGTCTGGGACGGCCGGCCGCCGGCGTCCGCCGAGTCGGTGCTCAGGGTCTACGTCAGCGCGCTGCGCAAGCAGGTCGACGGCATCCGCACGGTTCCCGGCGGTTACCTGATCGAGGTCACGCCGGACGACGTCGACTGCCACCGGTTCGAGCGGCTCGTCGCCGCGGCGCGGCAGGCCAGGGCGGCGGGTCAGGTCGCGGAGGCGGCCGACGGGTTCCGGGCGGCTCTGGGGTTGTGGCGGGGACAGGCGCTGGCCGACATCGAGTCGTCGTCGTTGCGCCGGGCGCACGCCGTACCGCTGGAGGAGTTGCGCCTGACCGCGCTGGAGGAGCGCGTGGAGCTGGACCTGCGGCTGGGCAGGGGCGCGGAGGTGATCGGTGAGCTGCGTGCGCTGGTCGGCGCGCACCCGCTACGAGAACGGGCCTGGGTACGCCTCATCGAGGCCCTCCACCAGGCGGGACGGCGGTCGGAAGCGCTCGGCGCCTACCAGGACGCGCGCCGGACGCTGGTCGAGGAGCTGGGCCTGGAGCCCGGCGCCGAACTGACCGCCGCCCAGCAGCGGGTGTTGTCCGGCACCGGCCCGCGCCCACCGGTCGGTGACGTCCGGCGGGCCGATGCGGTGAGTGACGAGTTGCCTCCGGACGTTTCCGACTTCACCGGACGGCGGCAGGCGCTCGACTGGATTCGCCGGACCGCGGGCGAGCAGGCGCAGGCGGCCCCCGTACACCTGGTCCTGCACGGCCCGCCCGGCTGCGGGAAGTCCGCACTGGCCGTGCACGCCGCCACCGGGATAGACCTCCCGGACGGCCGGCTCTACGCCGCGCTCGGCGCCCGGCCTGCCGGCGCCGTGCTGGAGGATCTGCTGCGCTCGCTCGGCTGCCCGGACGGCGCGGTGCCGCCGGCGCTGGACGACCGCGTACGGCTCTACCGCACCATGACGGCCCGCAGACGGCTCCTGGTGGTGCTGGACGACGCCGCCGACGAGGCCCAGGTACGTCCGCTGCTGCCGACCGGGCCGGGCAGCCTCACCCTGGTGACCAGCCGGTCGTCGTTGCCGGGGCTGGAGGCGGCGCGGACGTACGAGCTGGGTGTGCTCGACGAGGACGAGGCCGTGGCCATGCTCGCCGGCGTGGCCGGGCACGAGCGGGTCCGCGCCGAGCCCGAGGCCGCCCGGCGCATCGTCCGCCTCTGCGATCACCTGCCGCTGGCGCTGCGCATCGCAGGATCCCGGCTGGTCAGGAAGCCGGGCTGGACGCTCGACCACCTGGCGGGCCGCCTCGGGGACGAGCGGCGCAGGCTCGACGAGCTGAGCGCGGGCGACCTCGCCGTACGCGGCAGCCTGGCACTCGGCTACCGCGGCCTGCCGGACCCGGAACGCCGGCTGCTGCGCGAGCTCGGCGCGTGGTCCGCTCCTGACTTCGCCTCCTGGGTGCTGGGGCGGGATCTGGAGCCGCTGGCGGAGGCCGGGCTGCTGCAGTCGCGCGGGCTCGACGAGGCAGGCCAGGAACGGTACGGCTGGCACGACCTGACCAGGATCTACGCCGCCGAGCGGCTGTCGGAGGAGGACGGTGGCCCTGGCGGCGTGCTGGCGGTCAGGGCGGAGGCGATCCTGGAGCGTACCCGGCAGGCCAGGGCGGCCCTGCTGCCCGCCGAGCCCGGCACCGGCCGCACCGAGGTCCACCGGCCAGAGCACGACGCGCCGGCGGGTGGGCCGCCGGGGGAGCCGGCCCTCGAATCCGGATCGGCGGGTGGGCCGCCGGGGGAGCCGGCCCCCGAATCCGGATCGGCGGGTGGGCCGCCCTGGGATCCGGCCCTGGAAACCGGATCGGCCGGGGACCCCGCCCTGGAAACCGGGTGGTTGCGGCAGGAGGCCCGGTGGCTGAGCGCCGAACGGCGCTTCCTCGTCGCGACCGTCGACGATTTCCACCGGGCCGGCCTGTACGAGGCCGCCTGGCGGCTGGCGTTCTACCTGACGCCGCTGTTCGAGCTGGGCGCGCACCACGACGACTGGCACGCGACCACGGCGATCGGCTTGGACGCTGCCAGGGCGGCGGGTCACCGGCGGGGAGAGGCGCTCCTGCTCCGGGGCCTGGCCGACCTGCACAGGGCCGAGGGGCGCACGGAGGCGGCCGCGGCGGCCCTGCGAGCGGCTCAGCCGCTGGCCGAAGGGCTTGAACTGGCCAGGATCACGTTGCGGCTCGGCCTCGTCCAAGCACTCCAGGCCCGGCCCCGCCCCGGCGCCACTCAGCCGTCGCCGCAGGCGGCGCAGGCCGAGCAGGCCTTCGTACGGGCACTGCGGGCGTTCGAGGAGGCCGGCGACCGGCGCGGCCGGGCGGATGCGCTGCGGGCGCTCGGGGCCCTGCGTCAGGACGACGAGCTGCTGCGGGAGAGCCTGGCCGCGTACCAGGAGCTCGGAGATCCGCGCGGCGAGGCGGAGGCGCTGCTGGACCTGGCCAGAATGCATCTCGCCGCCTGCCGTCTTTCCCAGGCCCGCGACTGCGTGGAACGCCGGCTGGGACTCAACCGCCGCCTCGGCGACCGCCTGCCCGAGGCCGTGGCACTGCTCGTCCTGGCCGAGGTGGCGCGGGCGGAGGGAGCCCTCGGTGCCGCGGTGAGCGCCGCCGGGGAAGCGCTGGAGACGTTCACCCGGTACGGAGACCGCAGGAACGCCGCCCAGGCCCTCCAACTGGTACGCGCCGCTTTGGAGTGTGACGATGCTGATGGTGCTGTTGATGCGCTTGTGAGCGCTATGGGAGAGTTTGACGGTCTCGGTGGTCAGGAAGGCAAGGCCGAGGTCGTACGGCTCGTACAGGAGGCTCGCAGGCGACGTGGTCAGCGCATATAGCGGACTATGCGAATCCTGAAGGTCGCCTCCCTAGGGTGAGGGCCACATTCCCGAACGACGAAGGTGATCAGATCATGCGAAGGACGATCGCGCTGGCCGTCTCGGCCGCGAGCTCCATCGCGCTGGCGGGCTGCGGCATGCTCCCGGGCCAGCAGGGCGGCGGTGGCGAGGAGAGGCAGTCGCAGGCCGTCTCGGACAAGCAGGCGACACCCGCTCCCAAGGAGGCCCAGGAGCAGCAGACCGCGCCCGCGCAACAAGACCAGGTGATCGCCGGCCGAGAGACCAAGGTGGGGGCCGGGGGCACGTTCGGCAAGGCCCGCGTCGAGATCACCGCACTCAAGCGCCAGGGCAGGACCGTCAGCCTCAACTGGACGGTCACCGCGACCGACGGCAAGGTCAACGTGCACAACGGCCTGGGCACCGCCGCGCTGGACTTCACGGTCTCCGGCGTCTCCCTGATCGACCCCGTCAACGCCAAGCGCTACCGGGTCGCCCGCAACGGCACCGGAGAGGACGCCGAGTGCGTGTGCTCCGGCACCCAGGGCCAGTTCCTGGAGGAGGGCCAGGCGTCCACGCTCTACGCGGTCTTCGCCGCGCCGCCCCCGGACGTCACCAAGGTCAACGTTGAGATGCCCATGTTCGGCGTGTTCACCGATGTTCCGATCTCTTAGCGTCGCCGTCGCCCTCGTCCTGTCCCCGACCCCGGCCCCCAGCGTGCCGGAGCTCGCGCCCGACGCCACGGGTCCCGTCGAGAACCTGGTCCTGCCGGTCGAGGACATCATCGGCGAGGTCGAGTCGATGGACGGCACCGAGAGCGAGACCAAGCAAGGCCGCCAGGTGACGGTCGCGCTGACCAGCGACGTGTTGTTCCCGCTGAACAAGTGGCAGCTGACCGCCAAGGCCCGGCAGCGGCTGCGGCAGGTGGCGGAGAAGGTCAACGCCGAAGGCGCGGGCGGCGTGGTGAAGATCGAAGGGCACACCGACGATCAGGGGACGGACGCCTACAACGTCGCGTTGTCGCGGCGCCGGGCGCAGGCCGTCCTGCAGGCCATGCGCGGGTTGCTGACCGGTCCGGGCATGACGCTGCAGGCCGGCGGGTACGGCGAGAGCCGCCCCAAGCTGCCCAACATCGTGCAGGGCAAGCCGGTGGAGAAGAACCGCGCCAAGAACCGCCGCGTGGAGATCGTCTTCACCGCCAAGCAGTGAACCGGCGGGCCGTCACTCGCCCGGCAGTTGGCCCAGCGTCACGTTGATCGTTTGCTTGGAGCCGTCGGCGCGGATCACGCCCACCTTCACCTGGGCGCCCGGTTGGAGGGTGGTCAGGATCTCGGCCAGTGTAGCCATGGTGGGCGTCTCCTTGCCGTTGATCGAGACGATCATGTCCCCGGCCCGGATGCCCGCCTTCTCCGCACCCCCGCCCTGCTCCACGTCGGCCACGCCACAACCTCGGGGCTCGCCGTCGGCGCCGACGACCGTCCTGCCCCTGATGCCGAGCGCGGCCCGGTGGGTGTTGGTGACCTTGCCGTCCCTGACGATCTGGCCGGCGATGTCGGTGGCGGTGTTGCTCGGGATCGCGAAGCCGATGCCGGGCGCGGTGCCGCCGCCCAGGTCCGGGTCCAATGCGGCGAGCGTCGGGATGCCGATCACCTGGCCGGACAGGTCAACGAGCGCGCCGCCGCTGTTGCCCGGGTTGATCGCGGCCGAGGTCTGGATGGCGCCCGCGATCGTGGCACCGGGCGAGCCGGGGTTCTGCGGCTCGGTGACCGTACGGCCGACCGCCGAGACGATGCCGTTCGTCACGCTGCCCGACAGGCCCAGCGGGTTGCCCATCGCGAGCACGATCTGCCCGACCCGCAGCTTGGAGGAGTCCCCGAACTTGGCCGGCCGCAGCCCGTCGGGCTTGTCGACCTTGATCACCGCCAGGTCGCCGGCGGCGAAGGACCGCACCAGGCGGGCGGAGCGGGGCGGACCGCCGGTGGCGATCGTGACGTTCATCTCCTTGGCCTGCCCGACCACGTGGGCGTTGGTGACGATGTGCCCCTGAGAGTCGAAGACGATGCCCGAGCCGAGCCCGACCTTGGTGTTGATCTGCACGATGGAGGGCAGGACGTCCGTGATCACCTTCTCGTACGCGGCCTCGAGCGACTGCGCCGGAGCGGCGGCGGACGCCGTCGGCGACGGTGACGGAGACGTGGCCGTGGGTGAGGCGCCGGTCGTGGCGATCGGGCCGCAGCCGGTGAGCAGCACGGCGACGGCCAGCCCCGCGACGATCTCCTTGATGGGCTCCCTCATGGGAGGTCCCTGCCCAGCTCAGCGGGAAAGATACGCTTCCCTGACGTTGCGCCGGCTCAGCTTTCCGGTAGGCGTGCGCGGCAGCGCCTCGCGGTATTCGATCGTCCGCGGGTGCTTCAGCTTGGCCAGCCGGGGACCGCAGTGCCGCAGCAGCTCCGCGGTCAGCTCCGTCCCGCCCGTCACCCCGGCCGCCGGCTCGACGAGCGCCACGACCCTGTGACCCCACTCGGTGTCCGGCACGCCGATCACCGCCACGTCCGCGACCGACGGGTGTTCGAGCAGCACCGCCTCCACCTCGGCGGGATAGATGTTCACCCCGCCCGAGATGATCAGGTCGGTCCGGCGGTCCAGCAGGAAGAGGTAGCCGTCCTTGTCGACATACCCGATGTCGCCCGGCGTGTAGTCCCGCCCGCGCATGGCCGCCGCCGTCTTCTCCGGGTCCCCGTGGTATTCGAACCGGTTGATCCCGCCGATGTAGACCAGCCCGGGCTCCCCTGGGGGCACTTCCCGGCCGTCCTCCCCGACGATGGTGAACGCCATGCCGTCCAGCGCCCGGCCGACCGTGCCCGGCCTGGCCAGCCACTCCTGCGAGGACACCATGGTGGCCACGGCCGCCTCAGTGGAGCCGTAGTACTCCCACAACACGGGCCCCAGCCAGTCGATCACCGCCTGCTTGGTGGCCGGCGGGCACGGGGCGGCACCGTGGTAGAGGTGGGTGAGGGACGACAGATCGTACGACTCCCGCTCCGGCACCGCGAGCAGGCGGTGAAACATCGTGGGCACCATGAACGCGTTCGTCACCCGATGCCGCTCGATGAGCCGCAGCGTCCCGGCCGCGTCGAACCGTTCGGGCGCCACGATCGAGTGCCCGAGCTGCAGCGCCATCATGACCTGCCCGTACGGCGCCGAGTGGTAGAGCTGCGAGCACACCAGGTGCACCCCGCCGTGCGGCAGCCCGAAGTGCCGCCAGCTCTTCCGCATCAGGATCGGGTACATCTCCTCGGGCGTCAGGTCGAGCAGCCGCCGCCGCACGCCCTTCGGCCGCCCGGTGGTCCCGGACGTGTAGAGCATCATCGACCCGGCCCGCCGGTGCGCGGGCGGTCCGGCGGGCTGCCCGGCCACGAGCTCGGCGACCGCGAGGGCCTCGGGGGAGACCACGATCCCGGCGCCGCAGTCCGCCACGATGTAGTCGATCTCCTCGGTTGTGAAGTGCCAGTTGACCGGGACCAGATACGTGCCGATCTGGTAAGTCGCCAGCATCATGGTGAGCGCGTCGAGCCCGTTCTTCAGCACGGTCACCACGCAGTCGCCTGGACGTACTCCGCGCGAGGTCAGGCCGTTGGAGGCCTGGTTGACGCGGGCCAGCAGCTCTCCGTAGGTCGTGCCTTCCTCGCCGAGGAGGGCGGGGCGTTCAGGGTCTTCGGCCGCGATCTCGTAGAAACCCCTCATGTCCGCTGACCTTACAGAATTAGATTCTGCAAGGGGAGTGGGGGAATTATCCCTCTCTGTAGTGACGTAATCTCAAGGCCATGGCGGACGTCGGCGACCAGAAACCCTCCCTCGATTCACCCACCACCCCGTTCCCCAAGGTCGTCCCTCCTGCGGAGGAGACGGTCAGGATCCCTCGCCCTCCGGCGCCAGGCCCATCCATGCCGATTCAGCGTCCAGCGCAGCCCTCCAAAGCGCAGCCCGCGAAGGCACAGCCCGCGAAGGCGCAGCCCGCGAAGGCGCAGCCCGCGAAGCAGTCTCCGGTCCAGGCTCCCGGGCAGGCTGCGAATCAGCCTCCGGTCCCGCCCCACGCGCAGGCTACGAAGCAGTCTCCGGTCCCGCCGCCCGTGCAGGCTTCGATGCCGCCTCCGGTGCGGCAGCCTCCCATGCCGTCCTTGCCCCCCATGCCTCCGCCGCTGCCGCCGAAGCCTCCGAGCCGCGGCATCGGGGACATTCCGATCAAGGTGGTCTACCTGCTCGGCGCCGTCCTCGCCACCGTCCTGGCGGTCGTGCTGGTCTTCGTGGTCTTCTCCGGCGACGTGCCGGACAACAACCAGCCGACCGAGCAGGTCGTCCGCGTCGCGCCCTTACCGACGTCGGCCACGCCCACGGTGGCGCCCAGCCCGACCGCCACCGAGAGCCCGATCGTGTTGCCGCCGGTGCCGGAGAGCAAGGCGTACAAGAACCTGTCGGGCACGGCGTCCGCGGTCACCAGCACCATCAGGGACAACAAGGTCGGCATCAGCTATCCGCGGCTGGGCTCGCCGTGGAAGGCCAGGTCGTACCCGCCGTACTCGGTCGCGCAGCGGATCGGCAAGGTCGAGATGCCGTTCACGCTGATCGCCTCGGCCATGTACCCCGGTGAGTCACCTGAGAAGAAGCCCGACTCGGACGCCGACTACCGCGAGATCGCCACCCAGGCCGTGCGCTGGAGCATCCGCACGCAGTACCCCAAGGGCGCCACGGTCGAGTGGACGGCCTCCAGGAAGGTCCCGCTCGGCAAGGGCTGGACGCTCGGATACAAGGTGACGTACACCAACGGCGGCAAGCAGGAGGTCGCCCAGGCCCTGATGAGCATCATCGAGGTGGGCAAGACCAAGCCGGCGATGCTCATGGCCTCGATCCCCGAGCCGAACAAGGAACGCTGGCGTGACCTGAACACCCTCGCCCAGCGAGTTCGCCCGCTCTAGCCAGGAAGTCAGAAGCATCCTCTAGAATATGGTTCTAGCGGGTCGGCAGTGGCGCGCCGGCCCCGGGACATCGGAACCTGGCTGGAGGATGTGCGATGGCGATCGGGTTGAGTGAGGAGCACGAGGCGCTCCGCGAGTCGGTGAGCGGCTGGGCTGAGCGGCACATCCCCTCGGAGCTGCTGCGCTCCGGGTCGGACGGACGTCCGCCGTTCTGGGCCGGCCTCGCCGAGCAGGGGCTGCTCGGCCTGCACGTGCCCGAGGAGTACGGCGGTTCCGGCTACGGGCTGCTGGAGACGGCGGTGGCCGTCGAGGCGCTGGCCGAGCGGGTGGCCCCCGGGCCCTACGTGCCGACCGTGCTGGCCAGCGCCGTGATCAACGCGTCGAAGCGTCCCCAGCACCTGGAGTCGTTCGCCGACGGCACCCTCACCGGCGCCGTCGCGCTGGCCGGCGACTTCCGGGGCACCCGGGCCGAGGACGGCTCCCTGGTCGTCTCCGGCACGGCCGAACCCGTGCTCGGCGGCTCGCTGGCCGACGCGCTGGTGTTGCCCGTCGCCACGGCCGACGGCGAGGAGTGGATCCTCGTCGAGGCCTCCTCCGCCACCGTCACCGAGCTCAAGTCCCTCGACCTGACCAGGCCGGTGGCCAAGGTGGAGCTGTCGGAGGTGACCGTGCCGGCCGAGGCCATCCTGGACGGCGTGCAGAGCTCCGACGTACGCAACCTCGCCGCGATCCTGCTCGGCGCCGAGGCCGCGGGTCTGGCCTCCTGGTGCGTGTCGGCCGCCGCCGACTACGCCAAGGTCCGCGTGCAGTTCGGCCGCCCGATCGGCCAGTTCCAGGGCATCAAGCACAAGCTCTCCCGCATGCTCGTCGCGCTGGAGCAGGCCCGCGCCACCGTCTGGGACGCCACGCGCGCGCAGGGCAAGGAGCTGGACTACGCCGCGGCCATTGCCGGCGTGATGGCTCCCGACGCCGCGGTCCAGTGCGCCAAGGACGCCATCCAGACGTTCGGCGGCATCGGCTACACGTTCGAGCACGACGTGCACCTCTACTACCGCCGCGCGCTCAGCCTGCGCGCCCTGCTCGGCTCGTCGGCCGAGTGGGCCGCCACGGTGGCCTCGCTGGCGCTGCAGGGTGTCTCCCGCGAGATGGAGATCGACCTGCCGGAGGACGCCGAGGAGCTGCGCGAGTCGATCCGCGCCGAGATCGCGGAGATCGCCCAGTCGGAGGGCAAGGAGCAGAAGCGGGCCCTGGCCGCACGTGGCTTCGTCATGCCCCACCTGCCCAAGCCCTGGGGGCGCGACGCCAAGCCGCTGGAGCAGGTGCTGATCGCCCAGGAGCTCAAGGCCGCCAAGGTACGCCCGCCCGCGCTGATCATCGGCGCGTGGGTGGTGCCGTCCATCGCCATGTACGGCACCCCGGAGCAGCAGGAGCGCTTCCTGCCCAAGACGCTCAGCGGCGAGATGATCTGGTGCCAGCTGTTCTCCGAGCCCGGCGCGGGATCCGACCTGGCCTCGCTGCAGATGAAGGCCGAGAAGGTCGAGGGCGGCTGGAAGCTCACCGGTCAGAAGATCTGGACCTCGGTCGCCCACGTGGCCGAGTGGGGCATCTGCATCGCCCGCAACTCCAGCGAGGGCACCAAGCACGAGGGCATCACGTACTTCCTGGTCGACATGAAGGCGCCGGGCGTCACCGTCAAGCCGCTGACCGAGATGACCGGCGAAAACCTGTTCAACGAGGTCTTCCTCGACGACGTCTTCGTCCCCGACGACCTGGTCGTGGGCGAGGTCGGCGAGGGCTGGAAGGTCGCCCGCAACACGCTGTCCAACGAGCGCGTCTCGTTGTCGTCCGGCTCGGGCGGCACCGGCGCGTCCGTGCCGGACCTGCTCGGCCTCATCGGGCGGCTCGGCCGCGAGCTGACGCCGGTCGAGGCCCAGAAGGTGGCCGAGGTCGTCTGTGAGGGTCACTCGATCAACGCGCTCTCGCTGCGGGTCACGCTCAAGCAGCTCGCGGGGACAGAGCCGGGTGCGGACGCCTCCGTACGCAAGCTGCTGTCCACCTCGCACGCCCAGCATGTCTCCGAGACGGCCGTGGAGCTGCTCGGCGCCGCCGCCACGACGGCGGCCGACATGAAGCTCGGCGACGCCGGCTACTGGACGCGGGCGGTGCTGGCCACCAGGGCCATGACGATCTACGGCGGCACCACGGAGGTGCAGCTCAACATCATCGGCGAGCGCATGCTCGGCCTGCCGAGAGATCCTGAGCCGGGGAAGTGAGCATCATCCCCCCACGGGTCGTGGGGGGATGGAGGTGGCGTTCATGGCGGGCCTTGGGACGCCCACTCTGATCTCGCCGACGCAGGCGGACCGGCCGTCCAGCGTGCGCAGGACCAGGTAGGTCCCGCCGCCCGCGACGGCCGCGTACGTCGAGCCCAGGTCCTTGCCCGCTGTCACCCGCGTCTCGGGGCCGCCGAGCCGCACGGACAGTGTGGTCTCCACCGGGTTCAGGTAGCCGATCTGGGCCGTCCACACACCCTTGGGCAGGGTCAGGGGAAGGCGGAAACGGACCTCCGCCGGACCCACCGGCATGCAGGGGGACCGCCCGGGGACGACGGCGCCCTCGATGGACACCGGGCGCAGGCGGCCCTGTTCGTCGAAGGCGAGCGGGCCGCTGACCGGCCCGTTCAGCCGGCCGGTCCAGGTGACCGGGTGTGTGGCGATGGGGCCGAGCACCTTGGACGTCAGCGCGTACTCGTAGAAGAACGTTGCCATGACCACCTTCGGCGGCACGTACGTGTCCAGGATGACGGTGCCCGGCGGAGTGCGCTTGAGTGCCACCCGTGCCGTCTCCACGTAGCTTTTGACGTGCTGCCCGAGCGGCAGGTTGCCGTAGGCCGTCACCGACCAGATGGAGCCCGCCGCGACGGCGGCGGCCAGCGGCGCCCACGCGAGCCTCAGCCGGGGCGGAGGGCGCAGCCAGGGTTGCTCCTCGTCCCGCAGCGGAATGAACGCCAGGCCGATCACCAGGGCCAGCACCGTGGACGTGGAGGAGATATAGCGCAGCTCGTAGCCGCCCAGCTCGGGACCGAGCTGCTCCACGCGCCCGATCAGTACCGGCACCATGTCGGCGAGCACCACGTAGCCGAGCAGGACCAGCCATGCCAGCCAGGCCCGCCTGCGGTAGCGGATCGACGCTGCCACGACCACGGCCGCCAGCCCGAGCGCGACCCAGGCGAGCGGCGGCGGCGTGGCGGCGATGGCGTAGTCGTCCCCGATGGGATGCCACTTCCACGGCCCGCCGAACGCAGCGGGCGACAGCGAGCCCCACAGCAGCGTCCAGGCGAACCTGGCCGCGACCGGCAGACTCGGCATGTTCGGCTGCACCGTGTTGTCCGTGAGCTGCTCGGAGGTGAAGAGCTGACGGAAGAAGATCACCGCGTAGACCACGACCACCCCGGCGTACAGCGCCCAGGCTGGCCACTGCCGGGGGCGGCGCAGCCACCCCACGCTGAGCGCGAATGCGAGCACCAGGATGAACGGCGCCTTCACGAAGAACGCCATGCCGACCGCCGTCCATGCCGCGGCGGCCAGCGCGTGCCTGAAGCGGCCGGTCCTGGCATAGTGCACGTGCGAGCTCAGCGCCATCGGCAGCGCGATTTGGAATGGCAGCGTCTCGATCACTACCGCCCACCACGACAGCGACGAGATGGTCATCGGGGTCAGCAGGTAGAACGCGAGCGGCACCAGGATCGCCGGGCGCGACCCGAACAGCAGCCGCAACAGTTGGAGCAGGGCCAGGCCCGCGGCGCCGAGCAGCGTCATCGCTACGGCGTGGGCCAGCACGTCGTTGTAGACGCCCAGCCGGCCCATGGCCCACTGGATCGCGAACGGCCCGGGCACGAGGTGGCCATAGTCCACCCGCATGAGGTAGTCCCAGGTCAGGCCGTGCTCCAGGCCGCGGGCGATGAAGGTGAAGTCGTCCTGCCTGAAGTAGGAGCGCCGTACCAGGTCGAATTTCCAGACCAGCTGGACGGCCACCATGACCAGTCCGGCGGCCAGCACCACGTCGCCGTGCGTCCACGGGCGGCTCTCGGCCGTCGCCTCGCTCGTCGTCACCTGGCGGTCTTTAGCACCGTTCTTCACTCGCTCGCTCCCCGCGCCACCCTTTTGCGCGATGTGTCACCGACAAGAAACACCGACCGCATCAGCGCCCGGGACGGCGGATAAGGCCATCACCGCAATGTGGGTCTGGCCGGAAGACTATATGCAAGGACTCCTGGCACGGCACACCTACCAGACCCGACGACACCTTGGCAAAACCCACTCCCTCGGCATGACTCATCTCGCGCTGCCCAGCCCCTACGTCCGTGACCGAAAAAGCTCGACGGCATTGGCCCTGGGATTAGACATTCGGTCCGCCCGAACCGTTGCTCCACTCGATGACTACCCCAAAGATCGGGTTGATCTCTACGAGTGGTACCTGGTACCGAGCAATCGTGAGCGCTACAGCGACAGCGTGTCCTTGAAGGCCTCACCCGTTACCGACCGGGCGAGGCCTTTGTACGTCCACCAGGCTCTCCATCCACGACGTCTTCATAGACACCACGAACGTCGCGCAACACACTGCAGGGCCACGTAGACCGTCAGCGTCGGGATCACCGTGTCCCCGAGCCCGGCGTGCCGGGGACGTCATCAACATGCAGAAATCGATATACGGCCAAGCTGCTCCCTCTTGTGTCGAGGTTACGTGTTTGTGCACCCCACGTGGCCGCTTCACACAGTTCGATCTCTACCCGGAGAGTCCCGAGATGTCCGATTCTACTAAAGCGCTTCGGAACTGCGTTGGCAGCCGCTAAATACAAGTCAGCGAGAGTGTCCGAGTACGCGGGGATGGTCCCCGGCCGCTGTCGTCAATCTGAACTGCTTGGAACCCGATAACCTTTCCGGTCACAGCACCCCTGATATCAAGTAATGCAAAGTGTTCCCTGAGTCGTGGCAACGCAGCATTCCCCGTTACATGGTTCACCCCAGCCCCATCCGCAGCCGCTGGATGTATAACCACATCCGCCGCGGAAACAGCGGTAAGGGTTGCCATGGTGCGTGCTGCACCAGTCATCGTTTGTGGCGCAGTCGCAGACTGAGAGGAGGCCCTGCGATTGGTGGGTTGACGGCTTGGATGTTGGGCGAGGGCCTAGATTTGCGCCGAGGCTGTAGGCCTCGTCCTTGCCTAAGGCGTCGATAGCCATCTTGACCAGGGACTCCATCTTTCTGCGTATGTCTTCGGTAAGAGGCTGTTCGAAAGTCGAGGCTTCACCGAAAGTCTCTAAGACCAAATCAATTACGTTTCTCTGCTTTGCATTAAGATGCGGTCGAGCAGCCTGATATGAGTGGATATGCGCAACCCAAAGGTTGCTCCGCTCTTGCGGAGAGAGGGCATGGAATATCGCGCGCCGATATTCTAGGTCATACGAGCTGAAGGCCTCGTAGGTTCGAGGAAGACTTGCCTTGTTCGCCTGAACCCATAACTCGGCGGGTGAAGGAGTGGCTACAGAAGCTTGTGCTGGCGATGTCTTGCCGGCGATCGCGGAGAATGCGAGGCCAAGCCCTGCGATGCGCAGGAATTGCCTGCGGCTGCCACGGCTTCCCTCGGTGGCATTTTCCTCTTTACCTATCTGCCGTGACTCGCCGAGGGCAGCGAGCAGGCGAGAAGTGCCGCGAAGCCCCAGGCGTATTGCAAGCCGCACCGCCATGGCCAGCCCGGTCCAAGCATAGATACCTGACTCCGTTATTTTGATGAGCGTGGGAGCGTATGGAGCGTCCTCGCCAAGTGCGGTCTTTCGCCAATCGATCACCTCTGGATGAGAGAGTGGCATGATATCGAGGCGCGTCCCGCCGTGCCGCTTGACTCTTTCGGCTAGTCCGCGACATTGCTGACAGGAGGCATTGAATGCGAGGATCCAGCGAACACTGGATTTCATGAATCTCCCTTTCAAGTTCGGGCATCGAAGAAGCGTGCGGCACTTTGACGCCCATCCTAACTGTTCGCCCTGAGCGTGAAATGTTATTTCACGCTGAATAAGCCGACGAGTGTAGGGCTTACTGTAGGAATATGTTCGATCGAAGACACTTTCCTAAGAAAACCACCTGCTCGTGGCCCGACACGTTCGATCGCGTTGAACTCCGTCGCTTAGATATGCGGGAGATAGAACTTGAGTGTGGCGCATTTTCTGCACACGTTCGCCGAGTTAAGCAGGTGACGGCTGCAACCCCGAGTCGTTCGCATAAGCATGATGGGGACGTGCTAAGTCGTTGGGCGCTTCAAGGATTTGCCTGCTGCCTGTGCCAGCGCTGCGCTGCAGCATGGGCAAGGCCAGCGCCAATAAGAATTGCTAGTAGTAGCGTCTCTCCCAAGGTGTGGAATAGATATCGGCGGATGTTGTGGTCGAGGATCCATTGTGCGTCTATGGCGGAGTAGACGAGCTGGGCGATTCCGATACCGATCACCCATAGAAAGTGGCGCGTTGTGGCGGCGGTGAAATAGGCGGCCGAGATCGGCCAAATCCATCCAGCAGGGGACCAGGAGGCCAGATGATAAGCGATGAGCGCAGCCACCGACAGCAGTAGGACCGTCATGGGCCACTGTCTCCTGAACAAGAGAAGAGCGCCCAGGAATAGAGCAACGGGAATCGTGTACGGCCAGGGCGACCGTACGCCCGTGGCGAGAGCCACGGCAACGAAAATCACAATAGTGACGGTAGCGATCATCAGATCGACGATTACAGGAGCGAAGCGGACAAAGGCTGGCGGACCGGGTGGGGATGATTCGCTCATATGAGGTCCTTTCGAGAGTAAGCAGCGATGGCGCCAGGTCCGGCTGGAAGCGCCCTAGAAATGCTGGAGATCACAATTCCTGTAAGCTCAAGATTTCCCGCCTGTCGCGCCTATGAGCCCAGTGCCTCGCACTGTATGTCGGCGCCGAGGTCGCGAGCGATCGCCGCAGCCTCGCCCATCGGTCACTGTACGGAGCTCAACAGCAACTCGGTGGCCCGTTCACATGGGCTCTCGGGAATAGTTCGTCAGCGCGGCCACGACTCACACCATTCCAGTTTTGGGAGCCTCCAACCCACCCGAAAACTCGGGTTCAGTATCCGCTCTCCTCCTATGCGTTTCCAGCTATTCAGCGCTTCGTGCATCAGTGGAGATGATCGCTGACACAAGCCGATTCGACAAGAGCAAGCTCGGAAATCCAGATTTCCGGACTGGAGGCCGTGGCGCTCTCTGGGCTTGACAAAGGGAGACAAGAGCGTTAGTTCCAAGAACTTCTTGGCAGCCCCACACCGGATGATCACTCATGGTGATTGTCGGGACACGATTTGTCGTCAAAACTTCCCTCTTGTCAGCCTCAATTCCCTAACCGACAATTGGCGATCGGTGATCAAGACCGGCAGAAAGGGCTGGCATGGGTCAAGGTTATCCAAGACTTAGGCGTCGGCATACGGCGCATCGTAGTGCCCTGGATACCATGCCAATCGACCATCCGGAAGTCAGAGCTTGCCGCACGCAGACTCGGGCCCAATGCTGTTAAATAGCAACTCATCATGGTCTTTGCTGCGCGGCCGACGGTGTGGGCAAGAGCGTGACGGTCGGTGGACCCGCGTACCGGATGCCCTAGTCGGAGGGGCATCGCTCACGGTAGCTGCTCTTGCGAGAGCGTTTGACGGCTCGCGGGTAGGGACGGTGGCGGTGGCGAGGGTTCACGTTCCGTTGGTGCGCGACTTGGTGGAGGGCCCGGGTCCAGGAGGCGTCGGGTAGCTCAAGGGGAAAGGGCCGCGCGGTCGATGACCGGAGCGGCGCACGATGCGGACGATGCCCAGGACTTGATCCGGTTGGGGGTCGATCCAAGCCGCGGTGGCGGCGGTGCAGACCGAACAGCCCTCAATCACATGCCCGGCTCTACGGATTCAATCTGTGCAACCCTCAAGGGACAGGCCGGGAATGTCTGTGGCTGGGTTGTGATGTCATAGCGGGATGCCGCAAACCAGGAGAGCCGGGGCAGCCTGCGCGTTGCTCGGTCTCGTCCTGGGCTGTCTCTCGCTGGGGCCCGCGCTGGGGTGGGGGTTCGTCCTCGTCCAGGACATGGTGTTCGTGCCAGAGCCGCGTTTCTCGCGCTTCACCTTCGGGCTCGCCGGCGGCGCGCCGCGGGTCGTGCCGAGCGACGCCGTCGTGACCGCGGTGGCCGCGGTCCTTCCCGCGGAGCTGGTGCAGAAGGCGGTCCTGCTGGGAGTGTTCGCGCTGGGCTGCGCGGGCGCGGGCCTGCTGGTGCCGTCGGCCGCGCTGGGGCCCAGGCTGGTGGCGGGGGCGTTCTACGTGTGGAACCCGTACGTCGCCGAGCGACTGCTGATGGGGCAGTGGGCGCTGCTGCTGGGTTACGCCGGCCTGCCTTGGGTGGTGCGGGCGGCACGCGGGCGCCGCGGCCTGGCCGTCGCGATGGTGCCGGCCGCGGTGGGTGGGTTCGCTGCGATGGCCGTTACCGCGATCACTGTCATCCCCTCGGCCTGGTACGCCCGGAGCGGCGAACGCTCAGGTCAGAGAGCGGTGACACCTGAGGGCCACGTGAGCGCGACCGCCGACCACAGCCGCCACGGACGCAGGATCGCGGACACTGCGCTGGCGGCCGGCGTCGTCCTGGCATTCAGCCTGCCCTGGCTGGTGCCCGCACTGGCCCGGCCCGAGGCGCTGAATGGTGACGGCGTGGGCGTGGACGCGTTCGCCGCCCGGGCGGACGGTCCCTTCGGCACGGTGGGGAGCCTGCTGTCGCTCGGCGGGGTGTGGAACGCCGATGCGGTGCCGGCCGGGTACGACACTCCGGTCGCCGCCCTGGCCAGGTTCGTGCTGGTGCTCGCGGGGATCGCGGCAGTCGCGCGCGCCCGGGACCTGCCCGGCAGGGCGGGGCTCGCCATGGCGGCGGCCGTCGGGTTCGCGATCGCCTGCCTCGGCGTCACCGCAGCCGGCCGGGCGGCGCTTAGGTGGCTGGTGGAGTTCTGGGGCGGGTTCGCGGTGCTGCGTGACGCGCAGCAGTTCGTGGCGCCGCTCGCCCTGCTGGCCGCCGTGGGGCTTGGGCTGCTCGCCGCGCGGGCCGCTGCCGAGGGCGGGCGCCTGATGCGGGCCGGGGTGTCGCTCCTGGTGCTGGCGCCGGTGGCGGCGCTGCCGACGCTGGCCTGGGGGGTGTTCGGCCGGCTGGAGGCGGTGGAGTATCCGCGGGGCTGGTTCGAGGCCAGGGCGGCGATTCTGGCGGACGCGGCGCCGGGGGACGTCCTGGTGCTGCCGTTCGAGTCGTACCGCAGGTTCCCGTGGAACGGCGGGCGGGCGGTGCTCGACCCGGCGCAGCGATTCTTCGCCGCGCCGGGGCGCGAGGTAGTGGCCAACGACTCGGTACGGGTCGGCAGCATGGTCGTCGCGGCCGAGGATCGCCGGGCACGTGAGGTGGAACGCGTACTAGATGGATCTTCTCCAGACCTTGCCGCAGCGGGCTTCCGGTACGTCGTGGTGGACGCGGGGACGGCCGAGGAGCGTGACCGCTTCGCCCGGTGGACTCAGCGGGCCACTCTGGTGGTCGATCGGCCTGAGCTGCAGTTGTACAGATTTCAAGCGCCTGCCACGCTTGCGCCTCGGTTGATCACCCCACTTGATCAGCGACTTTATTAAAATTCAGTCTAACTACTAGCGAGTAAGGAGAATTGGTTCTAAGTTGGGTGCGCTCGGGTCATTGCCGCCTCAAAGGAGGAATTCTCGGTGATGAAGATCCTCTTAGCAGCGATCATCGGGGTCGCCCTAGCCGCACTGGTGGCGACCGTCACGACCGTGTCGCTCACCGGTGCCACGGCCACACCGGTCAACCGGCCGCTCTACAACTACGGCGACCGGTAACACGTGCCATGCCGCCCTCCCGTCGAGGGGACGAGAGGACGAGCCGACCGACACTGCTTGAGATCGTCGTTCCCGCGCACAACGAGGAACGGCGACTTCCTGGGGGGCTCCTGCAGCTGTGCGCGAAGCTTGCCCGCCTTCCGTTCCCCACCGCTGTCATCGTCGTGGACAACGCCAGCACCGATCGCACCGCGGAGATCGTCAGGAGCTGGCCGCAAGAGTCGGTCCCGGTACGGCTCGCCGAGTGCACCACGCCCGGCAAGGGAGCAGCGGTTCGCGCCGGACTGCTGGAGACCACCGCGCCCTTCGTCGGGTTCTGTGACGCAGACATGGCCACCGACTTGCGGGCCGTCGAGCGCGCCTTTGGGCTGCTGCTCTCCGGCGAGCGCATCGTCATCGGCTCGCGCGCGCATCCCCTGGCCGAGGTGGAGAACCGGCACAGTCCTATCCGAGAGCTGGGGGCGTTCGGATTCCGCGCGCTGGCCAGAGTGCTCGTGCCCGGGGTGAGCGACACCCAGTGCGGGTTCAAGTTCTTCGACGGGTTGCTCGCCCGCGAGATAGCCGCCCGGCTGCAGACCGACGGCTTCGCCTTCGACGTCGAGCTGCTCGCGCGCTGCGTCGCGGGCGGCGTCTCGGTGCTGGAGATCCCGGTGACGTGGCATGATATGCCCGGCTCGCGTTTCTCTCCGGCCCGGCACAGTCTGGGCATCCTGCTGGAGCTCTGGCGGATCTGGGCGCGGCTGCGCGCGGAGTCGCGCGGGGCGCTCAAAGTGAAGCAACCATTGGACTCCGTCGGATATCCGTGAACATCGCCATCGTCAATTGGCGCGACCCATGGCATCCCGCCGCAGGGGGCGCCGAAGTCTACGCCTGGGAGCTGGCCAGGCGCTTCGCGGTCGGCGGCGACCGGGTGTGGTTCGTCACGGCCCGCTCGCCCGGGCAGGCCCGCGAGGAGATCGTCGAAGGGGTGCGGCTGGTCCGCATGGGCGGGCCGTTCACCGTATACCCCCTGGTGCTGCTCTGGATGTTATGCCGGCGCGGCCAGTTCGACGTGGTCTTCGACTGCCAGAACGGCATCCCGTTCTTCACGCCGCTGGTGGCGGGGCGGGGTACCAGGGTGTTGTGCGTGGTGCACCACGTGCACGACCGGCAGTTTGCCGTGCACCTGCCGTGGTGGCTGGCCGCGCTCGGCCGGTTCCTGGAGGGGCCGGTGTCGCGGTGGGCGTACCGCGGGCGCGAGAGCGTGGCCGTGTCGCCGTCGACCGTGCACGCCATGCGGGAGCGGCTTGGCTGGCGCGGGCCCATCCATCTCGTCCCGAATGGGGTGTCCGACCGGCTGCGGGCGCCGCGCGAGAGGGCCGCGCGGAGCCCGCGGCCACGGCTCGTGTGCGTCGGCAGGCTCGTCGCGCACAAGCGGGTGGAGCTGCTCCTGGAGGCCGTGCCCGAGCTCAGGAAGCGCTGGCCGGACCTGGTAGTGGACGTCGTCGGCAGGGGGCCGGAGGAGGCGCGGCTGCGCACCGCGGCGACCGATGGCGTCGTTCTCCACGGCTACCTGTCGGAGGAGGACAAGGAGCGGCTGGTCTCCGCCGCATGGCTGCAGGTCAACACCTCTCAGGGCGAGGGGTGGGGGCTGTGCGTGCTGGAGGCGGCCGCGCTGGGGGTCCCGACGGTGGCGTACGACGTGGACGGGCTGCGCGACGCGGTGCGGCCCGGCGAGACCGGTTGGCTGGTGCCCGAGGGCGGGGACCTCGCCAAGGGCATAGCCGCGGCCATCGACGAGCTCACGGTGGCCGCAGACACCTATAGCGTGAAATGTCGGGAATGGGCAGCTCGGTTCTCCTGGGACCGCAGCACAGCGCGGCTTTCCGCCCTCATCCGTCGGCCTCCTACCGCCCTGGCCGTCCTGCAGTGGGAGGAACTGTGACCGAGCGGGCGGGGCATCGGCTGTGGCTGGCGATCTGCTGCCTCGGCTTCGCCGTGCTGTCGTTCACCACCAAACCCGGCAGCATCATCCCCGACACTAAGCTCGACCTCGCGCTCGACCCGATCGGGTGGCTGGAGCGCGTCGGCCACCTGTGGGACCTGCAGCACTTCGGGCAGCTCCAGAACCAGGCGGCCGGTTACGTGTTCCCGATGGGGCCGTTCTTCGCGCTCGGAGAGCTGGCCGGGCTGGAAGCCTGGGTGACCCAGCGGCTCTGGCTGACGGCGCTGCTCTGCCTGGCCTTCCTCGGCGTGGAGCGGCTGGCCAGGCAACTCGGCATCGGCGGTCCCGGAACCAGGATCGCCGGTGCGCTGGCGTACGCGCTGGCGCCGCGCACACTGTCGATCCTCGGTGAGATCTCGATCGAGTGGCTGCCCGCGGCGATGCTGCCGTGGATCCTGATCCCGCTGCTCACCGCGGCGGAGACGGGGCAGCGTGGCCGGGGCGCGATCAGGTCCGGGCTGGCCGTGGCGCTGTGCGGCGGCGTGAACGCGGTGGCGGTGCTGGCCGTGCTGGTCGCCCCCACCGTCTACATCGTCACCCGGCCGCGCCCCGTGCCGCGCTGGCGGCTGCTCGCCTGGTGGACCGGCACCGTGTCGGTGGCCACGCTGTTCTGGTGGCTGCCGCTGCTCCTGGTGGGCCGCTACGCGTTCTCCTTCCTGCCGTACACCGAGACCGCCTCCACCACTACGCAGGTCACCTCGCTGACGAATGTGCTGCGCGGCGCCTCCGACTGGGTGCGCTACCTGACCGTCAACGGCGTCACCACGCAGCCACCCGGGTACGAGATCTCCACGTCGGCCGCCATGGTCGTGGTCACCGGCCTGCTCGCCGCGCTCGGCCTGGCCGGACTGGCCCGGCGCGACCTGCCCGCCAAGGGCTTCGTCATCATCCTGTTTCTGATCGGCACGGCGGCACTGGTCGCCGGACACATGAGCGCGCTGGAGCCGGTCGTCGCCGAGCCCGTGCGCTGGCTGCTCGACGGGCCGCTCGCGCCGCTGCGCAACCTGCGCAAGTTCGATCCCCTCGTCCGGCTGGCGCTGGCGTTCGGCCTGGCCCACTTGCTGGCCGGGGCGCGGCTGCCGATCCGGTCGGTGGCCGTGGCGTCGTTCGCCGCACTGGTGCTGCCGGTCTTCAACCAGGGACTGGCCCCACCCGGCGAGTTCAAGGAGGTGCCGCTCTACTGGCGGCAGGCCGCGGCGTGGCTCAACCAGAACGCCGGCGACGACGGGGTGCTCGTCGTGCCCGGCGCCAAGTTCGGCGAGTACCTGTGGGGCCGGCCGATGGACGACCCACTGCAGCCGCTGTCCACCGCCCGCTGGACCGCCCGGCAGGTCACGGCGGCCGGCTCCGTCGGCATGACCAGGCTGCTCGACGCCATCGACCAGCGGCTCACATCGGGCCACGGCTCGGCCGGGCTGACTGAGGTGCTACGCAGGATGGGCGTGCACTACCTGCTCGTCAGGAACGACCTGATGCGGGCCAACCTGCAGGGAGCGTGGCCGTCACGGGTCTACGAGGCGCTGCGCGAGTCGCCCGGCATCACCAAGGTCGCCTCGTTCGGCGGCGAGGTGGGCGACACCAGCACCGACGACGCCGTCGACTCGGTGGACTGGCCCTTTCCGGCGCTGGAGCTGTACGCGGTGTCGAACAGCACCGGCCTGGTCAGCGTCCAGCCCGCCGCGGCGGCGCTGGAGGTGCGCGGCGGCCCGGACTCGTTGCTGACGATGGGCGACCTCGGCCTGCTCGGCGAGGGCCCGGCGTTGGTCAACGGCGACGCGGCCAAGCTCGACCTGCCCACTGTGGTCGGCGACGGGCTGCGGCTGCGCGAGCGGCAGTTCGGCGAGATCAGGTCCAACTGGTCGCCCACCCTGACCGCGGACCGGCGCGACGACTTCACCGGCGTCAAAGAGCTCGACCTGCTGGAGGACGGCTGGCTGGAGGAGACGGCCACCGCCGAGTACGACGGCATCGCGGACGTCACGGCCTCCTCCTCGGTCGCCGAGGCGGACGCCGTGCCCGGTCTCAGCACCCCCGGCCGCGGCCCCTGGGCTGCGCTGGACGGCGACCTGGAGACTGGCTGGGAGAGCGGTGGCTGGAAGCGGCCGCAGAACGAATGGCTCAGGATCGACCTCCGCCGATCCCAGGAGATCCCCCGACTGCAGGTGACCTTCACCAACAACCTGCTGATCGGCCAGTCGGTCCGGCAGGTGGCCGTGGAGACCGAGGGCGGCCGGCTGGTGCAGGACGTCGCCAGGAGCAACGACGCTCAGTCGCTCGACGTGCCCGCCGGGCCGACGAGCTGGGTGCGGATCAGGGTGCTCGGCACGTACGACGCGCGGTGGAGCTTCGTGCAGCGGGTCGGCATCACCGAGGTCGCGATCCCCGGGATCCTGCCCGGCCGCACCATCAGGCTGCCGGGCCAGGGCGGTGACGTCTTCGTCATGGACCGCGGGCTGGACGAGCGGCCGCGCTGCATGCGCAACTGGGCCCGCTGGGTGTGCAATCCGCTGCTAGTCAGGTCAGGGGAGGAGGGTGCCGGGTTCGACCGGACGTTCACTTCGGAGTCGGGGCGGAAGACCACCCTGCGGGGCTCGGCGGTGCTCCGGGACGTCGCGCTCGTCGACCGGTTCACCCGGCTGAGCGACGACCTGACCACGGTGACCGGGTCGTCGGCGATGAGCAAGGAAGCGGTGATCGCGCCGAGGTCGGCGTTCGACGCCGACAGCTCCACCACGTGGGTGCCTTCGCCGGAGGACGCCGAGCCGACGCTCACACTGGGTTGGAAGGGCAAGCGGACCGTCTCGCAGATCCAGGTCGCCCGCCCCGGTGGCGATCGGCAGGCGCTCGACGTGATCGTGACCGGCGCCAAGGGTGAGGTCCGCAGCGGCCGAGTGGACGCCGGCGGGACGCTGCGGTTCAAGCCCCTCACCACGAACGGGCTGAAGTTGCGCTTCCACCCCGCCTCGCGCCGGCTCCAGGTCACCGAGCTGGTGATCCCCGGCGTCAGCCCGGCGAGCCGACCGGCCGGGCCGGAGCTCCGGCTGAGCTGCGGGCTGGGCCCCACGCTCCAGGTGAACGGCGAGGCCGTGAAGACCAAGGTCACCGGCGCCTACGCCGACCTGCTGGAGCGGCGGCCCGTGCAGATCACCGCGTGCGCGCAGGTCACGCTGCGGGTGGGGGACAACCGGGTCCGGGTGGCCGGCTGGGAGCCGTTCGCCGTGGAGAACCTCGCGGTTGGCGCGCTGCCGTCCCGGCGGGCGGCCGAGGAAAGCTCCGCCGCCCGCGGCGCCTGGTCCTCCGTCGAGCGGTCGGTACGAGTGACTGCGCCCGAGGATTCCTTCCTCGTGGTCAACGAGAACTTCAACGCCGGTTGGCGGGCCGAGCTGGACGGCCAAGAGCTGCGTTCCATTCGGATCGACGGCTGGAAGCAGGGCTGGCAGCTGCCTGCGGGCACGGCGGGGACGATACGGCTGACGTACGAGCCCGACCAGCTCTACCGGCTCGCGCTCGGGCTCGGCCTGGCCGGGATCGCGCTGCTCGTGCTTCTCTCCCTGGTGCTGCAAGGCCCCCGCCCCGAGCACATCAAGGAGACCGCCCCCGCGGCGGACTCGCGGCTCTCGCGCTGGCGCGTGCCGTATGTCGTGGTGCTAGGGCTGGCTTTCGGCGGCTGGGTGGCGAGCTGGCCGGGCATGCTCGTGATGCTCGCCGCGGTCGTGGTCACCCTTTGGGTGCGGGTGCGCCGTCGGCACACGCACTGGGCGCCGGCTGGCCTCTTCGGCGCGGCGACGGTGGCGCTGGCCGCCGGGGTGTTCCTGCGTAACCGGGGCGTGGACGTCGATCCGCTGCTCGATCAGGTGCCGCAGCTCCTGTCGTGCGCGGCGATGGGGTCGCTGTTCGGCCAGCTCGTCACGGCGCCGGAGCCGCCGGCGCAGGAGCCTGAGGTTCCGGCCGAGCAGGAGGTGCTGACCGCCACCGGCGGCTGAGCCGGAGCGCGTTCTCCTCGACGAGGTGGTAGCTCACTGCGCTCACCAGCAGCGAGCCGACGAACGTGGGCACCGCCACGCCCACGAAGTCGCCGCTGAACACCCGCTCGCCGGTGATCTTGTAGAAGAGCGTGATCACCGGCGCGTGCCACAGGAAGAAGCTGTACGAGATGCGCCCCAGATAGGCGGTCACCGGGTTGCCCAGCACCCGGTGCGGCAGCGTGTCGTGCCGGGAGCCCAGTGCGAACGGGGCCACCACCAGTACCGCCACCGCCGTCTCCAGCACCATCCGCCAGACCGACTGCGACAGGGTGGGCAGCGCGAGGGTACGCGGCCCGGCCAGCTCCGTGCTCAGCACCGCGAACAGCAGCAGCGCCAGCACCAGGAGCTGCGGTGCCAGCGCGTCCACCACCTCGCGCCGCTTGATCCACACCGACAGCACGGCCATCGCCATGCCGCAGGCGAAGAAGATCAGGTGGTTCGGCAGCCACAGTGCCAGCTGTGGCTGATCGAGCACGTGCGAGACGACCACGCCGGCCAGTGAGATCAACGGGAGCACCGCGATGCCGCCGAGGAGCCTGACGGGCCGGTTGCCGCCGCGCGCCCACCGATGCAGGAGCCAGGCCAGCACCGGCAGGACCAGGTAGAAGGCCATCTCGATGGGCATTGTCCACATCTGGTAGAGCCCGTCGGGCGCCCGCTCCTGCTCGAAGTAGTTCTGCAGCAGGAGCAGCCACCTGAGCCAGCCCGTCCAGTCGAGCGTCCCCCAGGCCCAGAGCGCCACCGCCGTGACCAGCCAGTAGGCGGGCAGCACTCGCATCGCCCGCCGCCACAGGTAGCGGCCAACCTGCGGCGACGGCGCGTCCTCCAGCACGGCACGGGCCCAAGGCCGGTAGAGCAGCAGCCCGGACAGCAGGAAGAAGATCGGCACGGCGATGCCGAGACGGGCCGTCATCCAGGGGAACATGCCCTCCCGGTAGATCATCCCGGTATTGCCGCCCACGTGCAGGACCCAGACGCCGAGCGCGGCCAGGGCCCGTATGCCATCGAGCGCGGCGTCCCGCCCGGTGGCCGGACCTTCGTGAGACGGGGCTCCCCCGGCGGCTGTCACCGGATCTTCCTGAGCACCAGGACGAGGTTCCACGTGACGAACTCCCTGACGACGGGGACCTTGACCAGCAGGCGGCACCACCACGGCAGGTACCGCGGGAAGGCGTCGACCAGCTCGACGTCCTGCGCGGACGCCGCCCAGCGCAGCCCCTGCGCGACGGAGACGGGAAAGAGCGAGCGCCTGTAGCGATTCTTGGGCGGTTTGCCGTGCACCCGCGCGTACCGGCGGGCGGCGTGCTCGCCACCCAGATAGTGCCAGGGCGAGGTCTCGTGCCCTCCCCACGGGGAGAGCCAGTTCGTGTACGCGAGGAAGATCAGCCCGCCCTTGCGGGTGACCCGGGCCATCTCGGCCGCCATCCGCCACGGGTCTGGAACGTGTTCCAGCACATTGGACGAGAAGCACACGTCGACCGACGCGTCGGCGAGCGGCAGGTCCAGGGCGCTGCCCAGCACGCCGCCCCCCGGTGCGCCCTGGCCGGTCAGCTCTCCCGCGTCCACGTCCACGCACACGCACCGGGCGCCGACCCGCCTGAAGGCGTCGGCGAAGTATCCCGGGCCGCCGCCGACGTCGAGTACGGTGGCGTCGGCCAAGGACACGTAGTCCAGGAGTTGGGCGGCGGTGTCGGCGGCGAGGGTGGTGTAGTACGCGTCCGGCGTGGTCTGCTCTGATCTGAACGCGCGGAACAGCCGGATGGACCTGGCCAGATCGGCACGCATGCCCGCGACTCCCGTCCGTGAGAAGACACCCAGAATAGAACGTGTTCCGATGCCTGGGTACAGGTAATCAGCAGGTGACGTCAAGACAGACTGCTCCTCCAGGTGCACGGACGCGTTGCGCAGTTACCTGATCGCCCGAGCGCCACACCCGCGGCCATGATCGAAAAGATACGCCGCACGTTGGTCCGTAGAATCCGCGATTTTGGAAGCCATCAAGCAGGCCTTCGGCGTCGGCCAGGCCCGCGACACCGCGCGCCGTGCAGCGCACCGTCCCCCCTTCGGGTTGACCGCCCACAACATTGACGATCTGCTGGTAGGCCCTGCACGGCCAGCACGACCGCGACCTGGCCGCACACGCGATGCTCGTCCCTGGTACGCCACGAAGACCACCATCTCCACCGCCGACGCCCATGGCGCCCTGCGCCGCGCCTTCATCACTGCGAAATGTCGGAGAGGTCACCGTGACCAGCTAAACCCGAGGAAATCCTGGCCGACCTGCTGGCCTGGGAAGACGCCGCGTGACTCTTATTCAGACCAGCAAAAGTTGGGTCTGGTCGGATCAGTTCTCATCGGCAAGAATGGCAATTTTGTTACCAGCACGAGCGATGATCGCGGCGCCTGTCAGTCAGAAAGCCGGAATTTCCTATTCGAGCTCTTGCCAAGCGAAATGGAGCAGGCGATCATCATACCGACAGGCAGCAGCAATCGTATCGCCGCCGTCGCGACATTACTAGTCGGAAGGCTACTGATAAGCGAGGAACGGGGACATGGCTAGATGTTGTCATGCGTAAGGTCGCTCGTCAGCGACGTGCTCGATGGGAACGAGCGTGCCGTCCTGGACGGTTCGGGCGACGCAGGCCGCGGCGTAACAAGCCGCCCCCGCAATGACATAAGGCAACCTGTGTGCAGATGAAGTCGGCCAGGTGGGCCAAGGCATCGAGACGGTGGTGGGCGCGGCGCGGTACGGCGGCGGCGCTCCCGTTCGGGGTATCGAATCCTGACGAGGAGCCACTCATTCGCCAAGGCTCCCGCGAGCCCGCAGCGGTCCGCACCGTCAAGACGGGGAAATCTCAATCAATGAAGACTTCAGCCGGTACGCGCTGTGCCGCTCGCGTCAGCTCAGGGGAGAATCCGCCACACCGTCCCAGGGCAGATCGGAGTGGTAAGGGTGCGGACTTTGCCATCAGCGATGGTGGCATCAAAAACCGCCGTCTTCTCGGACGTCTCGCACCAGTTGCCGTAACCCCCCAGGTTCTGCTGAGTATACGGCGGAATTGTCGCTCTCGGTCGGCCGTCTTCTCTCCACGTCACGACCACAGACTTATCTGTCTCGTTCTTCACGAAAAGTTGCTGGTCGGCACGCGGCTGGCAGCCAACGACGAAACCTAAGCTTAGGACCAGAACGAAGGTCGCACTTGGGAAGTTAAGGCACGCTTTTCCTGTAATCATGTCCACCCTGCCAGCATGAAGCCATTTTGAAAAAATAGCACAAATTGCCCATAGCGTCAAGATTCTACTTAAGAGCACCCAGCAGCTACGCTCCGCCAGGCTCCCGAATACTAAGCCGACAAGAAAGGCGTGATTATGCACCCCTCACCTCGGTGGGGCCGGCTGATGGCCGCCGCCGCAGCCGTCCTTTTATGTGCGATCAACCCGTTATATGTGATCAACCCGGCACATGCTGTGACTGGAGACTCCGAGTCATCCATCCTTCACGCCAGCCCGCCGGCCACCGGCCCCGTCGCCGCCCAGAAGACGCCCGACCCGCCTGACCGGCCAAAGCGTGAGCGTCCGGACTTCGGCGAAGCCGACAAGCTCTCCCGCGCGTGGGCGCGCAAAGAAATCTCCGTCGACAACTACATCCGATTGTCGGTGGAACGCCTGTCCAGGCCTGAAAGCCTTCCGAAACATCTCCGGTCGGACGGCGACCTCGGCGAGACGACTGGACTGGCGATGGCTTACGCCCTCTCACTCGCGCCCCAGGCAAGCACCCAGACGCGCGCCTGGCTGAAGGACGTCCTCGTCGCGCGGGAACACAGCCGGCCGGAAAGGTCGACAAGCGCCGCAGTCAACTGGCCGGAATGCGGCTCGGTCCAGTACAAGTTCCTGGCCTACTGGTTCGACTGTCTGCACACCATTGCCACCACGCCGCCGATCAAGTTCTACTACAACATCGACGGCGTGAGCGGGCGTAGCGTCTGTAGCGGCAGCGTGTGCGGCTGGGAGCCACTCGACGGAGTGCCGGCGGTCGACGCCGACGGGAACAAAATTCCGGATGCCGTCGACGAGATGATCGCATCCTCGACGACGGCCGCCACGCAGTACCGCAACTGGGGATTCGAGGTGACCGGGCCGGACATCTCGATCTATGCCGGGGTCAGCACCAACAACAATCCCGGAATCACGTTCCCTACGGGAGACGTGATCAACGGCGGGCCGGTCATACTCCTCCCTCCGGACCCGGCCGACGGCAACGGCTCCATTTGGTACACCTATCTTCCGCGTCACGAGCTTTTCCATGCATTCCAGTACCACTACATGTCCGTACTGCACTTTCTCGACGCGGTCGATGCCATTAACTGGTGGATGGAGGCGACCGCCGAATGGGCGGTGCACCAGGTATACGTGAAGACGGGCGCCACCGCGCCTGGCGCGGATGCGTACGCCCGGAACGTGGGCACTTTCCTCAGTAAGCCGCAACTGGCGATCGACGCAACCGACGGCCTCGGCGGATCCCGGCAGTACGGGGCCTTCCTGCTTCCCGCGTACCTGACCGAGCTTACCGACGAGCAGTTCGTGCTGGACACATGGAAGGCCATGCCGGACAAACTGCCTCTGAGTGCGATCGCACAGGTCATGGCCGGACGCGGGCGAAATCTGCCAAATGACCTATTGGGCTTCGCAATCGCCAACTACCGACTGGGAGCGGATTCAGACGGGCTCGGCGACTTCCTAGGAGCGAACGCTGGATACGCCGATCCGGACGCCAGCCTCGTCTGGTCGAATCTCCTGCCAGGCCTACGTCCTGCTCGTGCCGCCCAGCGAAGCTTGGCCTGGGGAGGCTCGGTCAGTTGGCAGCCGCCAAGCGAGAACGAGCAGATCTCCCATGGAGGCTCCTCCTACTTTGATTTCCTCCCACCGGCAACTGGGCAAGGACAGCTGAAGATCCACGTCGATACCTCAACTGGGGTTCCCCACCCCGAGTTCCGCTACCTGCTGGTTGTGTGGAACGACTTCATCGGTAGAAAGCCGCTACGCTGGGCGCGCGTTGACGCCACCGGGGACGATCAAGCCAAGGACCTAATGGTCTCAATCAAGGGCGGAGAGGTGGCAACGCTGATCGTCGCCCGCACAGACTTTATGGTGGAGGCCGATGGCGACCCGATCCCTTATCCGGTGACCTGGCAGGCCTCACTCACCAATGGCACCGTCACACCCCCCGCAGGGCCCAACCTCGCGCTCAACAGCATGTGGACTCGGCACGGCGACCGCGCCGGGTACGAACTCATGTGCGGCAACTGGAGCGGCGGTGACGGCACTCAGTCAGTCGTGCTGCCCAGCGGAAAACGTGCGTGGTTCTTCTCGGACACATACCTCGGGGACTCACAGTACCGCCCTACCTTCGACCGAAGCATGCTGCGCAACTCGATCGTCGTGCAAGATGGCCCAGATCCGGCGAGCGCCACTTTAAATACCGTCACTGGCGGAAACACCTGCAAAGAAAGGGATACCTCCCTTCCCATCGAACAGCGCTATGCATGGACGCCCGTGCGGGGTAACACCACAGGTCCCGACACGGGCGGCGACTACTACTGGAGCGCCACCGGTAAGGTCGTGGGCAACAATCTCATCTGGTTTTACCTCAAGGGCGGAGGCCTGGCGTTCAAGAACACCAGCATGGCCACGATCCCGATCAGCCGCCTGGAGACCTCCAATACCGTCAACGTGGTCCCACAGGATCTCCCGGCCTTCTCCTACTACGGGTCCGACAACCCCCTTGTATGGGGCGACGCCGTTGTCGACGATCCCGACGGCTACACCTACATCTACGGCTGGGGCGTGGTCGACGCGAACTTCAACAAGAAACCCTTCCTGGCGAGAGTTCCACGAACGAATCTTACGGACTTCAACGCCTGGCGCTTTTACGCTGGCGCCGGCAAGTGGTCCACGGACGGGGGAGCCACCGGGCAGACCAAGGCGGTCCCGCTCAACACCCGCTATACGGACGCCATGTACAGCGTCGTGACCCTCAACGGCCGACATTGGATCGTGTCGCTCGACCCGAAGACTCACGAAGTGGTGGCCTACCCCTCCACTACTCGGTACGGCTTCACCACGGCCCGGGTCAAGCTCTACACTCTGCCCGACAAGATACAGCAGGCGCCCGACTTCAAAATAGTTTACGATCTACACCTACATGAAGGGCTGTCATCGGACAGCAGCGCTGTGGTGATCTCCTACAATGTCAACTCCACTGGAGTCACCCTGGGTTGCCGTGCGGAGAATGACTACGAGCCGTCCATCTACCGGGCCCGCTTCGTCAATATCCCGAAGGCGAGTTTCGATCCCAGCGCTGCGACGACCACCGTGGCCCCGATATCCGCGAGCGTCGTTCCCGACACCGCAGCATACAGAAGCGACCGCCGGGAGATGCGCGGAGCCAAGTACACACCATTCCCGGACAAGTTTGCTGCGGACGGAATACCCCCCAATCAGACGGCGGCGAGCATCATGCGGCTGAACGCTCTCCAGGTGGACAAGAGTTACTACAATTCCTGGAGCTACCAGAGCGATACCGACAAGGCGAACAACCACGTCGGCTGCCCCTACATTGCCGCGCCGACCGACTTGGCCGCTCACGTCCGCGACGGTGCATGGGGATGGGTGGATCTGACCTGGAGTCATGTTGGACTGGACGTCGGGTACAAGGTTCACGAATACAACGTGACCGAGAATGCCCGGCGGCATTGGCCGTGGGACTGGACCTTTGGCCCGCCGCGCCTCATTGCCCCGCTCGATGACTACCCCGCGGACCGGGGTGACCTCTTCGAGTGGTATCTGGTTCCGAGCAATATCTGGCTGCAGCCGGAGAAGACGCAATCCAACTCGGTCCGAGGCAAGATGCCGCAGTAATCCGCCCCACAACGTCGCAACCGGCCGCGCCTCCGCGCCCAGGCGGGAGTGCGCGGCCGTCTATCGCCTTCCTTAGCGGTGTGGCCGAGGCACCACAAGCCCACACGTGTTGGGCGTGTCTGGGTTCCAGAAGTTCACAAGCACAGCTTTTCCAGCCGCGGCTTAGGCGCTTCCATCGGCGGTCGGGTCAGCAATGGCCAGTTCTACACGGTCACCGCGTAGCATTCTGCGATGCTTACGTGGCCCCGGCACGATCTCGAAGACGGGGACGCCCTCGGGCATGCCGCCGAACTCCCTACGAAGAGACCGGCAGAGGGCTCCATAAGCACGCGCGCGGTTTGGGAGGCACTCATCGCTGAGTACGAAAAGGAACATCAGTGCGGAGACGCGGCCCTTGCCGTCAAGCCCAGGAGCCGCAAGCGGAGAGCAAGGGGCGAACCGGCAGTGTTATCGGGCGCGCCTGGACTGGTCAGCCAGTCTCTGGTTGGGGACTTCGAGCTGGTAACGGCGGTACTCGACAGGAGGGGGCTCGTCGTCGAGAGGGCCACTGTCCGGGCCGGCTTGGGAGCTGGCCCGGGCCTGCTTGTAGAAGCATGGTCTGGGCGACAGCCAGGTGGTGGGGCGAGACCTTTGCCGATGGTGGTGTCGGTCAACACGAATGCGCGATCCGCCAGGTGCCGGCTGAGGCGGCGTCCGGTCGGGGACGCACCGTAATACCCCGCTCCGGCCGCCGCCGTTCGTAGAACCTGTTCCGATTTGTTACTCGGATGTGGCTGTGAAGACGTCTCGCTGGATGCTACTTTCCAGTAACGATCATGTTACGTACATCACACGCGCGGCTTGATGCTCGGGGGGCGGGGTGCTGAGTATGTAACCAGTCCTCGCACCCTCGACGCCAGGAGGATCTTGAATGCAGCGCACACCTGTACTCGTTCTCGTCGCTGTTGGTGCGTTTCTGGTCGTTCTGGCGGGGATGACCAGATTTTGGATGGCCGAAAGGATCATCTCGGCACCGGCGGCGCACTTCAACACCGTCGAGCTGGAGGCCCCATCGGCCCAATACTTCTCCGTCGCTGACGGAAAGGTGCTGACCGCCGACCTTAAGATGTTGGTCACCACGCGGGGCGACGTCTCGCAGGCCACCGAATCGCGGGTCGTCTGGGACGAGTTCACCGTGGTGGACGACGTCACCAACAACAAGCGGCAGATCAACATCTCCGAGCGGCGCAGCGCCTTCGACCGGCACACTGGCGTGGGCGTCAACTGCTGCGGGGTGAGCGTCAACAAGGAGCCCGTAAACCTGGAGGGGCAGATCTATCTGTTCCCGTTCGGCGTGGAGAAGAAGACCTACAAATACTTCAACCAGACGGCCAAGCGCGCCTTCGACGCGACGTTCATTGGTGAGGACGCCGTCAACGGGCTGCCCGTCTACAAATTCCAGCTGAAGGTGCCGCCGACCAAGATCGCGACGTTGACCGTACCCGCCTCGCTGCTGGGGATGAGCGGGACCGATGACGTCCAGGTCGACCGCTGGTACGAGGGCGTGGACACGTACTGGGTCGAGCCCACCAGCGGCGCGCCGGTCAAGCAGGAGGTGCGCAGGAACGAGACGCTCAAGAGCCAGGACGGGGTCGAGCGAGCCAAGGCCCTGGTCGCCACCGCCTCCTTCACCCCGAAGACCGTCTCCGACCTGGTGTCCACGGCCACGGACGCCAAGAGTCAGATCACCCTGGTGAAGACCACGATCCCCATTGCCCTGCTGGCGGCGGGCCTGCTCGCGTTTGGCGCCGCGCTGGTGGTGGCCCGTCGCCGCGCGCCGCGAACCGTTGAGGAGTCGGCCGACGCGTGAAGCGTTTGGCCGGCCGGGGTTCCGGTCGGCCAAACGGAGTAGAACACGTTGCAGCGCGGTAGTCTGTCAACGTGTTTTCGGGCCATGCGGATGGATCTCAAGTGGATCGGCGACCACGTGGACGGCAAATCGAACCCACCACCGGCGCGCCCGTCCGGCAGGAGCAGCAGCGCAACGAGGTGCTCAAGAGCCAGGACGGCATCGAGCGCTCCAAGGCCTTCGTGGCCACGGCCAAGATGACCGACGACACCGTCAACGAGCTCGTCACCACCGCGCGCGAGGGCAAGAGCCAGATCACGCTGATCAAGACCACGCTGCCGATCGTGCTCGCGGTGGCGGGTATCGTGCTGTTCGTGGGAGGCGTGCTTCTGACTGTGCGCGGCCGCAGGACCTCATGAGCCAGGGTGTGGTCGCGCGGCCTCGCGCGACCACACCGGCGCTGGCGTTACTGAGAGCGGCCAGGCCGCGCCAATGGGTGAAGAACGTGCTGGTCCTGGCGGCGCCCATGGCCGCCGGGGTGCTGGGCGAGCCGCGCAGCCTGCTGGCGGCGTTATTGGTCTTCACCGCGTTCTGCCTGGCCGCGAGCGGCGCCTACCTGCTCAACGACGCCTCCGACGTGGAAGCCGACCGGCTGCACCCGCGCAAGCGGCACCGGCCGATCGCGGCAGGGGCGGTGTCCGTGCGGACGGCCCGGGTGACCGGCGTCATCCTGCTGGTCCTGGCGCCCGCACTCGCGGCGCTCACGGGGCGGTGGGAGCCGTCGGCCGTGGTCGCCGGATACGTGGCGCTGACGCTGTCGTACACGGTGTGGCTCAAGCACCAGGAGGTCGTGGACCTGATCGCGGTCGCCGGGTGCCACGTGATCAGGGCCTACGCCGGGGCCGTCGCGGTGGACGTGCCGGTGACCGGATGGTTCCTGGTGGTCGTCTCGCTGGCCGCGCTGCAGCTCGTGGTGGGCAAGCGCGAGGCGGAGCTGCGGGCCCAGGGCACCACGGGGACCCGTGCGACGCTGGCCGCCTACTCTCCTGCTTACCTGGCGCACGTGCGGATCATGTGCTCCGGCGCGATGATCGTGACGTACTGCCTGTGGGCGCTCAACGCGCACGCCGACCTCTTCTACGGGCTCAGCATCATCCCGTTCCTTCTGCTCGTGCTCAGGCACAATTTGCTGGTCGACCGGGGGAGGGGCGAGGAGCCCGAGGAACTGGCGGCGCGCGACCGCCCGACCCTGCTCTTCGTCGCCGCATTGATCGTCCTGGTCGCCTTGGGGATCTACACATGACGACATTCCTGACCGGCTGGGGGCGCACGGCGCCCACACCGGCCACACTCGCGCGGCCCCGCTCCGTCGAGCACCTGAGCGAGCTGGTCGCCGCCGCGGCAGGCGGGCGCGGCGTGGTGGCGCGCGGCCTGGGCAGGTCGTACGGCGACGCCGCGCAGAACGCCGGCGGCCTCGTCCTCGACTGCACCGGCCTCGACACGTGGACCCAAGACGAGGCCAGCGGCCTGGTGACCGCCTCCGGCGGGGTCAGCCTGCACGACCTGATGACGGCACTCGTCCCCCGGGGCTGGTTCGTCCCCGTCAGCCCGGGCACCCGGCACGTCACCGTCGGCGGCGCCATAGCGGCCGACGTGCACGGCAAGAACCACCACCGCGACTCCTCCTTCGGCGCGCACGTCCGCTCGCTCACCCTGGTGACCGCCGACGGGACGGTCCGCACCCTTCACCCGGGCGATCCGCTCTTCCGGGCCACCGTGGGCGGCATGGGGCTGACCGGGGTGATCGCCGAGGCCACGTTCGCCTGCGTGCCCGTCGAGACCGCCCTCATGCGGGTGGACGTGCAGCGCACCGCCGACCTCGACGAGACGCTGGCGACCATGGAGGCCACCGACGACCGCTACCGCTACACCGTGGCCTGGATCGACCTGCTCGCCCAGGGCAGCCGGATGGGGCGCAGCGTGCTCACCAGGGGCGATCACCTGCCGCGTGACGACGGGAAGGAGTCGCCCGCCTTCGCGCCGGGCGCGTCGCTGCGGGCGCCCGCCTGGGTGCCCGGGGGGCTGCTCAACAGGGTGAGCGTGCGCGCGTTCAACGAGGTCTGGTATCGCAAGGCGCCCCGGCGCAAGACCATCGTGCAGGGCATCGCGCCGTTCTTCCATCCGCTCGACTTCGTCGAGGGCTGGAACCGCGTGTACGGCCCGCGGGGCTTCGTCCAGTACCAGTTCGTGGTGCCCTTCGGCGCCGAGGACACGCTGCGCGACATCGTCGGCTCGTTGTCGGCACACGGGACGGTGTCGTTCCTGACCGTGCTCAAGAGGTTCGGGCCGGGCTCGGGCGGGCTGCTGTCCTTCCCCATGCCCGGCTGGACGCTGGCCCTGGACATCCCGGTCGGGCAGCGCGGCCTGGACGGCCTGCTCCGCGGCTTCGACCGGCGCGTGGCCGACGTCGGAGGGCGGGTCTACCTCGCCAAGGACTCGCGGCTGCGCGCTGACATGATGGCGGCGATGTATCCCGAGCTGGAGCGGTGGCGGCGGATCAAGGACGAGGCCGATCCTGCCGGGCTGTTCCGCTCCGACCTGGCCAGGAGGCTCCGGCTGTGAAGAACGCTCTCGGCGCGGTGGACACCGTGCTGCTGCTCGGCGGGCGCAGCGAGATCGGCTTGGAGATCGTCAAGCTGCTGGTGGGCCTGGGCGCGAGCCGCGTGGTGCTGGCCGCCCGCGGCGACCTCGCCCCGCCCGCATTGAGCGCGGAGTTCCACGTCCTGCCGTTCGACGCGCTGGACGTCAACGGGCACGGCGCCGTCTTCGACAAGGCGGTGGAGCTGGTGGGCGATCTCGACGTGGTGATCTCCGGGTTCGGTGTGCTGGGGAGCCAGGCGGACTACGACGCCGACCCCGCGGCCGCCGCGCGGGACGTGGCGGTCAACTACGGCGCCCACGTGTCGGTGGGGCTGCACGCGGCCAGGGTGCTGCGCGAGCAGGGACACGGCACGCTCGTGATGTTGTCGTCGGTGGCGGGCGCGCGTGTCCGCAAGTCCAACTTCGTGTACGGCTCCGCCAAGGCCGGGCTCGACGGGTTCGCGCAGGGACTCGGCGACGCCCTGCACGGATCTGGCGCCAGGGTGCTGATCGTGCGGCCGGGCTTCGTGATCGGCCGGATGACGAAAGGACTCACGCCCGCTCCGCTGTCCTCGACACCCCGCCAGGTGGCCTCGGCCACGGTGCGGGCGCTGCGCGAGGGGGCGTCCTCCGTCTGGGTGCCGCGCGCGCTCGGGCCGATCTTCGCGGTCATGCGGCTGCTGCCTCGCGCCCTGTGGCGCAGGATGCCACGTTAGAACTCGTTCCACCGAGCTGACCGATCAAAGGTTCTAGAGTAGAACACGTTGCAGTTAGGGGTTCCGCGTCTTATCGTCGGGCCATGCGGACACGTGTCACGGACATGTTCGGAATCGAGCTCCCGATCTTCGCCTTCAGCCACTGCAGGGACGTGGTGGCGGCCGTCAGCCGGGCGGGCGGCATGGGGGTGCTGGGGGCTCTCTACTTCACGCCTGAAGAGCTCGAGATGGAGCTCAAGTGGATCGACGACCACGTGGACGGCAAGCCGTACGGCGTGGACGTCGTCATGCCCGCCTCCTACGAGGGCGCCGACTTCGCCCCGGAGGAACTGGTGGGCCGCCTGCAGTCGATGATCCCCGACGGGCACCGCGCGTTCGTCGAGAACCTCCTGGCCAAGCACGGCGTGCCGCCCCTGTCCTCGGACGCCGACGCCGGCAAGGTCCTGCTGGGCTGGACGGACGCCACGGCCCGCCCGCAGGTCGAGGTGGCCCTGAGACACCCGATCGCGCTCCTGGCCAACGCCCTCGGCCCGCCCCCTGCCGACGTCGTGGACCAGGCCCACGCCCACGGGGTGAAGGTTGCCGCCCTCGCCTCCACGCCCCGCCACGCGCTCAAGCAGGTCGAGGTCGGGGTGGACGTGGTGGTCGCCCAGGGCACGGAGGCCGGCGGTCACACCGGTGAGATCTCCACGATGGTCCTCATCCCCCAGGTGGTGGACGCGGTGGACGTCCCCGTCCTGGCCGCGGGCGGCATCGGCAACGGCCGCCAGATGGCGGCGGGGCTGGCGCTGGGAGCCGAGGGCGTCTGGACCGGCTCCTTGTGGCTCACCGTCGAGGAGGCCGACACCCCGGAGATGGCCAAGCGCCGCATCCTGGAGGCGACCTCCCGCGACACCGTGCGCTCGCGCAGCTGGACCGGCAAGCCGGCGCGGCTGCTCAAGAACGAGTGGACGGACGCGTGGGAGTCGGAGGAGTCGCCGGGGACGCTGCCGATGCCGCTGCAGTTCATGCTGGTCTCGGACGCGCTGCGGCGCATCGGCCGCTCGGACGTCAGCGAGCTGGCGACCTTTCCCGCCGGGCAGATCATCGGCATCACGAACCAGGTCCGCTCCACGAAGGACGTGGTGTTCGGCCTGGTGGAGGAGTACGGGGAGGCGCTGGAGCGCCTCTCCCGCCTCACCCAGGACTAGCGGCCCTGGTACGTCGGAGGGCGCTTCTCGCGGAAGGCGCGGGCGCCCTCCTTGGCGTCTTCTGAGCCGATGACCGGCCAGCCCAGGTCGTCCGACACCTTGAGCGCTTCGGGCTCGGACAGCCCAAGGGTGTCGCGGTATGTGCGCAGGATCGCCTGGACCGCCAGCGGGCCGGAGGCGGCCACGTCGGCGGCCAGCTCGCGGGCCGCCGCCAGCGCCTGACCGTCCGGGACCACACGGTTGACCAGCCCCATCGACAGGGCCTCCGCCGCCGTGATCGCGCGACCCGTGAGCAGCAGGTCCATGGCGTGGCAGTACGGGATCTGCCGGGGCAGCCGGATGGCACTGCCCCCCATGGGGAACAGGCCACGCTTGGCCTCGAACAATCCCAGCGTGGCCGACTCCGCCACCACCCGCAGATCCGTGCCCACCAGCAACTCGGTACCGCCGGCCACCGCGTAGCCCTCCACCGCGCTTATGATCGGCTTGGTCGGCAGGTCCTCGCGCAGCAGGCCCTTCCAGTGGAAGTTGGGGATCTGGGCGGCCCTGGCCTGGACCTCCGGGTCCGACGACGGCTGTCCCATGGCCTTGAGGTCGGCGCCCGCGCAGAACGTGCCCTCCGCGCCCGTCAGGATCGCCACCCTGATCTCGGGCTCCGCCGACGCGTACGCCCATGCCGAGGCCAGGCCGATCAGCATGTCCGAGGAGAGCGCGTTGCGGGCCTCCGGCCGGTTCATGGTGACGATGAGGACGTGGCCGTCGCGTTCTACCCGGCAGTGAGGGGTACTGATCGGAAGGAGCTCCACGGGTGCCTCCGGTCTTGTATCAAGCGCTTGCTACGCATTGCGCCCCAGGATACGCTCCGAGCAGCAAACGAGAACAGGTTCCTATTTTGCTCGCGCCACAAGGGAGTGCACATGGGCACGCTCGGTTTCTGGAGGCTCGCGCAGGCGGATCCCGAGTGGATCGCGGCCGTGGACCCCGATGGCACGCAGCACCGCGCGGGCGACCTCCTCGCCCGATCGAACCGCCTCGTCCACGGACTGCGCGACCTCGGGCTCAAGCCCGGTGACGGCATCTGCGGCCTGGTGCCCAACGGCGCCGACGGCCTGGTCCTCTACCTGGCCGCGATGCAGGCCGGCTGGTACTACACGCCGATCAATTGGCACCTCACCGGCCCGGAGATCGCCTATATCGTCTCCGACAGCGAGGCGAAGGCGTTCTTCGTCCACCCCCGGTTCCTGGGAGAGGGCGCCAAGGCGGCGGACGTCATCGCGCCCGAGCGGCGTTTCGTGCTCGGGGACGAGGCCGACGGGTTCCGCCCCGCGAGCGAGCTGACCGACGGGCGGCCCGACAGCGTGCCTGCCGATCGCACCGCCGGCGCCACCATGCACTACACGTCGGGCACCACCGGCAAGCCCAAGGGCGTCAAGCGCCCGCTGAACGGCCTCGATCCGGACGACTCCGCCGAGCTCATGACGTTCCTGCTCGGCTTGTTCGGCATCACGCCGGGCCGGCCCAACGCCCACCTGGTCACCTCGCCGTGCTACCACACCGCCGTCACGCAGTTCGGCGGCACGGCCCTGCATATGGGGCACACGCTCGTCTACATGGACAAGTGGGACGCCGAGGAAATGCTCCGGCTCTGCGAGCGGCACCGCGTGACCAACTCGCACCTGGTCCCGACGCATTTCAAGCGGCTGCTCGCGCTGCCCGAGCCGACCCGCAAGCAGTACGACCTGTCCTCGCTCACGTGGATGATCCACGCGGCCGCCCCCTGTCCGGTCCCGGTGAAATGGGCGATGTTGGACTGGTGGGGCGACTGCGTCTACGAGTACTACGCGGCCACCGAGGGCGGCGGCACCCTGGCCACGCCGGAGGACTGGAAGGCGCACCCGGGCACGGTCGGCAAGGCCTGGCCCATCAGCGAACTGCTCATCGTGGACGAGCAGGGCGAGCCGGTGCCGGCCGGCACCCCTGGGACGATCTACATGAAGATGATGGGCGTCCAGTTCGAGTACAAGGGCGACCCCGCCAAGACCGCCGCGAACCGGCTCAAGGACTTCTTCACCGTCGGGGACATCGGATACCTGGACGAAGACGGCTTCCTCTACCTCTGCGACCGCAAAGCCGACATGATCATTTCCGGCGGCGCGAACATCTACCCGGCCGAGATCGAGAACGAGCTCATGATCCACCCGAAGGTGGCGGACGTGGCCGTGTTCGGCATCCCGGACGAGGAGTGGGGCGAGCAGATCAAGGCCGTGGTCGAGCCCGCGCCGGGCGTCGAGCCGGGCCCGGAGCTGGCCGCCGAGCTGCTGGCCTCGCTTGAGGGCCGGCTGGCCAGGATGAAGTGGCCCAAGAGCATCGACTTCATCGCCGAGATGCCCCGCGAGCCGAACGGCAAGCTGCTCAAACGCAAACTCCGCGCCCCGTACTGGGAGGGACATGACCGTGCCATCTGATCCGCTCGTCGCCCAGCACGTCCTGGAGTTCCCCGGCGGCTACACGCGGACGACGGGACCGGTGATCGGCCGGTTCCTGAGCGAGTTGCGCGGCCGCCGCATCGTGGGGGCGCGTACGGCGGAGGGGCGGGTGCTGGTGCCGCCCCTCGAGTACGACCCCGCCACCGGCGAGCCCGTCACCGGCGAGTACGTCGAGGTCGGCCCGGCCGGCACGGTCACCACGTGGGCCTGGGTGCACGAACCGCTGGACGGCCATCCGGTGGACCGGCCCTTCGCCTGGGCGCTGATCAAGCTGGACGGCGCGGACACGGCGCTGGTGCACGCGGTGTGCCCCGAGCATCCCAAGGCCATGGAGGCCGGGATGCGGGTCTGGCCGGTCTGGCGGGACCAGCCGTCCGGCCACATCACCGACATTTCGTATTTCGTCCCTGAAGTCACCAAGATCGTGTCCAACGTGCGCTCCGAGTACCGCCTCCAGGCCGGCGGCGCACTCCGTGTCTTCCTCGAAGGCGTTCGGCGCGGCGTGTTCCTCGGCGGCCGCTGCGACCAGTGCGACAAGGTGTACGTCCCCTACCGTGCGGCCTGCCCGGCATGCGGCAACGCCATCCCCGACACGCTCGAACTCCCCGACACCGGCACGATCACCACGTTCGCCATCAACAACCTGCCCGACCCGCGGGCCCCTCAGGTGCCCTTCGTGTCGGCGTACATCCTGCTCGACGGAGCCGACGTCCCCATGATCGCCCTGATCGGCGACGTGCCCGCTCACGAGGTGCGTCAGGGGATGCGCGTCAAGGCCGTGTGGGTGCCCGAGAGCGAGCGTACGGCGTCCATGGCGAACATCCGCTGGTTCGCCCCCACCGGCGAGCCCGACGTGGAGTTGTCATGAGAGCATTGGCGACCAGAGAAGTGGCGATCGTCGCGTTCGCCCAGACGCGGCACACCCCGCACGACACCGGGCTGACCGAGCCCGAGCTGATCCTGCCGGTGATCAACGAGGTCAAGCGGCGCACCGGGCTGGAGCGGTTCGGCTTCACCTGCTCGGGCAGTTGCGACTACCTCGCGGGCGCGCCGTTCTCGTTCGTGTCGGCGCTCGACGCGCTGGGCGCCTGGCCGCCCATCTCGGAGAGCCACGTGGAGATGGACGGCGCCTGGGCGCTGTACGAGGCGTGGGTGCGCCTGCAGCACGGCGACGTCGACTCGGCCCTGGTCTACGGCTTCGGCAAGTCGTCGCTCGGCGACCTGCGTACGATCATGACGCTTCAGCTGGATCCCTACTACCTGGCGCCGCTGGGGCTCGACCAGCTCTCCTACGCCGCGCTGCAGGCCGCCGCCGTCGGCGCGGACCGGAAGGAACTGGACGAGATCGTGCGCCGCAGCCGTGCCGACGGCCGCGCCAACCCGTACGCGCTGGACCTGCCCGACCCGGAGGGCGAGGACCTCGCCGTCCAGCCGCTGAAGCAGACGGACGTGCCGCCGAGCACGGACGGCGCGGCCGCCATCGTGCTCGCGGCCGGAGACCTGGCCAGGGAGCTGTCCGAAAGTCCCGCCTTCGTCAGGGGGATCGCGCACCGCATCGAGCCCCACTACCTGGGCATGCGCCACCTGGCACGGTCGGTCTCGGCTGCCGACGCGGCACGCGCCGCCGGGGTCGGCAAGGGGCCTGTCGAGGTGGCCGAGCTGCATGCCCAGTTCCCGCACGAGGAGATCATCCTGCGCGAGGCGCTGGAACTGACCGGCGACACGGTGATCAACCCGTCGGGCGGGCCGCTGGCCGCCAACCCCGTCATGGCCACCGGACTCATCCGCATCGGCGAGGCCGCGCAGCGCATCCTCGACGGCCAGGCCCGCCGCACCGTCGCCCACGCCGCCGGCGGTCCGTGCCTGCAGCACAATCTCGTCACCGTACTGGAGGCCTGATGGGTAACCGTTGCGCCGTGATCGGCGTCGGGCAGACGCACTACACGACCAGGCGCAGGGACGTGTCGATCGCCGGGCTGGTGCGCGAGGCGGCGCTGCGGGCGCTGGAGGACGCCGGGCTGACGTTCAAGGACATCGACGCCGTCGTCATCGGCAAGGCGCCGGACCTGTTCGAGGGCGTCATGATGCCCGAGGCGTACCTGGCGGACGCGCTCGGCGCGGCCGGCAAGCCGATGATGCGGGTGCACACCGCGGGCAGCGTCGGCGGCTCCACAGCGCTGGTCGGCGCCAGCCTCGTGCAGGGCGGTGTGCACGATCGGGTGCTGGTCGTGGCGTTCGAGAAGCAGTCGGAGTCCAACGCCACCTGGGCCCTGTCCACGCACCTGCCGTTCAACTCGTCACTGGTGGTGGGGGCGGGCGGCTACTTCGCGCCGCACATCCGCGAGTACATGCGCAGGTCCGGCGCTCCCGATCACATCGGCACGATCGTGGCGGTCAAGGACCGGCTCAACGCGCTCAAGAATCCGTACGCGCACCTCAAGATCCCCGGCATCGACCAGAAGATGGTCGAGTCCACGCCCATGCTCTGGGAGCCGATCCGCTACCTGGAGACCTGCCCGTCCAGCGACGGCGCCTGCGCGATGGTCCTGTCGTCGGAGTCCGCGGTCACCGGCACCCCCGCGTGGGTGCACGGCACGGCCATGCGCTCCGAGCCGATCTTCCGGGCGGGCCGCGACACGGTCAGCCCGCAGGCGGGCAAGGACTGCGCGGCCGACGTCTATCGCCAGGCCGGCATCGCCGACCCGCGCAGGCAGATCGACGTGGCGGAGACGTACGTGCCGTTCTCCTGGTACGAGCCGATGTGGCTGGAGAACCTGGGGTTCGCGGCGGAAGGGGAGGGATGGAAGCTCACCGAGTCGGGCGCGACCGCGCTCGACGGTGACATTCCGTGGAACGCCTCGGGCGGTGTGCTGTCCAGCAACCCGATCGGGGCGTCCGGGCTGATCAGGTTCGCCGAGGCCGCGCTGCAGGTGCGCGGGATGGCCGGCGAGCACCAGGTGGACGGCGCCCGCACGGCGCTCGGCCACGCCTATGGCGGGGGAGCCCAGTTCTTCGCGATGTGGATCGTCGGACGGGAGAAGCCCTGATGGAGTTCAACCATGCGGACCTGTACGAGGGGTTAGCCGACGCGATCGGGGACCGGACCGCCGTCATCTGCGGTGCGGACCGCCGCACCTACGCCGAGCTGGACGTCGAGGCCAACCGCCTCGCCCATTACCTCATGGACCTGGGCATCCAGCCGGGCCAGCACGTCGGCATCCAGCTCTACAACGGCATCCCGTACATCGCCGGCATGCTGGCCGCGCTGAAGATCCGGGCGGTGCCGATCAACGTCAACTTCCGGTACGTCGAGGCCGAGCTGCTCTACCTGTACCGGGACTCCGACATCCGGGCGCTGATCTACGACGTCGAGTTCGACGCGCGGGTGGCCGCCGTCGCCGGCGAGGCGCCGCTGCTGCAGCACCTGATCTCGGTGGGCGGCGAGTCGGCGATCGGCTCCGCGGTGCCGTACGAGAGCGCGCTGGAGCAGGGCAAGCCCGAGCGGGGTTTCCCGCCGCGCTCCGGGCAGGACGTGTACATCATCTACACCGGCGGCACCACGGGCATGCCCAAAGGCGCGATGTGGCATGTCGAGGACCTGTTCATGGGCTTCGGCGGCGGCAACCCGTACGGCGAGCCGCGGGCCACGCCGCAGGAGGTGATCGACGCCGCGGTCGCGTCTGGCCCCATGCTGATGCTGCCCGTCGCGCCGCTGATGCACGGCGCCGCGCAGATGGCCACGTTCATTTCCTGGTGGATGGGCGGGAGCGTCGCCTACATCCGCAAGTTCGACGGCGCCGAGGTGTGGCGGACGGTCGAGCGCGAGCGCGTGAACACCATCAACATCACCGGCGACGCCATGGCCAGGCCCATGGCCGAGGCGCTGGCGGAGAGTTCCTACGACGTCTCGTCGCTGATCGTGATCAGCTCGACCGGCGCCATCCTGTCCGGCGCGGTCCGCGACCGCCTGCAGGAGCTGCTCCCGAACGTCATGATCCTGGACAACTTCGGCTCCACCGAGTCCGGCTACACGGCGTCGGGCGCGGCCGGGTCGACGCCGGAGACCGGCCTGCGCTACCAGCCGAACTCCGTGGTCAACCTGGCCGTCCTCGACGAGAAGGGCCGGCCTGTCGAGCCCGGGTCCGGGCAGCTCGGGACGGTGGCGCGGTCGGGGCGGGTCGCGTTCGGCTACTACAACGACCCGGACAAGACCGCCCGCACGTTCGTCACCGATGAGCAGGGCACACGCTGGTTGCTGACCGGCGACCTGGCGACCGTCGATGTCGACGGGACCGTGAACGTGTTCGGCCGGGGCTCGCAGTGCATCAACACCGGCGGGGAGAAGGTGTTCCCCGAAGAGGTCGAGGCGGTGCTCAAGGGGCATGCCGCGGTGTTCGACGCGGTGGTGACCGGGGTGCCCGACGAGCGCTGGGGGAACAAGGTGGCGGCCGTCATCGAGCCGCGGCCCGGCGTCGAGGTCACGGCCGAGGAACTGGACGCGCACTGCAGGAAGCTGCTGTCGGGCTACAAGGTGCCCAGGTCGTACGCGTTCGTCGAGAAGATGGTGCGCTCGCCGGCCGGCAAGGCCGACTACCGGTGGGCGCGGGAGACGGTGCAGGCCATCACGTCCTGAGAGCGCGCAGGTCGTCCTCGACCTGTCGCGCCTCGCCGTTCTTGCCGGCTTTCTCCAGCAGGGTCAGCCTGCTGCGCAGCACGTCGCGCAGCAGGTCTGCCAGGCCCTCGTCGCGCTCGTCCACGAGCAGCTCGCGCAGCAGCCCCGCCGCGACCCTGAGCGCGGCGTCGGCCGCGTCGTCCCTGCCCAGCTCCAGCTGGCAGAAGCCGAGCCGGGCATGCGCGACGGCCCTGGAGAGCACGTCGCGCGTCACCTGCGTGCCCCGGTGGAAGACCAGGCCGGCCTCCAGCGGCCGCCCCGCCTCCATGAGCGCGTCGCCCAGCATGAGCATCGCCCTGGCCAGCAGCCCGGACAGCGGCGGGTTGCCCGGCGCGTACCGCTCCAGCGCCGCCACCGCCTCGCGGAGCGGCCGCACCGCGTCCGCGGCCAGGTCCCGCATGCGTAGCGCGGCGGCCAGGGTGAGGCTGGCCCCCGCCCGGCTCGTGTACAGGGCCTCGGCGTTCATGCCCGTGGTCATGAGGTCGTCGTAGATCGCGATGGCCTCGCGGGCTCTGGCCTCGGCCTCGGTGCCGCCGTCCAGCCGCAGCAGTGGCAGCAGCTCCGAGCTCTGGGCCAGGGAGTCGGCGAGGATCGCCCGGTACGTGAGATCGTCCGGTGACCGCCTGGCCAGCGGGATGAGCTGCTCGACGAGCGCATGGGCCTCGGTCAGCTCGCCCAGCATCATGTGGCACCTGGCCAGTCGCTGGAGTGCCAGCGCGTGCTTGACCGTGCCCGCCTCGTGCCCGGTCGTGGCGGTCCTGGCGTACTCGGCGGCCTCCTCCGCGCGGCCGGCCGCCAGCAGGTCATCGGCGATCATCGCGGCCACCTCGGCGCCGGCCTCCGGTCGTGGCAGCCGCTGGTAGATCTGCAGCGCCTCCACCAGGTGCGCCAGCGCCTCCTGCTTCCTTCCTGAGGCCCGCAGCACCCGGCCCCGCACCTGGATCGCCTGGGCGCGCACATGCGGCAACTCCTGCCCCCGCTCGCCGGCTCGGGTCAGTTCGGCCAGCGACCAGGTGACCGCCTCCAGCGCAGCGTGCGGACGGTCCAGCATGGCCAGGCTGTCGCCCAGCTGGGCGTAGACGGCTGCGGCGACGGCCGGGTCGTCCAGCTCGTCGCACAGGTCCGCGGCCCGTTCGCAGTGGGCCAGAGCCTCCATCGGGCGGCCGCGATCGAGCAGCTCGGCCGCGTACCTGGCGAGGGTGGAGGCCAGCTCCCTGCCGTGCTCGGCGTCGCCGAGCAGCGCGACGGCCTGCTCGGCGACGGCCAGATCAGCAGAGTCCAGCCTGGCCAGGGCGGCGAGCGCCAGTCCCAGCCGGCCGCGGTGCGCGCTGGAGAAGACGGCCAGATCCCGGTGCACGTGGACGGCCAGCCTGGCAGCCCGGACGGCGCTCTCGGTGTCGTTCGCCTGCGCGGCCGCGGCGCTGAGGCGGGACAGGCAGCGGGCGTGCCGGTCGTGCAGATCGGCGTCGGCGCTCAGCGGCACCTCACGTTCGAGTGCCTCGGTGAACGCCGTGAGCGGCGGCAGCAGCGTGCCTGGATCCGCGTCCTCCGGCAGGTCGGTCACGTACGCGGACAAGTCGTCGATGAGGGTCCTGAGCACGTCGGCCTCGGGGAGCGGGCGTAGCTCCAGGATCCGGGCGTACATGGCGATCCCGGCGGCCGGGCCCTCCTTGCGGGCACGCAGCCTGGCCAGACGGAGCAGGGCCGCCAGATGCGCGTCCGCCAGATCCGCGGGCGGGTGACCGTGCTCGGCCATCAGCGCGGTGCCCTCGGCCAGCTTGGCCCTGGCGGCGTCCTCGTCGTGCAGCTCGGCCAGGCACAGGCCGCTCAACTCCAGGCAGGCGGCGGTCACCAGCCGGTCGCCCTTCGACGGCTCCTGCGTGAGGACGTCGAGCGCCCGGGTGGCCGACTTGAACGCGCCCGCCACGTCCTGCCTGGCGAAGCGGATGCCGCCCTGGAGGCGCAGTGCCCCGGCGAGGGCCACAGGGGACTCGATGCCTTCGGACACGAGCGCGGCGTACAACCTGACCAGCCGATCCGCCGCCGCCTCCGCCTCCGCCGCGCAGGCGGAGCGGGACAGAGCGACGGCCTCCAGGATGACCAGCTCGGCCAGCTCCTTCCCCGACGCCGGGCTGGCTCCGGCCTGGCCATGGGACTCGAGGGCGGTGCGTAGATGGGGCACGGCCTCCTTGTGCCGCCCGAGCCCCACGAGCGTGCGCCCGAGCGCCGCCGCCACCTGGCCGACCGCGATCGCGTGCGGTCGATCCGGCGCCGCGTGTCGCTGGAGCAGCTCTGCCGCCTGCATGGCCAGCGCGAACCCGTCCGCCGCCCGGCCCGTGTCCGCCCAGGCGCGGGCCAGCATGGCCTGGGCGGACAGATAGGCGTGGATCTCCTCGAGCCCCGGCTCGCCGGCGCCTTCGACGGCATCGCGGCGCTCGGCCACCAGCTGCTCCGCCCGGCCCACGGCCTCGTCCGGTCGCGCGGTGGCCAGCGCCAGCATCCAATGCCGCGTACCGGCGGGCGGCGGGGCCGTTCGCGTACGGCCGAGCCTGGCCCGTACTTCGGCGAGATGGCGTCGGCAGGCGCTGTCGTCCGCGCTCAGGAGGTCGTACAGCTCGGCCGCGAGCTCCAGCTGCGCCACCGCGTCCGCGGATCGTCCCAGCTCGTCCAGGCTCAGGCCGAGCAGCCGCCGCGCCCTGGCCTGCGGGTGCCGCTCGGCCGCCAGGCCCATGGCCTCTCGCAGCGGGTCGAGCGCCTCCTCGGGGCGGTCGTCGAGCAGCAGCAGCTCGCCCAGGTCCAGCAGTTGTCCGGCCAGGGCGGGGCGGTACTCGCCCGGGTCGAGCACGACAAGCGCACGCAGGTTGCGCGCGGTCTCGGCGGCGGACCGCGTGGCGGCGTCCAGGTCGTCCAGGGCGCCGTGCACCCTCGACAGCAGGCCTGTTGCCGTGGCCAGCAGGGACCGCAGCTCGGGCTCTTCGGCGGCCAGGCCGCGCAGCCGCGCCACTGCTTCGGCGGCCGGGACGAGGGCGTCGGCGGTCCTGCCGTGGTCATGGAGCCAGGCGGCGAGCAGGTGGAGGCGGTGGGCGAGGTCACGGTCGGTGGGAGCGACGCTCCTGACGGTCGTGGTGGCGGCGATGGCGAGACAGGCGGCCAGCTCCGGCAGGGCCGTGGTGGGCGGCCCGCCGCTCTCGAGTCCCTCGAACGGAGCCAGCGGCGCGGCGGTGAGCGGTCCGGCGGGCTCCTCGAACGGCGTCGGCGGCGACGTCGGCTCGTGGGGTGGGGTCGCCTGCCGCGGAGCCACGGAGAGCACGCCTGCCACGTTCGCCACGACCTCGGGATCGCCGCCTGCCGCCGCGAACGCCTCGACGGCCTCGCCCGTCCGCCCGACTCCCAGCAGCGCGCACGCCAGGTTGTAATGCGCCTGTGCGGCCCACCCCGCATACCGGGCCGGGTGCTCCTCCTCCGCCAGGATGCGGAACCTGGCCGCCGCCTCCTGCACGGGCTTGAGCGCGCTGCCGGGCTCGCCGGCGAGCAGCAGGCAGGCACCCAGGTTGTACAGGGCCTCCGCTCGCGCGCCCGCCGCCTCGTACGGGGGAGCGGCGGCGAAGATGTCGACGGCCTCGGCGGCCGCCACGACCGCCTCACCCACCCGGCCCACGGCCGCCAGCAGACCCGACACCACGGACAACGCCCTGGCCAGGGGGAGCGGCCGGCTCTGCGCCCGCAGGTGCCGCACGGCCAGCTCTCCGACCGTCACGTCGAGGGCCCGCAGCCCCAGCCGCACCCCTCGCCGTACCGGCAGCCTGGCCACGGCACCGGCGATCTCCCGATCGTCGGCGAACAAGCCCAGCGCCGCGTTGAGCGCGTCCCCCAACCGTGTCCCCGACGCCGTGGCGGCCTCCGCCACCATCCTGCCGATCCTGGTCGCCACCAGCTCCCGCAGCGCCGACCTGACCCGCCGCGAGCCCGCCGACATGCGGAGGGCGTCGAGCATCCGCACGAGGTGGCGCGCCGTACGTCCCTCGTGATCGTGGAGGGCGAGCACCAGCTCCGCCAGGCCGTCGGTGCCGGCCAGGAGCCGCCCGGCCAGCACATCGGGCTCCAGCGGCGTCAGCCGCTCGCCGCCGGGAAAGATCTGACCGAGCCACCGCGCCACGGCGCCCGCCGGGCCGGCACGCAGCCCGGGCACGGCCGTCAACAGGCCGGGCAGCTCGGTGAGGGTGGGAGCGGTCAGTGTGACCACCGCCACCGCGTGCCGCGCCGTCAGGTCGTCCACCTGATCATCCGGCCGTACGCGTGCCCACTGCTCGTATTCGCGCTCCAGGAACCGGCCGACCAGCCCGCCGGCTGTTCTTACGGCCTCACTCCGTTCGGCGGCTCGGTCGCCGCGGGCCCCGTCGCGCAGGCGCATCAGGGCGGCCAGGTGCACATGGAGCGGCAAACCGAATTCCGGGTCGTCGAGGGGCGGTGGCGCGGGGAGAGCGGCCCTGCTCGGCGCGAACGCCTTCATGGCCGCAAGCGCGTGCTCCGTGCGCTCGGCCAGGGTGAGCGGACTGGCGTTGAGCTGAACGGTCGTGGTGTTCAGCCGCCGTAACCAGCCGCCCGCGGCCGTGTCGAGACGCCGCCACCATTCGGCCTCGCCCGGCTCGCGAACCAGCAGCAGGATCCGTACAGGCGGGTTGTGCTCGTGCTTGGCCAGCCGCCGCGCCAGCTCCCCGACCAGCGGCGAGGACGGCTCAGGGTGGTCCACCACCACCAAGGTCGGGCGCAGGGCGTCCAACGTCACGACCCCGCCCGTGGACGCCTTGGCTGCCGCGTCGTCGCCGGACAACGGGCCGCAGACGGCGTCCAGCGGCAGGAATCCCGCGTCCCACCCCGCCCGCACGAGCTCCTCGCACAAGGTCACCGCCAACCTGGTCCGGCCCGTGCCGCCACGCCCGCTCAGCACGGCGATCGACAGCGCCGTGGGCTCGCCGGCCCACTTCCGCAGCCTGGCGAGCTCCTCTTCCCTGCCCAGGAACGGCACCACCGCGTGGCGCGGCGCCAGCAGCCGCCAGTCGGGGCAGTCCGGCGGCAGGTCATCCCGGGCGGGGCAGAGCAGATGGGGCAGGATCACCGACGCGTCACCCTCGGCCACGGTCTCGAGCCGCCCGGGCGGTACGCCCGCCAGCTCGCGGAACCGTTCGTCACTCAGCAGCGCGGTCGCCGGGATGACGTCGAAGCGGCGCTGGGCGTACCCGTTGCGGCCGGTGGCGATCACGCCGACGATCTGCCCGGCGGGTTCGGCCAGCAGGGCGGCGCCCGACATGCCCTCCCAGAGGGAGATCGGCAGGTGCTCTGGCTCGGGGGTGAGCACGCTGAGCGCCAATGCCTTCGACACCGCGCTCGTGGGCGGATCCGCCAGACCCGACAGCGTCTGCGCAGCCCTTTCCCCGGCCCGCTGCCCGGCTCGGGGAAAGCCCCCTGCCACGCAGCGCAGTCCATGCCGGGCTCGGCCGTCAATCCTCGCCCAGCGCACCTGGTCGATGCCGGGTACCCCGCGCCAGGGCGAGCCGCCGGCGATCGCATGCGCCGGAGCTTCCGCCACCCGGAGCAGCACGGCGCCCGTTCCGCCGCGCCCCCGCCACACCTCCTCGGCCGGGACCCACCGCTCCGACCACGCCGCCCGCACCTGGCACGGCGCCTCGGGATCCACCAGATCTCCGGAGGTCAGCACGAGGTCGGCGCCGATCGCATAGCCCGAGCCGGTCACGCCGACGAGGTCGTCGTGACCCGAATACACCTCGACGGCCCGCTCGAGCCCGAGGCGGTGTGGTGGCGTGTCCATGGGCTCCGCCTATAGGCCTCTTACGTACGTCCGGACGTGCCGTCCCCTCGATCAGCGTGTGATCTCACTATCGCACTATGCGCCAGAAATTTCCTGGCTTGTCAGGCCTTCTCGGTTGTGAGCCAAGCCGCCAGCCCGAGGTACACCAGCCCGCTGCCCACATCCAGCCGCCGCCGTACGCGGGCCGAACGGCGTACCCGATCAGCGAGCGCCGAGGCGAGCATGGCGTACGTGCCGTCGGAGGCCATGCCGAGCACGATCCACAGCAGGCCGAGCAGCAACATCTGCGACGCGACGGGCCCGGCGTCCGGGTACACGAACTGCGGCAGGAACGCCAGGAAGAAGATCGCCGTCTTGGGGTTGAGCACGTTCACCACGAACCCCTCCCAGAACAGCCGCTGCTTCGACTGCACGCGCAGCTCGATCGCCTGCTCGCCCTCGGACTTCCGGATCAGCTTGCGTACGCCGAGCCAGATCAGGTAGGCGACGCCGACGTACTTGACCACGGTGAACCCCGTGGCGGAGGCGGCCAGCAGCGCGCTGATGCCCAGTGCCGCAGCGGCCACGTGCACGACCGAGCCCGCGTGCACACCCAGCACGGAGATCAGGCCGGCGGCGCGGCCCTGGGAGACGCTCCGGGTGACGATGTACAGGACCGCCGGCCCGGGGACGATGAGCAGCCCCAGGGTGGCCAGGGAGAAGAAGACGAGTGTCGAGATATCCGGCATGTGGCCATCGTAGGAGGCGGCGTCAAAGGCTTTCTTTGAGCGCCATGCGCAGCGCCTCCAGCAGCGCGTCGGTGGCCGGAGGATGGGGCGGTTCGCCGTAGACGGCGGCGTACACGTGCCTGGTCGAGCCCGGCACCTCCGCCACCTCCACGTCAGGATGCTGGTGAGCGCGCAACGCCAGCCCCGGCAGCATCGTCAGCCCCAGCCCCGCCGCCACCAGCGCCTGCACGGCCACGATGTCGTCGCTGGTGAACGAGATCCGCGGCTCGAAGCCCGCCTTCTCGCAGACGTCCAGCAGGTGGCTGCGGCACCGGTCGCAGCCCGCGATCCAGGACGCCTCGGCATGCCCGGCCAGCTCCCCGTCCGTCGGTGTGCTGGACACCAGGTAACTGGGGTCGTCGAGGAGATGGATCATGGTGATGCCGCTGTCCTCGGGCGCGGTGTCGTCGTACCTGAAGACCACCGCCACGTCCACCCGCCCGGCCCGCAGCAGCCTGAGTGCCTCAGGGGGCTCGGTCTCGGTGAGGTGCAGGCGCAGCCCGGGATGGCCGGCGGCCAGCAGCGTGGCCGCCTTCGGGACGAACGTGCCGAGCGCCGAGGGGAAGGCGGCCAGCCGCACGCGGCCGGACCGCAGCCCCACGTGGGCGGCCAGCTCCTCGGCGGTGGCGTCGAGGCGGCCGATGATCTCCGCGGCCCGCTCGGCGAGCAGCCTGCCCGCCTCCGTGAGCCTGATGCCGCGCCCCGCGCGCTGGATGAGCCGGGCGCCGGTCTCCGCCTCCAGCCGGGCGAGGTGGTGGCTGACGGACGGCTGCGAGTAGTGCAGCTCCTTGGCGGCGGCGGTCAGCGAGCCCTTGCGGGCGACCGCGAGGAGGACGCGGAGACGGACGACATCCAGCATTCATCAATCATATCTATGGATCGCCTATAAGACTTCTGTTGGACCTATCGGTCGCGACGTAGGACCGTAGAAGGGGAAGGATGATCCGATTTCCCTAGGGGGATACCATGAATATGGGCGCCACTGCACTTGCCAGGCCGGGCCTCGAGCCGCTCGTGACCGGCATCTCCGACATCGTGTCCCGGCGGCTCGGGCCACGACGGACCGCGTACACCGTCGCCGACCTGCTCCGCGACCGCCTCCCCGGCCTCGACATCCTCACGCCGCTGGAGCGCGAAGGCTCGCCCGACGGGTACGTCTCCCGCCCGCTCCACGCCCAGGAGGACTTCTCCATCGTGTCCGTGGTGTGGCGCCCGGGCCAGGAGACGGTGATCCACGACCACGTGGCGTGGTGCACGTTCGGGATCATCAGCGGCATCGAGCACGAGACGCTCTACCGGGACATGGGCGACCATCTGCTGGAGATCGGCCGCGCCGACAACCGGCCGGGTGAGGTCAGCGGCTTCGCCCCGCCCGGAGACATCCACAAGGTCCTCAACACCAGCGGCGAGGTCGGGGTGTCCATCCACGTGTACGGAGCCGACGTGAGCCGCCTCGGCAGCAGCGTCCGCCGCGTCTACGACCTGCCGGTCAGGTAATCGACCAGCTCCTTGGGGCGCGCGAGCATCGGGGCGTGGCCGCTGTCGATCTCGTCCGGCGTGACGCCCAGCCGGTCGCGTACGACACCGCGCATGAACTCCGGCGTGAAGAACCGATCGTCGCGGCACAACAGGAACCTGGTCGGCACGTCCGGCCACGCCTCCAGCGGCCACGGCTCCCGCAGCGCCCTGCCCACGTGCGGGCGCCCTCTCCCGATCGCTTCCTCCGCCAGCTCCCTGGGCACGTCGTGCAGGAACACCGGGATCGGGTCGCTGATGTCCTGGTGCCCGAAGCCGGTGTTCTCCCACCAGTCGTTCGGCGGCTCGCCCGGGACCGGGATCATGGCCGTGACCAGCACCAGGAGGTCGGCAGGCAGGCGGGCGCAGACGAGCGGGCCGACGAACCCGCCCCACGAGTGCGCCACCACGACCAGCTCCCGCCGCTCCCCGACGGCGTCCACCACGGCGCCGGCATAGTCCCACAGCCCGGCGGACTCGTCCTCGATCGGCAGGTCCACCGCCACGACCTCGTGGCCGCGGCCGCGCAGCTCCTCCGCCACCAGATGCCATTCCCAGGCGGACCCGCCGCCACCGTGAATCAGCGCGAACGTCGCCATCGCTTCACCTTCCGCCGATGAGTTCCTGAGTTCCTGTAGGTCTGTCCAAACGTAGGAGCCCGGCTTAGGAGATGCCATGGAACCGACCACGAAACTGGATGCCCGTTTCAGCGATCCCACCGCCACGGCCACCCCCTGGGCGCAGGCCCGCGAACAGCTGGAACGCGCGGAGACGTACTGGCTGGCCACCGTACGCGCCGACGGCCGCCCGCACGTCACCACGCTGCTGGCCGTCTGGCAGGACGACGCGATCTACTTCTGCACCGGAGCGGAGGAGCAGAAGGCCAGAAACCTCGAGTCCAACCGCAACTGCGCGCTCACGACCGGTGCCAGCACCCTGCACGAAGGGCTCGACCTGGTGGTCGAGGGCGCCGCCGAGCGCGTCACGGACCCCGGCGCGCTCAAGAGCCTCGCCGACGCCTGGGAGTCGAAGTACGGCAGCGCGTGGCACTTCGACGTGGGGGACGGCGTGTTCACCCACCCGCAGGGCGGGGAGGCGCTGGTGTTCCAGGTGCGCCCGGTCAAGGTGCTGGGCTTCCGCAAGGGCGAATATAGCCAGACCAGCTGGCGCTTCTCGAGATAGAAAAGAAAAGTTGCGCAAATGCCCCGTGGCCGGGTTGTGAGGGCTGAGAAACGGGCTGATCGTTTGCGCTACTGAGGCGCGTACATGGACTCGATGTCGAGGAGATGGACCCGTCCATCGGCGGCCGCCTCCAGGTCGGCCGCGAAACCCTCGTGGGAGAAGATCGCGAAGGAGGCGCCGGTGGCGTCCCAGCCAAGGCCGACGAGCAGGTCGCGAATGTGCTCGAGGCGGTGCAGATCGTCGGTCGTCCGGGGCAGCCGGAGAGTTCCCCATTTAGCAAGGAGACGAATGGCGGCAACGCGCCCCCGCCGCGCGGACGCGCAGCGCAACTACGATCTGCTGCTGGCCGCAGCCGCTCAGGTCTTCGCCGAGCGCGGCACTGACGCTCCCCTCGACGAGGTGGCCCGTCGGGCCGGGGTCGGCAACGCCACCATGTACCGACATTTCCCGACCCGATCAGATCTCCTGGTGGCCGTCTACGCCGACGAGGTCATCCGGCTCTGCGCACGCGGCCAGGCACTCCTGGCCGCCGACGGCGCGGCGGAGGCCCTTCACGAGTGGCTGCGCCTGTTCATGGCGCACATCACCGCCAAACGCGACCTCGCTCTGGCCGCCATCGACGGCCAGAGCACGGACCTGGTCGCGAAGTGGCACGAGTCCATGCTCACCACCGCGTCCGCGCTGCTGGACGCGGCCAAGCAGGCGCATGCCGTTCGCGCCGACCTCGACGTACGGGACCTGCTGGCCCTCATCAAGGGCATCGCCCTGACCGCCGCGGACACGGCTCAGGCGGAACGGCTCCTCGCCCTCATCGATTGGCGAAGCTGAACATCCGCTCACCGACCGCCAGCGGCTGGGGCGGGCCGGGGAAACGATGGACGCCCACACCGAAGCCGGCCTCCGGGTCCGACACCCATTCCCGCTCGAAGCCGAGCTCTTCGAACCAACCGCAGATCACCGGGACGAGGTCGGGTGCACGGCGATGGCGGGTCCAGATCACCGTGCCGCCGCCGGCGCACAGGTGCGGGGAGAACCCGACGGCGCGCTTGATGTCGTCATCGCTGATGTTGCCGAAGATCCCGCACAACATCACGATGTCCGCCGGCGCCATGCCCTGATACTGGTCGGTGAGCGTCGCGTCGCCCGTCACCACGTCGACCTGATCCAGCCCGGCGGCCTCGGCCGCGGATCGCGCGGCCTCGGTGTTGCCCGGATCCAGCTCCACAAGACGTGCTCGCACGTCACCACGGCGTGGATGCTCGGCCAGCACGGGGAGAAGGTCACGGCCCTGCCCCGCGCATATGCTGATCACTCTCACCGGCCCGGGCGCCGCGGCGTCCAACGCTTGCCGGATACGGCTCTGGACGACCCGCAGCCGCTGGGACAGTCGTGACTCCGGGCGATCGTATTCGTCATGCCATTCCTGCCAGTCCATGACACAGACTCTAGAGAACGATCACGTCGAAGGGGGCACAGTGCTACGGCTGCTCACCCGGGTGTGGAGGTCGCTGGGCGGCCGCCTGCAGTGGCGGCTGGTGTGGCTGAAGCACGCCACGTTCATGGTCGGCGTCACCGGCGTCGTACGCGACGACGAAGGCCGGGTGCTCCTGCTCAAGCACCGGCTGTGGCCGGACGGCCGCCAATGGGGATTCCCCACCGGGTACGCGAAGCGGTCCGAGACGTTCGAGCACACCGTCGAACGGGAGGTCCTCGAAGAGACCGGCCTGACCGTGAAGACAGGCCGGCTCATCCGGCTGAAGAGCGGATTCAGCCTGCGGGTGGAGGTGGCCTACGAGGCCGTGCTGACGGGCGGCACGCTCAAGCTCGACCCGCTGGAGATCCTGGAAGCGAAGTGGTGCCGGCCCGATCAGCTGCCGGAGGGCACACAGGGCTCCCACCGGCAGCTGATCGAGCTCTGCTCACACCTCTAGATGCCCAGCGCCGAGGGAAGGCTGAGCTCCTGGAGGAACAGGGCCTCGGTCGTGGCCACCTTGCGGAGTTCCTCCAGATCCACCCGCTCGTTCGGCGCGTGGATCGCCGCGTCCTCATCCTCCGCACCGAACAACAGGATCTCCGCCGCGGGGAACTGCTTCAGCAGCGTGTTCACCAGCGGGATCGAGCCGCCCGCGCCGACGTCGCGCGGCGGCCGGCCGAAGGCCCGCTCCATCGCCCGGTTCAGGGCCGAACGGGCCTTGCCGCCCGAGTCCGCCTGGAAGCCCGAGCCCACCGTGAAGTCGCCGAACGACACCTGCACACCCCACGGCGCGACCTGACGCAGGAACTCCACCACCGCGTTCACGGTCGTCTTCGGGTCTCCGGCCGGGGGCACGCGCACCGTGACGCGGGCACGCGAGACCGGCTGCACGGCGTTCACGGCGCCGGACACCGTCGGCACGTCGAGGCCGGTGACGGTGATCGCGTAGGAGGACCAGAGCCGGTCCGCCAGCGACCCCGAGCCCACCAGCGACACACCGTCGAGGACGCCCGCCGTCTTCCTGAACTCCTCCTCCGACGGCCCGTGCCCGAGGAAGGATCCGCGCGGCAGCCCGGGCACGCGGATGTCGCCGTTGTCGTCGTGCAGTGCGGTCAGCATGCGCATCAGGGCGGCCAGCGCGTCGGGAGCGGCGCCGCCGAAGGAGCCGCTGTGCACGGCCTCCTTCAAGCTGCGGACCTCGATGGTGAAGGCCGCCATGCCGCGCAGCGACGTGGTGACGGCCGGGTCGCCGACGCGCGGGTTGCCGGTGTCGGCCACCACGATGGCGTCGGCCCGCAGCAGGTCGGGATTGCGCTCGACGAACGCCTCCAGGCGCTCGCCCGCGTACTCCTCCTGGCCCTCAATGATGACCTTGATGCCCACGGGGAAACGGCCCTGGAAAGCACGCAGGGCAGTGATGTGGGAAATGATGCCCGACTTGTCGTCCGCGCAGCCCCGGCCGTACAGGCGGCCGTCGATCAGGGTCGGCTCGAAGGGCGGCGTGCGCCAGGAAGCCGGGTCGCCCGCGGGCTGCACGTCGTAGTGCGCGTACAGCAGGACCGTCGGCGTGCCGGGCGGCGCGGGGGCCTCGCCGTAGATCGCGGGAAAACTGCCCTCGACGGCCACCTGCTGAACGTGCGGCAGGCCGACGGAACGCAGCAGCTCTTCCGTCACCGCGGCGGCGGCGAACACCGGCTCTTCCGGGTGCCCGGGGAAGGCCACGGAGGGGATGGCGGCCAGTCGCTTGAGCTCCTCGATGGCCTGGGGCATCGAGGCGGCGACGGCGCTCTCAATCTGGTCAGGAGTCAACGGACGGTCCCCCGGTCAACAAAATCTGGACAGTTTGCCTCTCATTGGATCACACAAGCCCCATGGATGCGGGGACACGCGCGACCTGCCGGCCCAATCTACATGCGGATTTCGTTGCTGTTACATAGTGGTTCTGCGGATCCCGACTTTCATGCACAATGCCGCGACCGATTCGCTTGGCAAATTCGAAGTGAACATGCAGACTGTGGGGAGTTCACTGACGAGGGAAGATAGCCATGACGCAGCCGGAACACGACGTCCTGAAGGCCGCGCAAGATCACCTGTGGTTGCACTTCACCAGACACAGCGCGTACGAGCAGTCCGAGATCCCGACCATCGTGCGGGGTGAAGGTGCGTACGTCTACGACATCCACGGCAAGCGTTACCTCGACGGCCTGGCCGGTCTGTTCGTGGTCCAGGTCGGCCACGGACGCCAGGAGTTGGCCGATGCCGCCGCCAAGCAGGCCCAGGAGCTGGCGTTCTTCCCGCTGTGGTCCTATGCCCACCCCAAGGCGGCCGAGCTGGCCCAGCGTCTGGCCGCGCTCGCTCCCGGCGACCTGAACCGCGTCTTCTTCACCACCGGCGGCGGCGAGGCCGTCGAGACCGCGTGGAAGCTGGCCAAGCAGTACTACAAGCTGATCGGCAAGCCGCTCAAGCACAAGGTCATCAGCCGGCAGATCGCCTACCACGGCACCCCGCAGGGCGCGTTGTCGATCACCGGCATCCCGGCGTTCAAGCAGATGTTCGAGCCTCTGGTGCCGGGGTCCGTGCGCGTTCCCAACACCAACCACTACCGGGCGGACGAGATCACCGGCGTCAAGGGCATGACGCCCGAGGAGTACGGCATCTGGGCCGCCGACCGCGTCGCCCGCGCCATCGAGATGGAGGGCCCCGACACGGTGGCCGCCGTCTTCGCCGAGCCCGTGCAGAACGCCGGCGGCTGCTTCCCGCCGCCCCCCGGCTACTGGCAGCGCCTGCGCGAGATCTGCGACGAGTACGACGTGCTGCTGGTCTCCGACGAGGTCATCTGCGCCTTCGGCCGGCTGGGCACCATGTTCGGCGGCCAGAAGTTCGACTACGTGCCGGACATCATCACCTGCGCCAAGGGCATGACCAGCGGCTACTCGCCCATCGGTGCCATGATCGCGCACGATCGGCTGTTCGAGCCGTTCAAGAGCGGCGACGAAATGTTCGCGCACGGCTACACCTTCGGCGGGCACCCCGTGTCCGCGGCCGTGGCGCTGGCCAACCTCGACATCTTCGAGCGCGAGGACCTGCTCGGGCACGTGACGAGGAACGAGCCGCTGTTCAAGCAGACCCTCGACGACCTGCGCGACCTGCCGATCGTCGGCGACGTGCGCGGCGCCGGCTACTTCTGGGGCATCGAGCTGGTCAAGGACAAGGCCACCAAGGAGACGTTCACCGCGGACGAGTCGGAGCGGCTGCTGCGCGGTTTCCTGTCGAAGGCGCTGTTCGACGCGGGGCTCTACTGCCGGGCCGACGACCGCGGCGACCCCGTCATCCAGCTCGCGCCCCCGCTCATCGCCGGTCCCGAGGAGTTCGAGGAGATCGGATCCGTCCTCCGCGGCGTGCTGACCGAGGCCTGGGCCCGGTTGTAGTACCCCCTCCATCCGGCACAACGGTGTGCCGGTTCCCGAAAGGAACCACCGCCATGAAGATCGGCGTCCCCGCCGAGGTCAAGAACCACGAGTACCGTGTCGCCGCCACGCCCGCGGGCGTTCACGAACTGGTGCGCAACGGCCATGACGTCCTCGTCCAGCAGGGCGCGGGCCTGGGCTCGCACATCACGGACGAGGAATACCTCGCGGCGGGCGCGAAGATCATCGAGAGCGCCGACGCCGTGTGGGGCGAGGCGGAGATGGTGCTCAAGGTCAAGGAGCCGATCGCCGAGGAGTACCACCGGCTGCGCGAAGGGCTGGTGTTGTTCACATACCTGCACCTGGCCGCCTCCCGCGCCTGCACGGACGCGCTGCTGACCGCCAGGACGACCGGCATCGCGTACGAGACCGTCCAGGTCGGCAACGCGCTGCCGCTGCTCGCCCCGATGTCCGAGGTCGCGGGGCGCCTGGCGCCGCAGGTGGGCGCGTACAACCTCATGCGCTTCAACGGCGGCCGCGGCATCCTGCCGGGCGGCGTGCCGGGCGTGGCGCCGGCGAAGATCGTTGTGATCGGCGGCGGCGTCTCCGGGCTGAACGCGGCGCAGATCGCCGTCGGCATGGGCGCCGAGGTCACGGTGCTCGACACCAACATCGACCGCCTGCGTTACATCGACGCCATCTACCAGGGCCGGCTCAAGACGCTGGTCTCCACCCGGTACGCGATCGAGCAGGAGGTCCTGCAGGCCGACCTGGTCATCGGCGCGGTGCTGATCCCCGGCGCGAAGGCCCCGACGCTGGTCTCCAACGACCTGGTCGCGCGGATGAAGCCGGGCTCGGTGCTCGTCGACATCGCCATCGACCAGGGCGGCTGCTTCGAGGACTCGCGCCCGACCACGCACGCCGAGCCGACGTACAAGGTGCACGAGTCGGTCTTCTACTGCGTGGCCAACATGCCCGGCTCGGTGGCCAACACCTCCACGTACGCGCTGACCAACGCGACCCTGCCGTACGCGGTCAAGCTGGCCAACCGGGGCTGGCGCGACGCGGTCAAGGCGGACACCGGCCTTGCGGGCGGCCTCAACACGCACGCAGGCCTGCTGACGAACCAGCCGGTCGCCGAGGCGCTCGGCCTGCCGTTCACGCCGGTCGCCGAGGTCGTCTAGTCCTCCTCCGAGCGGTATGTCGTGCCCCGGACGATCTCGTCGGGTGTCAGCTGCTCCCTTGCCGTCGTCACCGCCCACCGGTGGCCGAAGGGATCGCGGAGCACGCCGTACCGCTCGCCCCAGAACACCTCTCGCACCGGCTGCTCCACCTCGGCCCCGGCGTCGATCGCCCGCTCGGCCATCGCGTCGGGGTCGCCCACCTCCAGCAGGATCAGGACCGGGCTGCCGCCCAGCGTCGGCGGCGCCAGCGCGCCCAGGCCCGGCGTCTCCTCGCTCACCAGCAGTCGGCCGGCACCGAGCTGCAGCTCCACGAAGAGGATCGTCCCGTCGGACAGCGTGTTGCGGAACACCTCCACCGCGCCCAGGCCTTCGCGGTAGAAGGCGATCGCCGACTCCGCGTCGCGGACGAACAGGTGCGGGCACAGCCCCTGGGGGCGTAGCGATGTCATGCGATCAATCCTGCCTCTCTCGCCGCGCTCACCATGCGGGCCATCAGCTCGGCCTCGGCCCGCGCGGCCCGCTCGCCCTCCGGCGTCAGCTTGTAGTAGCGCCGCCTGGCGTCGTGCGGCGCGGCGGGGTCGGCGTCGTCGGACTCCTCGACCAGGCCGTCGGCCACCAGCCGGCTGATCGTCCGATAGAGCGTGCCGGGCCCCAGGCGCACGGCGCCGCCGCTGACCTCCTCGACGAACCGCATCACCGCGTAGCCGTGCCCAGCGCCGCCGGCCAGGGCGAGCAGCACGTAGAAGCCGGCGGCGGTGAGCATGATTGACACCATAGCATCGCGGTGGTTATATCCAACTCGGATACAACCATGAGGAGGAGCAATGTCGCTCGGCATCAGCCAGGTCACCATCTACGTCGAGGACCAGCAGCGGGCCGTCGACTTCTGGAGCGGCAAGGCGGGTTTCACCGTCACCAGAGACATGCCGTACGGCGAGGACCGCTGGATCGAGGTCGAACCGCCCGCCGGTGGCACCCGGCTGGTCATCATCAAGGCCGACCCCAAGTGGCCCGCGCTGGTCAAGGACATGCCCAACTACGTGTTGTTCCAGGCGGACGACATCGTCAAGACGCACGAGGAGCTCGCCGCCCGCGGCGTGGAGTTCACGCAGGCGCCGAAGCAGGAGCCGTGGGGCTGGTCGGCGGTTTTCAAGGACGACGAGGGCAACCTGTTCCACCTCGGCCAGCGTTAGCGCACGCCGAGCCGCTTCCGCAGGTCCCGGGCGGTGGCCAGGACGTGCTGGATCTCGCCGGGGCTCGGCCACGGCGCGCTGCCCGGACGTAGCAGGGTGCCGCGTACCGATGCCAGGTGCTCGATGGCGCTCAGGTGCACGCCGCTGCGCTGCACCAGCCACCCCACCACGTCGGAATGGTCGTGCAGCGGCCTGGTCACCACGTCCCAGGTGCCCAGGACCTCGGTCAAGGCCGCCACGTCCAGAGGGACGCCGTCCCTGCGGCCTGTGGCGGCGGCGGCCAGCTCGGCCCGCGCGGCCAGCTCGGGCTCGGCGGGGCCGGTCCAGGAGGGTGGCGGCGGGTCGGACAACCACTCCCGTGCCTCGCCCAGCTCGCCGGCCGCCGTCAACAGCCCGCCCAGCTCGAGTGCCGCCCCGTGGTGGCCGGCCTGCGCGGCCTGGCGGAACCAGTGCCGGCCGCCGGCCAGGTCGCCGAACTCGGCGATGAGCAGCAGGCCGTAGTTGAAGGCCGACTCGGCGTCCCCGCCGGCCGCCGCCCGGCCGAACCAGTGGCTGGCCGCCCCGCAGTCGCCCAGCTCCACGCAGACGAACCCGGCCATCCGCTGGTCCTCGATCCGGCCCGCGTTCGCGGCCTGCTCGAACCAGGCTCGTGCGGTCCTCAGGTCGCCCCTGGACAGCGCGATCCCGCCGAGCCAGGAGGCGGCGCCCGGGTGCTCGCTCTTGGCGGCCAGCCGGAAGTACGCCTCGGCGCCCTCGGGGTCGCGGCCGGCGTTCAGATAGAGGCCCATGCAGTACGCGGACTCGGCGTGGCCGGCCCTCGCGGCGTACTCCCACCAGCGCACGGTCTCCTCGTCGTCGCCCGCCGCGTAGGCCAGGAAACCGAGGTCGTGCGCCGAGGCCGGGTCGCCGTCGACCGCCGCCCGGCGATACCACTCGCGTGCCGCCCCGAGCTCGCCCGCGTCCTCGCACACCAGCGCCAGCCTGCGGGCCGCGGCCCTGGAACCGGCGAGGGCCGCGTTCTCGAACCACCTTCTGGCCGCCGCCACGTCGCCACGCTGCTCCAGCAGGAGCGTCGCCAGGTTGGTCGCGGCCTCGGCGTCGCCGGTCGCGGCGGCCGTCTCGTACCAGGTGATCGCCGCGTCCAGGCTGCCGTGTTTCTCGTGCCAGACGCCCAGGTTGAAGGCGCTGTCGACGTTGCCGCCCAGGGCGGCCCGCTCCCACCAGTGTCGGGCGGCCACCTTGTCGCCGTGCTGCGCATAGAGCTTGCCGAGCCGGTGCGCGGCCTGCGGGTCGCCGGCTTGCGCGGCGGCCAGCAACTCGGGCTCGTCTCCCACGCGGGGCGCCGGTATGGCAGGCGCCGCCACTTCTCCTTGCCAGGCCATGGCGACAGGGTGACATGTGATCGCGCGATCGCGGAGCGTAATCACCGACAAGATAAGGAACTACGAGAAGTTGATGAAGCCCGCGTACATGCCCATCCCGCAGACGTAACGCAGCGTGCCGGGCGGCTGGGGCGGCAGCCGTACGGTGGCCGGCAGCACGACGTCGCGGCCGTCGATCACCACCGTGCCGGTGCACCCGCGGTCGGCCTGCTTGAAGACGATCTCGACCGGGACGCCCGCGGGGGCGGGCACCGTGGCCGGACGGTAGCCGTCACGCGTCGCCCAGATGGTGACGGTCCGTGACACGGGACCGGTCGTCGCGGGTGGTGCGGTCTCGGGCAGCCAGCCGCCCAGTCTGAGCCCGGCGCCCACGGTCCAGAGCCCGGCGGCGATCGCCACGACCCCGGCCAGCCTGACGAGGCTGGTGCGAGAGATCCATCGCAATGCGTAGCCGAGCAGCGCGAACGCCGGGGTGGTCCCGACGACGAAGCCCGCCATGGCGGCGGCCCCCGCCAGCGGCGAGCCGCTGGAGATGGCGATCATCTCCATGCTCAGCGTGACGCCGCACGGCACGAGGATGGTGGCCGCGCCCAGCAGCGGGGCCTTGTAGCGGGAGATCTGGCCGTCGCGCGGCGCCGCGCAGTGCCGGCGCCGCATGGCTCGGACGGCGAAGACGATCACCGTGACACCGGCCGTGACCAGCAGCGCCGCCCGTGCCTCGGGCGGCAGGCTGACGACCGAGCCGAGCAGCCCCAGGAGCGCCCCGGCCAGCGTGTACGAGGCCAGCCGCCCCGCCAGGAACCACCCCACCAGAGCCGGATCACGGCCGTGCTCCCGGTCGACCAGGCCCATGAGCAGCCCGCCCTGCGCGGCGGTGCACGTCGCGGTCCCCGCCACCAGCCCCGCGGCGACCCCGCCGGCCAGCAAGGCCGCGGCTGTACTCACTGGTCGCTCAGTGGGCGAGCGCCAGGCTGTCCGGAGACCCGCTCTTCGCGGCCTCCACACCACAGTTGCACTGGCCGCAGAACCTGGCGATCGACTGCATGCGTGTCCCCACTCACTCGGAAGCCGTACACGCAACGTAACGCGATCCCCTGGACGCGGCCAGTGACAGTAGTTGCGCCCTGAGCGATGTTTACCTGGTCGGCACGACCACCATCGCGCTGCCGCCGCCTCGTCTCGTCGGCTCGGCCACGGCCTGGATGCGGCCCCCGCCCAGGAACTCCAGCGCCGTGGCGGCGCCGATCTCCGGTGTGGAGACGAAGCTGTGCCCGCGGGCCGTCAACTGGTCCTGGTACAGGCCCAGGAACGCCGGCTCGGCCTGCGTCTGCGCGGTGTTGCGCTGCGTGGCGCGCGGCGCGGCCAGCGCCTCCGGCAGCTCCATGTCGAACTCGTACCGGTTGAGGAGGATCTGCAGCACGGTCGTGATGATCGTCGAGCCGCCGGGGGAGCCGACCGCCAGCACCGGCCTGCCGTCGTCGAACACCAGCGTCGGCGCCATCGACGAGCGCGGCCGCTTGCCCGGGGCGGGCAGGTTGGGGTCGCCGGGGGCCGGGCCGAAGGTGAAGTCGGTCAGCTCGTTGTTGAGCAGCACGCCGCGGCCGGGCACGACGATGCCGTTGCCGCCGGTGGACTCGATGGTCAGGTTGTAGGCGATCACGTTGCCCCAGCGGTCGGCCACGACCAGGTGGGTGGTCTCGGGGCCCTCGTCCGCCACCGGAGTGGCGCTCCCGGTGGGCTGGGCGCAGGACTCGTACGAGCCGTCCGGGTTGCCCGGCGCGACCGGGGGCTTCATCGCCTGCTCGCCGATCAGGCACGCCCGCTCCTTGGCGAAGCCGTCGGACAGCAGCTCGGTCAGCGGGACGCCGGGAATGTCGCCGACGTACTTGCCGCGGTCGGCGAAGGCCAGCTTGGACGCCTCCAGGTACTCGTGCAGGCCGACCTCAGGCAGGGACTCCAGGATGTTGAGCGCCTCGCCGACGGTGGATCCGCCGGAGGACGGGGGCGCCATGCCGTACACGTCCATGCCCTTGTAGGAGATCTTGGTGGGTTCGCGCATGAGGGCGCGGTAGGCCCGCAGGTCCGCCAGCTCCATCAGGCCGGGTCGCACGTTGCGGGTGGTGCCCGGGGTGACCGGTGGCTGCTTGACGGTGGCCACGATGTCCTTGCCGAGCTGCCCGCCGTACAACCAGCCGGGGCCGCGCTTGGCCAGCTCCCGGTACGTGTCCGCGAGCTCAGGGTTCCTGAAGACCGAGCCGACGGGCGGCGGGGCGCCGTTCGGCAGGTACAACGCGGCCGTGGAGGTGAAGTCCTTGAAGCGGTCGGCGTTGGCGGCGGTCTGGTCGTGGAAGGTCTGGTCCACGAGGAAGCCCTTGGAGGCCACCTCGATCGCCGGCTGGAGCGCCTGCTTGAGCGAGATCGTGCCGAATCGGCGCAGGGCCAGGTCCCAGTTCGCGACCGTGCCCGGCACGCCGGCCGACAATCCGCTGGTGACGGCCTCCGCGAACGGGATGCCCTCCAACGAGGTCGAGGTCATGGCCTGCGGGGCGGTCTCGCGGCCGTCGATCGTGAAGACCTTACGCTGCCTGGCGTCGTAGTAGACCATGAAGCCGCCGCCGGCCAGCCCGGCCGAGTACGGCTCGGTGACCCCGAGCACCGCCCCGGCCGCGACCGCGGCGTCCACGGCGTTGCCGCCCTTTCTCAACACGGAGAGGGCGGCCTTGCTGGCGTCCAGGTCGACGGTGGCGACGGCGCCGCCGTACCCCTTGGCGACCGGGACCTTCTGCTGGGGCTCGGCCGCGACGGGAGACGCGGGCACGAGCGTGATGAGGACTGCTACTGCGGGAACGAGCATGCGACGCATGATCTCCACCATGTCACCAGGTACGCCCGTCGTGGTAGGGCCCCCTGCGACATGAGGGTGATGCGCTGGTCAGGGTGGTGACCTAGCGTTGAGGCGTGCGCTCGAAGTCCGGCTTCGCCCCTTACCTCGCCCTGATCGCCGCCGTGTTCCAGGTGGTGTTGTCCCAGGGTGCGCAGCGCGGGCAGACGTGGAGGGAGCCGCTCGACCCGTTCGCCTACGGGCTGCTGCTGGTCGGGCCGCTGATGATCGCCCTGCACCGGAAGTTCCCGATCACCACGTCCGTCGTCACGCTCCTGGCCACCTACGTCTACGTCTGGGGCGGCTATCCCTACGGCGGGGTCTTCATCTCGCCGATCGTCATGCTCGTCCTGCTGGTCCTGCGGCGGCATCGGCTGACGGCCTGGATCCTGGCCGGGGCCACGCTCGTGACCTTCATCGTCTATCCCTGGGCCACCACCCAGCCGGAGCGCGGGCTCTTCCACGACCTGGCGGTGTCCTCGTTCATCCTGCTCACCATGGTGGCCGCCGAGCTGGTCAGGATCGCCCGTGAGCGCCGCGCCCAGCAGCAGCGCGCCGCCGAGGAGGAGACCAGACGGCAGGCCAGCGAGGAGAGGCTGACCATGGCGCAGGAGCTGCACGACGTGCTCGCGCACAACATCTCGCTCATCCACGTCCAGGCCTCGACCGCGCTGCACCTCATCGACGACAACCCCGAACAGGCCAGGACGGCCCTGGCCGCCATCAAGACGGCGTCCAAGGAGGTGCTGGGCGAGATGCGCTCGGTGCTGAACGTCTTGCGCGAGGGCGCCCCGCGCTCGCCCACGGCCGGGCTCGACCGGCTCGACGAGCTGATCGAGCGCTCGGGGCTTGAGGTGACGCTCAAGCGGGTCGGCTCACGCCCATTGCCGCCTTCGGTGGAGCGGGCCGCGTACCGGATCGTGCAGGAGTCGCTCACCAACGCCGCCCGCCACGCTCCCGGCGCGGCGGTGACCGTGCGGCTGGAGTACGGCGAACGCGAGTTCGCCGTCCGCGTGACCGACACCGGCGCGACCACGCCTGCTGTACTGTCCGAGTCCGGCAGCGGCAACGGCATCCCCGGCATGCGCGAGCGGGCCGCCGCGCTGGGCGGGACGCTGGTCGCCGGCCCGTCAGGCGCGGGCTTCCAGGTCGAGGCCCGGCTGCCCCTACCCGAGGAGACCTCATGATCAAGGTGCTGCTGGCCGACGACCAGGCGCTGGTCCGGGCGGGCTTCAAGGCGCTGCTCGACGCCCAGGCGGACATGACCGTGGTGGCCGAGGCCTCCGACGGCGCAGAGGCCGTGCGGCTGGCGGCCCAGCACCGGCCCGACGTGGTGCTCATGGACATCCGCATGCCGGGCACCGACGGGCTGACCGCCACCCGCCAGATGCCCGAAGGGCCGCGCATCATCATCCTGACGACGTTCGAGCTGGACGAATACGTCTTCGAGGCACTGCGCGGCGGCGCCAGCGGCTTCCTGGTCAAGGACACCGAGCCGGCCGAGCTGATCCAGGCCGTCCGCGTGGTCGCGGCCGGCGAGGCGCTGCTGTCGCCGAGCGTGACCCGCCGCCTGATCGCCGAGTACGCCTCCCGTGCCAAGGAGCCGGTCACCACCGACGGCCTCGATCAGCTCACCGAGCGCGAACGCGAGGTGCTCACCCTGGTCGGCACCGGCATGACCAACGACGAGATCGCCGCCAAGCTGTTCATGTCGCCGGCCACCGCGAAGACCCACGTGAGCCGGGCCATGATGAAGCTGCACGCCCGCGACCGGGCCCAGCTGGTCGTGATCGCCTACGAGTCCGGGCTGGTCAAGCCGGGCTGGGTGTGACGGTCCATCCTCCCTGATGTCAGGCTGGGTTGACACGCCTCGAGTTGTCAAGCTAGACTGACAGCGTGGATGGAGCAGATTTCTTCGGGCAGATCAGGGCAAATGACCCGGCCATGGGCCTGCGGGCGGTGGGAGCGTTGCACCGGCTGGCCGAGCAGGTCGAGGCGGTTTCGGTGGGGCTGGCCAGGGAGCAGGGCTGGACCTGGGAGCAGATCGGCGACGCACTCGGCATGTCGCGGCAGTCTGTGCACGCCAAGTACGGGAAATGAGGACTCGCGATGTTCGGCAAGCAAAAAACCCCGTTTCATGTGGTCGTCACGGCCTCGTTCGAGGAGGCCAGGCAGCGGGGTGACCGGCGGGTGGGCACCGAGCACCTGTTGCTCGGCCTCCTGCACCACCCGGACTCGGCGCGGGCACTCGGCGTGGATCTGGAGGGGGCGCGGGCCGCGCTCAAAGCGCTCGACCAGGCGGCGCTGCGCATGCTCGGCCTGGACGTCGCCGACATGCCAGAGGCGCCGCACAACCATCCGCCGGTCCCCGGGACGGCGCTCACGTCCAGCGCCCGGGAGGTCATCAACCAGGCCGTCAAAGCCACGCCGGCGAAGACCAGGGCCGAGGAGGCGCCGCGGCATCTGGCGCTCACCCTGCTGGCGCAGCGGCGGCCGGACCCCGTCGCGGAGCTGATCGACCAACTCAAGATCGACCGGGCGGCCGTACGCGGCCGCCTCGCATGACCGAAATTCGGTTGAGCGCCGTGCCTGTCCGCTGACAAGGTCAAAGGATGCGGTGCACGTACGACGACCTGGTCCAGGAGGCGAGTACCGTCTCCGTTGATGGGTGGGACTTCTCCTGGCTCGACGGCCGGGCCAGCGAGGAACGGCCCTCGTGGGGATACGCGCGGCTGCTCGCCGGTCGGATGGCCGGGGCGCGTGCCGCGCTCGACATCCAGACCGGCGGCGGCGAGATCCTCGCCGGTCTGCCCACCCTGCCGCCGGTGACCGTGGCCACCGAGTCGTGGCCGCCCAACCTTCAGCTGGCCGCCTCCCGGCTGCGCCCGCGCGGGGCGTGGGTGGTGGCCGACGACGAGGCGCCGCGGCTGCCGTTCGGCGACGGGGTCTTCGACCTGGTCAGCAGCCGCCACCCGGTGGCGACGTGGTGGGCGGAGATCGCCAGGGTGCTGCGGCCCGGCGGGTCCTACTTCTCCCAGCAGGTCGGGCCGTGGAGCGTCGCCGAGCTCACGGACCACTTCCTCGGGCCGCACGACGGCTCGGGCCGCGACCCCGAGCGGGCCAGGGAGGCGGCCGAGTCCGCCGGTCTGGAGGTCGTGGACCTGAGGCATGAGCGGCTGCGGATGGAGTTCCACGACATCGGCGCGGTGATCTACTTCCTGCGCAAGGTGATCTGGATCGTGCCCGGGTTCTCCGTGGAGCGGCACCAGGACAAGCTGCGGGCGTTGCACGAGCGCATCGAGGCCGAGGGGCCGTTCGTGGCGCATTCCAGCAGGTTCCTCATCGAGGCGAGGAGGCCCGGTGGCCAGGCTGCGTGACATCGTGATCGACTGCCGGCACCCCGCCTCGCTGGCCAGGTTCTGGGCTGCCGTGCTGGACGGCTATGCCGTCGCCCCCTACGACGAGGCCGAGCTGGCGCGGCTGCGTGCCGAAGGTGTCGACGACCCGGAAGACGATCCGACGGTGCTGGTGGAGGGCGGCCCGCCGCGGTTGTGGTTCCAGCGCGTGCCCGAACGCAAGATCGTCAAAAACCGCCTCCACCTGGACCTGGAGAGCCCCGACCCCGACGCCGAGCTCGCCCGGTTGACCGCGCTGGGCGCCACCCTGCAGGCCACGCACGACGACTGGGTGGTGCTGGCCGACCCCGAGGGCAACGAGTTCTGCCTGTTCAGCACCGCCTAGTCCCGGGTTCCGCGCCTGCCGCTTCATCGCAGCGCCGCCGCCGTAGACGCCCGCGCCCGCCCTGCGAGTGGACCCCCAACCTCCAAGGGCCGCCACCGAAGCACGGCGGGGAGCGTGGACGTGCGGGAAAAGGGGCCGAGGGGAGTCACAGAGCTTCTGACAGGGCGGCCGGGATGCGGTCGAGCACCGGGTGCGGCACCAGCCCGTACGCGTAGAAGTCCACGGCCAGCGCCCCGGCCGCCTTCGCCCCGCGGGCCTTGGCGACCAGCCGGTCGGCGGAGTCGCTGTCGGGATGGCCCGGCCGCAACACCGCCCGCACCTCCCGGTCCTTGCCCACGGACCGCAGGTAGGCGCCCACGTCGTCGGCGACCCGCGCCGCGTCCCGCGCGTACGCCAGCACCCCGAACGCCGGCACCAGGTCACCCAGGGCCACCAGATCGACCCCGAGCTGCCAGGCGTCGTGCGCCGCGAGTCCGGGCGTCGGCAGCCCGTCGGCGTACCCCTTGACCGCGCCCGTCGAGTCGACGAACACCAGCTTGGAGCCCTCCTCTGCCACCGCGGAGGCCACCTCGGACACCAGCGTCGTGACGGTCTCGGAGCGGGCCCGCGCGTAGGCCACGACATCAGGCCCCGCATACGCGGTCAGCGCCGCCCTGGTCACCTCGCCCTGCGCAGGCGGGTCGCCGTCGAGCACGCGCCCCACGATCCCGGCGCACTCCTCCCGCGCCACCTCGGCCTGCACGCCCAGGTCGGTGGCCCGGCGCATGCAGTAGTCGCAGAAACAGAGCCCGAACAGGTACGCGTCCATCGGCCCGAGCGGCACGAACGACCGCTGCGCCTCCAACTGGCGGAAGTGCAGCGACTCGGCCACCACGCTGTCGACCCCCAGCCTGGCCACCGCTCTGGCCAGCGCGACCGCGTAGTCGCGCACGTCCGGATGGGCCGGGCACAGGTCGGCCGGTGAGCCGCGGTCGCCGAAGCAGTCGCGTACGGTCACGTCCGGATGCTCCATGCCGATCGTGGCGTTACGCAGGAAGACCGTCCAACCGTGGAGCTTCATGGACCGTTTCGCACAGGCCTCCCGAAGACCGTCGAACGCATCCGCATAGCCGGGCACCGGGGACAGCCGCAGCCCGTCGAACAAGCCGGCCGACGGGGCGAAGTGTGCCCCGTCCTGCCGGACGGTCAGCCTGGACAGCCCGTGCGGGGTGACGTCGCGGGAGGCGTGGTGCACGGCACCGACGGTGATGCCGGCCACGCCGTACCCGCTGATCCTGTCGAGCACCCGCTCGACGCCCTCGCCGCGCAGGTCCTCGACGAAGACGTAAACCGAACTGTCCACGAGCCGACCTTATGCGCTCTTGTGCGCGACGAAGTCGATCTCCACGAGGATGTCCAGCAGCTCGGACCCCACAGTGGTGCGCACGGGGTAGGGCGCGTTGAAGTATGACCGGTACACCTCGTTGTAGGCCGCGAAGTCGCGCTTGAGGTGCTGCAGGTGGACCGTGGACTTGACCACGTCGTCGAAGCCGAGGCCGTGCGCGGCGAGGATGGCGCCGAGGTTGCGCATGACCTGGTGCGTCTGGGTGGCCACGTCGTCGCCGACGACCTCGCCGGTCTGCGGGTCGAGCGGCCCCATGCCGGAGGTGTAGACGAAGTCGCCCACCACGAGGCCCTGCGAGTAGGCGCCGATCGGGGCGGCCCCCTCGCTCGTCCGGAGCTCCTTTTTCACGCGATCTCCCTAAAAGTTGGTCGTTATCGTGCCAACGACACGGTAGTCCGGGTCCACCAGGGGCAGCACGCGCCATTTGTCGAAGGCGGTGCAGGGATGGGAGATGCCGAAGGCCAGCAGGTCACCGGGTTTGAGCCCGTCGGCCCGCACGATCGTGTGCTGGTCCTGCATCTTCACGACGGTGACGCCGGCACGCCGGGGGATCGGCAAGCCCTCGTCGTAGGGCGCGTCCCGCTTGCCCATGCCCACGATCGCCAATCCGGGCTCCGGGGTGGACAACACGTGCGCCCACACCTCCAGCGCCGGGCGCAGCTCGCCGTCGATGCGGTTGAACGGGGTGCGCTCGCGGTAATAGCCGTCGTCGTGGCTCACGTACGCGCCGCTGCGCAGCAGGATCCTGGCCTGGGCGGCGACGAGCTCCCGCCCGATCACGTCGAACCACTGGCTGCCGCCCACGCTGAGGATCGGGCTCTTGACCCGGACGTACTCGACGGCTTCCTGCAGCGAGTCCAGATATTTCCGGACTTCGGCGGCGCTCTTCAGCGCGCCCTCGTACCCGGCCACCCCGGCCAGCTCGACCCCGGGCGTCTCCTGCACGTGCCCGGCCACCCGCAGCAGCTCGTCGAGCGTGCGGCAGCCGGCCCGCCCGCCCTCGTGTCCCACCTCCACCAGCACGCGGAACGGCCGCGGCCCGGCGTGCCGGGCGAGGAGGTCCACCCCGGCCACGGAGTCGGCGAAGCTCAGGAACTCGAACGCCGGATCCCGCTCCAGCTCCCCGGCCGCCCAGGCGAGCCCGGCCGGATCGACGACCTGGTTGGCCACCATGATCCGATCCACCCCGAACCCCCGGACCGTCTGCGCCTGCCGCGGCGTCGCCACGGTCAGCCCCCAGGCGCCCGCCGCGAGCTGCCGGGCGGCGATCTCGGCCGACATGTGCGTCTTGGCGTGCGGGGCCAGCTCCAGCCCGTGGTCGCGGACGAACGCCGCCATCGTCGCGACGTTGTGCTCCAGCGCGTCCCGATGCACCACCATCAGCGGGAAGCCGAGGCCCCCGTCGAAAATCGACAGCCGCCGCGCGGCCTGATCGAGGATGGCCTGCTCGAGGACGGACTGCACAGCACCCCCTTCATCCGGGTCCGACCCTATCCCACCGATCAGCAAGGGAACGCGTCCAGCGCCCCCAGGTCAGGCCCCGAGGGCGCGCCCCGGCGTGGCTCCGGTCAGCTCGCCCCCGGCCAGCACGCGAACCCCCGACACGAGCACGTCGTCGACGCCGGTCGCGAGCGTGCGCGGCGCCGCGTACGTCGCCCGGTCACCCACCTCGGCCGGGTCGAACACCGCCACGTCGGCCGCGAGCCCCGCCCGCACCAGCCCCCGGTCAGCCAGCCCGAACCGCCGGGCCGGATGCGACGCCAGGTGCACGACGGCCTGCTCCCACGTCCAGTCGCCGAGCTCCCTGACATGCCGCCCGAGGAACCTGGCGAACGCCCCGAAACCGCGCGGATGCGGGTGCCCGCCCACGTAGATGCCGTCGGAGCCGCCGGTGTGCGAAGGATGGCGCAACATCCGGCGTACCGACTCCTCGCCCTCAGGACCCTCGTCCGGCCGGGCGAAGACGACGCCCGCCGTCAGCCGCGTCTCCGTCAGGAGGCGGCGGCAGAATTCGGCCGGCTCCATGTCCGCCTGCTCAGCGGCCGCCACGATGGTCAGTCCCTCGGCCCACTCCATTCCGGGAGCGTGCGAGACGGTCAGCCGGGGCCACGTCTCGGCCAGCGTCGGCCACCAGTCGTCCAGCTCCTCCGAGGCGATCATCTTCAGCGCGCGGCCGGTGTCGGCGCCCGGCACGGACGGCGGCAGCACCATCATGGCCAGGATCGTGCTGCCCCGCAGGTAGGGGTAGGTGTCGAAGGTCAGGTCCACGTCCCGGGCAAGTGCCTTCTCCACCAGCGGCAGCAGCACGTCGGCCGGTCCGTGCAGGTGGGAGACGTGCACGGGCGCGCCCGAGCGCCCGGCGATGTCCATGACCTCCGCCATGCCCACGCCCGCGCGGGCGCCGTAGGCCCGCATGTGGGTGACGTACGGGAGGTCGCCGAGCGGCGCGCACAACGCGGCCAGCTCCTCGGCGGTGGCGTAGCGGCCCGGCAGGTATTCGAGCCCGCTCGACAGCCCGGCCGCGCCTTCCGACAGGCCGCGCTCGACGTGCCGCAACATCGCCGCCAGCTCGTCCGGTGTGGCCGGATCCGGGGACGGGCCCATGACGTCGTAGCGGATGGTGCCGTGGGGGAGCAGGTAGGCGGTGTTGAGCGCCACCGCGCGGTCGTACGAGCCGAGCAACTCGCCGACGCTCAAGGGGCCGTCGAACGGCTGCGGGTGCTCGCCGGACCGGGCACTCGTGGCCGGCGGGCCGTTGACGGCGGCGAAGTAACGCGACGCGTACGCGACGGTCTCGGCCGACCCGGGCGCGAACGACACCCCGTCCTGCCCGAGCACGAACGTCGTCACCCCCTGCCGCAGCGCCGCCCGCTGCACCGCCGGATCGAACACGGCCGCGTCGCCGTGGGCGTGGCAGTCCACGAAGCCCGGCGCGACGAACCGCCCTGCCGCGTCGACCACGGTCTCCGCCTGCGCGCCGTCCAGCCGGCCGACCGCCGCGATCCGATCGCCGGCGATCGCCACGTCCGCCCGGTACGGCGGGGCGCCCGTCCCGTCGAGCACCCGCCCACCGCTGATGACTACGTCGAACCTCACCTCAAGATTCAATCAGAGCGCGACACCGCTCCCGCGCAGTTGACCGACTTGTCGATCGGCCGCGCCGCCAGCAGGTCGCGGGCCTGGGCTCGGGCCAGGTTCCACCCGTTCCACGGGTCCGGCCGATCCAGCCCGTTGACCTTGACGACGTCGGCCAGCACGCAACTGCGCTGCGGCTCCGGCAGCCGGTCCAGCGCCGGCACCGCCTCCGCGCCGAGGTCCCCCAGGTAGTCGGAGTCCATGTTGGTGACGCCGCGCACCTCCACCTGGGTGTACGCGACCCGCAGGTCGGGGTTCACGATCGCGAACGCGCCCAGGCCGAGGCCGGTGACCAGCACGATCGTGCGCGGCAGCCAGCCTGAGCCGCGGCCCGCGAGCCGTACCGCCCCGGCCAGCAGCACCAGCGCGAACACCGCGCCCAGCCACCAGACCGTGGCCTGCACCGAGATCCGCAGCCGGGACAGGCCGTAGGCCTCCGTGTAGAGGTTCATGCGGTGCAGGGCCGAGGCCAGCACCACCATGGTCAGCCCGCACAACACGCCGAGCAGGCAGGCCAGCACCCAGCGCTCGCGGCGTTCGGTCTTGAGCAGCCCGCCGGCCACCGCGACCATGCCGAGCACGAACACGCTGACCATCACGAGCTGGAAGAATCCCTCCCTGGCGTACTCGGCGTAGGTCAGCCCCGCCGTCTTCAGCACCCACGTGTTGCCGCCGAACAACGCCGTGATCTGCACGGCCACGAACGACGCGAACAGCAGGTTCACCGCCGTGAGCGGGACCATCCAGACGCTCCTGCTCACCGTGAACTTGGTGTCCGGGCCGACGGGGTCGACCACCGGCCTGAGCGCCACCAGCACCACGGCCGCCAGCACCACGGCGAAGACCGCGAACAGGAAGATCCGCATCGGCGCCGACTCGGCCCAGGCGGGCGCGGTGGTCAGCCGCTCCACGTAGGAGGCGAACACCGCGTCCGCCGAGCTGAACAGCAGCCCGAACACCAGCAGCAGCACCGCCGTGATGCCCAGCGCGGCCAGCATCGGCATGACGCGCCGCCGGGCCGTCAGCTTCTTCATCGGGACGGCCAGGAACCACGGCACCGGGCCGAGCGCCAGAAGCACGGACGCGCCGCCCCTGATCACCCCCAGCCATCCGGCGCCCGCCCCCGACACGGCCAGCGCGCCCAGTCCGGTCCCCGCCATCAGCAGGATCGTCACCAGCCAGTCGGCATCACGCACCGCCGCCATGGCGATCAGCCAGTACGCCGTCAGGCCGAACGCCACCGTCCACGGCGTCATCCGCCGCGCGACCGCCGGCAGCGCCGCCGCGCCCAGGACCATGGACACCAGCACGATCCCCAGCCCGACCTGCGCCTCCGGCAGCGCCACGGCCGCGAACACCCCGGCTCCGGCCGCGGCGGGCAACAACCATCGCGGCGGCTCCGGCAACTCGGGCTTCGGGAACAACGGCGGCGGCACGTAGGGAGGCGGCGGCAGCTGTCCCCTGTATGGCTCGGTCGCCTGCCCTCGGTATGCCTCGGTCACGTGTCCCCTGTATGGCTCGGTCGCTTGCCCTCGATATGCCTCGGCCGCCTGTCCCCTGTATGGCTCGGCGGCATGCCCTGCCGCCGCCCCCTGCCCTCGGGGCTGTTCGCCCGCATGCGTCGCCGCCTGCCCGGCATGTACCACCCTCTGGCCCGCGGGCTCTTCAGCTCCCTGGACGGCTGCCTGGCTCATGGGGTCGCCGCCCGCCTGCGCCGCCAACCGGCCACCCGCCTGCATTCCCGGCCGGCCTGCGGGCTGACCCGGAACAGGGGCCGGCCCATGGGCCGCCTGCGCCACGGGGTGGGTCGGCGCGTGGTAGGCCGACCGGTAAGCCGCGTCGGCCGCGCGACGGGCCGAGCCGGCGCCCAGCGCCGCGCCGAGTGCTCCCATGATCGCGGTGCAGAGGACGAACGTGACGAGCGCCATCGCGTCACTGACAGTCACGCTGACCACCACGGCGGCGAACATGCCGACGAGGAAGCCGAGCAGCACTCCGACGACGCCGCCACCGATCATCCTGGCCAACGCGCTCCCCGGCGTCGGCGGCATCGGCGCTCCCGCACCGGCCCGCCGATCACCCGCCCTCACCACCGTGCCGCCGCCCACCGTCGTGCCCGGACCTGCCGTTGTGCCTGCGCCGAGGGTTGTGCCCGGACCTGCCGTTGTGCCTGCGCCCACGGTTGTGCCTGCGGCCGCCGCCGTGCCCGGCCCCACGGCCGTGCCCGCACCCACCGCTGTGCCGGCGCCGTCCGCCGTCGCGACCGCCCCCATGAGGCCGGCCGTGAGGGCGCCGGCATCCGCAGCCGCGCTGCCTGCTGTCAGCACGCCTTCTGCGGCCGCGGTGCCTCGTGCGGCCATGGCGCCTCCTGCGGTCACCGGCCACGCAGGCACGGCATCGTCCGTGGCGGCGCGCCGGTCGCCTGTGGCGCGCCGGTCGCCGGTCGCACGCTGGTCCTCCGAGGCAGTCGTGTCTGCTGCGGCAGCTTGGTCCTCCGAGGCGCGCCCGTCGCCTGCGGCACGCTCGCCCTCCGGAGGGTGCTCGTCGTCCGGGATGCGCCGGTCATCTGAGGCGCGCCGGTCATCTGAGGCGCGCCGGTCATCCGAGGCGCGCCCGTCGGTCGGGGCTTCCCCCGTCCTCTCGGCGGGTACGGCGGCCGCGACCGGCCGCCGTACCTCCGCCGCATGCTGCCCGGCCTCTAACGGCGCGTCAGCCATCGTCGTCCTCCCTGGTAAATCGACGACCATGCGGCACCCCGCACCATCGTCGATGCGAATGGAACCCCCGTGCAGTTCGACGATCTCCTTCACGATGGCCAGGCCCAGCCCCGCACCCCCGGAGTCGGCCGCCCGCCCCGTGTCCAGCCGGGAGAAGCGCTCGAAGACGCGTCCTTGGGCCGAGACCGGGATCCCCGGCCCCTGGTCGGCGACGACCATGCGCATTCCGGACCCCTCTGCGGCCCCGCTCACGGTCACCAACCCATCCGGCGGGCTGTGCCGTACCGCGTTGTCCAGGAGGTTCGCCAGGACCTGCGCGAGCAGGTCGGGATCGGCCCGCACCACCAGATCGCCGGACACCACGGCCCGGATCACGACGTCCTCACGGGACAGCGCCGCCTCGCGCACCGCCTGTTCGATGAGCGGCGCCAGCGCGACGGCCTCGGGCTCGATGAGCCGCACTCCCGAGTCCAGCCGCGACAGATCCAGCAGCTGTGCCACGAGCCGCCCGAGGCGCTCGGTCTGGGCGAGCGCGGTGCGCATGGTGACGGGGTCGGGCGCGGAGACGCCGTCCACGACGTTCTCCAGCACGGCCCGCAGCCCCGTGATCGGGGTGCGCAGTTCGTGGCTGACGTTCGCGACGAGCTCGCGGCGCTGCCTGTCCACTTCACCGAGGTCGGCCGCCATCGCGTTGAACGCCCTGGCCAGCTCGCCCACCTCGTCCCGCGAGGTGGCGTTGACGCGCAGCCCGTAGCGGCCCTTGGCGATCGTCTGGGCGGCGCTGGCCATCTGGCGCAGCGGCTTGGTCATCCCCATGGCCAGGACCTGCACCATGATCAGTGCCAGCACGACGGCCACCGCGATCCGCACTTCGCGGGAGAGCCCGGAGTTGAGCCCGACCTCGTTCACGACGAAGGCCGTGCCCACGGCCAGCACGATCACGATGCCGAGCTTGACCTTGATCCGGCCGAGGAAGTCGAGCGGCCTCATCGGCGCACCAGCGCGTAGCCGACGCCGTGCACGGTCCGCACCACGTCGGAGCCCAGCTTGCGGCGTAAGGCCCGGACGTGGCTGTCCACGGTCCTGGTCGCGGCGGCCTCGGAGAAGCCCCACACGTCGGACAGCAGCCGGTCGCGCTCGAAGACGTGCCCGGGCCGCTCGGCCAGGCGGCGCAGCAGGTCGAACTCGGTCCTGGTGAGCTGTGCCTCGATGCCCCGTACGAACACCCGGCGGGCCGCGGTGTCGATCTCCACCTCGCCCACCCTGATCACGGTGTCCTCGACGGCGAGCTGGGCGGCCCGCTCCACCCTGCGCAACAACGCGTGGATCCGCGCCACCAACTCGCGCATGCTGAACGGCTTGGCCAGGTAGTCGTCGGCGCCCACCCCGAGCCCGACCAGCACGTCGGTCTCCTCGCCGAGCGCGGTCAGCATGAGCACCGGCACCGGCCTGGCCGCCTGCATGCGGCGGCACACCTCCAGCCCGTCGATACCCGGCAGCAGCCGGTCGAGGATCACCAGGTCGGGTTCCGCCTTGCCGTACTGGACGAGGGCGTCCTGCCCGTCGCCGGCCACCCTGACGTCGAAGCCCTCGGCGGCCAGCCGATTCCGTACGGCCAGCGCGATCGTCTGATCATCCTCGACCACGAGGATGCGTCGCTGCTCTGCCACGTACGAAAGACTAGAAGCGCGCTGTGCAGACGACACCTCCTTAAGCGTGCATATACGGTGCAGACTTGGCGGGTGAACACAGCCGGATACCTCCGCCGCATCGGTCTGCCCCACCTGCTCAACGCCCCCGTCAGCGCAGAGAACCTGCGCGCGCTGCACATCGCGCACATCGAGAAGGTCTCGTACGAGGCCTTGGAGATCTGGCTGGGCCGCCCCACCACGGTCGATCCGCTCGAGTCCGCCGAGCGCATCATCAGGGGCCGGGGCGGCTATTGCTTCCACCTCAACGGCGGCTTCTCCGCGCTCGCCACGGCGCTCGGCTACGACGTGACCAGGCACGTCGGCGGCGTGCAGAACCGAGGCGGCGAGCCCGGCATCACCGCCAACCACCTCGTGCTCACCGTGCGCGGCCTGCCGTCCGACGACAATCCCGGCGGCGAGTGGCTGGTGGACCTCGGTCTCGGCGACGCGCTGCACGAGCCGCTGCCGCTGGTGGCGGGCACGTACCGGCAGGGGCCCTTCGAGTACGTCCTGCGCCCGTCGGAGATCGCGCCCGGCGGCTGGCGGTTCGACCACGATCCGAGTGGTTCGTTCCAAGGCATGGACTTCGATCCCACCCCTACGGACATGTCCGCGTTCGTGGAGATGCACCAACACCTGACCACCTCCCCGACGTCGGGCTTCGTCCGCGTGGCCGCGGTGCAGCGGCGGGACGCGTGGGGCGTGGACAGCCTGCGCGGGCTCGTCCTGTCCCGCATCGGCGCCGGCGCCAACTCCGTCACGCTGAGCACGTCCCGCGACTATTACGCGGCCCTGGCGGACATCTTCCTGCTGCCGCTCGACGACGTGAGCACCGAGGAGAAGGACAAGCTCTGGCGGAAGGTGCACGACGCGCACGAGGCCTGGCTGGCCGGCGGCTCGGCGTGATGGCCACGGGGTGCGGACGGAGGTTATCGTGCACCTCGAAATGGGAGAGACCAGGAAGCTAGCCGGTAGATACCGGCTGCTCAACACCCTGGGCGACGGCTCCGTGCGCCTGGCCTTCGACGAGGCGGGGCACCGCGACGTCGCGGTCAGGCAACTGCGGATCGCCGCGGAGCTGCGTGACGCCGTGCTGCACCGGGCACGCCGGGCGATGGCGCTCCGGCACGCCTCGATCGTGCGGGTGCTCGACGTGGTGGTCGAGGACGGCACGCCGTGGCTGATCACGGAGTTCGTCTCGGGGTCGTCGCTGGAGCAGACCGTGCGCTCGCGCCGTCCTCTCCCTGTCATGCAGGCGGCCAGGGTCGGCGTCGGTGTGCTGTCCGCGCTGACCGCCGCGCACGCGGCGGCGATCGTGCACGGGCACGTCGAACCCGGCAACGTGCTGCTCACCAGGACGGGCCGGGCGGTGCTGACCGGGTTCGGGCTGCCGAGCCGCAGCACCTGGCCGTCGGCCGACCTGTGGTCGCTGGGCGCCACGCTGCACTTCGCGATCGAGGGCCGGCCGCCGGGACAGACCCCTGCCGAGGGCCCGGACCCGCTCAGGTCGCTGATCAGGGCGACGCTGCACCCCTCGGGACCGCCGCCGGTCGAGCTGATCCGCGAGACGCTCGAACGGCTGGCCCTGGAGCAGCCGCTGGACCTGCTCATCGAGTCGCTGGGACCGCTGCCGCCCGCCGAGGTGGCCGCGATCGGCCTGGCCGCACTGGAGCGGCTCCAGCGGGGGATCCACGGCGGGGTGCAGCCGGGGAACGTTCTCATGGACGCGCACGGCCGGGCGACCCTGCTCCCGTCACTGCGTTCGGGCACCTTGCCCGCGTACACGGCCCCCGAAGGCGTGCAGAGCCCGGCGGCCGACCTGTGGTCGCTGGGGGCCACGCTCTTCGCCGCCGTCGAGGGCACGCCGCCCGCGCCGGGCGCGTCGCTGGGCAGGGCGGGACCGCTGGCCCCGATCCTGTTCAGGCTGCTGTCGGGTAATCCGGCCGACCGGCCGTCACTGGACGAGCTGCGCCGGGAGCTGACAATCCTGGCGCGTCATTGAGATACATCGCGATGGGGAACCAAGACAATAGGCTCACTCGTTGAATCCACGACGCACAATGTGGGAGAGGCGGGGCGTGCGCTCCGTGCTCGAGAGGCTCGGAGGAAGTTGACTATGTCGCCAGTCCAGAAGTACGCCATCGGCGCGGGTGCCGCCGTCCTGCTCTCACTGATCATCTTCGGGTGGAGCACGATCACCCTGCTGGTCGTGCTCGGCGTGATCGCCGCGCCGGTGGTCGGCTACTTCATGCTCGACCCGTCCCAGCGCGAGCGGCTCAAGAGGGTCCGCAGGCGCGGCATCGGCCGTTGAGCCCGCGGCCGGCGGGGGCCGCTCAGGCCTCCGCCGCGGCCAGCGCCGACTGCACGCGCTGGGTCACCCTGCGCTCGACGTAGAACGACAGGAACGGCACCGTGCCGCCGAGCATCACGCCGAGCATGTACTGCCACGTCCAGCGCGCCTTCATACCCAGATTCATGACCGTGAGCAGATAGATCATGTAGAACCCGCCGTGGATCGGCGCGGTGATCTTCGACATGGTCGCGTCGCCGAAGCCGTAACGCAGCACCATGGCGAGGCAGAGCACGAGCAGCATGACGCCGACCACGTAGGCGAGCACCCGGAAGGGCTTCAGAGCCGATTCCACGATTTAACCTTCCAGAGCCATCTCAGGGGACTTGGCGCGGTCCCGATCCGTCCGTACGGCGTCGCGGACGAAGTGGAACCACATGAAAACGGCGAATCCCGCGAAGATCCACCAGTTAGCGGCATATGCCAGATTACGCCAGGTCAGCGTGCCACCGACCTCCGGCGGCGCGACTTTGACCTGAGTCAGCGAACCGGACGGCGGCTGCGCCACCACATAGCCGGTGCGTACCTTCTGCCCGGTCCACAGGTTGATCAGCTCGCCCGTGGACACCGTCTGAACCTGACCGGCCGGCAGCCCCTCGGCGCGCCGCTGCACGCTGTCGGTGCCTTGCTGGGGCCGCAGTCGCCCGGCCACCGCGACCCTGCCCTGTGGCACCGCGGACACCGCCGGGTCGTCGCCCTTGGCGACCCAGCCCCGCACCACCGGCACCAGTGTGCCGTCGTCGAGCCGGAGCGGGGTGAGCACCCAGAAGCCGGCATCGTGCGAGGCCTTGCCGCCGGGGGCGTCCACGTCGGCCCGCCGGTCGGCCACCAGCAACTGGCGATCGGCCTCGTAGACGCCCTCCGCCGTTACCCTGCGGCCGACGGCCTCGCCGTCCATCTGAGCGCCGACCGGAGCGAGGGTGGCGACCGCGACAGGCGTGGGATCCGCGGCGGCGCGAGGCTTTCCCGAGTCCTGGAAGACACCGAGCTGCCAGCGTCCCAGCAGGATGAAGGCGATCAGGACCCCGATCGTGAGCACATGCAACCCCATGACGCGGGGTGAGAGGAGGGTCCTGAGCATGCTTCAAAGCTATCCGCCGAATGGGGTGGTCCTCCCATCAGGGGTTGTCCATAAGATCCCGCCAAACGGCACAAACGGCACAGCCGATCACGCTAGGCTGCTGCCCATGTCTGACCAGCACATCGACCCCGCGGGCAACACCCAGGCGTTCCGTGCGTTCGCGCAGGCGCGCGAGCAGGAGGCTTCGGCGAAGCCCAAGAAGTCGCCCCTGCTGCCGATCATCGCGGTCGTCGCGGCGATCGTGATCGTCGGAGTGGCCGCCTTCCTTCTCCTCCAGTAGGCCCCGAGACCAGGATCACCCGCCCCGACGCCGTGGCGGGTTTTCGTGGTTCCCTTGTTGACCTACATTGGACTGAGAGTCCAATAGGAGGTCCTCGTGGGCAGCCCAGGGTTAGTGATCGTCGGATCCGGCTTCGCCGGGATCTGCATGGCCATCAAGCTGAAGGAAGCCGGGTACCACGACTTCGTCATCCTGGAGAAGGCCGGCGAGCTGGGCGGCACCTGGCGCGACAACACCTATCCCGGCTGCGCGTGCGACGTGCCGTCGCCCATGTACTCCTTCTCGTTCGAGCTCAACCCCGGCTGGTCCCGGATGTTCGCCCCGCGGCAGGAGATCCAGGCTTACCTGCGCTCGTGTGCCGGCAAATACGGCGTGACCCCGCACATCCGGTACGGCAAGAACGTCTCGGCCCTCGAGTACGACGACGACCGCCGCGCCTGGTCGGTCACCACGGAGGACGGCGAGATCCTGCGGGCCAATGCGGTGGTCGCCGCCCGAGGCGCCCTCCACATCCCGAAATTCCCTGAAATTTCGGGGCGCGAGGTGTTTGCCGGCCCTGCCTTCCACTCAGCCGAGTGGGACCACACGGTGGACCTGGCCGGCAAGCGCGTCGCCGTGATCGGCACGGGCGCCTCCGCCGTGCAGTTCATCCCCCAGATCGCCCCGTCGGCCGCCCACGTGACGGTCTTCCAGCGCACGCCGCCATGGCTCATCCCCAAGCCCGACTTCGCCTTCTCACCCGGCGTGCGCAAACTCCTGCGTCTGCCCGGCGCGACCAGGACCCTGCGCAACGCCATCTACTGGGCCTTGGAGACCAGGGCACTGGGCTTCGCCGTGCACCCGAGCCTGATGAAGCCGCACGAGAGGCTCGCGCTCAGGCACCTGCGGGCGCAGGTCCCCGACCCGGAGCTGCGCCGCGCCCTCACCCCCGACTACCTGATCGGCTGCAAGCGCGTCCTGATCTCCAGCGACTACTATCCGGCCCTGACCAGGGACGACGTCTCCCTCGTCACTGACGGGATCATCGAGATCCGCGAGCGCTCGATCATCGACGCCGCCGGCGTCGAGCACGAGGTAGACGTGATCATTTACGGCACGGGGTTCAAGGTGGTGGACGCGCTCGCCGACCAGCGCGTCGCCGGCCGGGGCGGACTGACGATCCAGGACGCCTGGAAGGACGGTGTCGAGGCCTATTACGGCATCGCCACGAGCGGTTTCCCGAACCTGTTCTTCCTGCTCGGCCCCAACACCGGCCTTGGACACAACTCGGTCGTGTTCATGATCGAATCGCAGGCGCGCTACGTCGTCGAATGCCTGCGCCTGCTCTCCAGGACCCAGGCCAGGGCCCTCGACGTGCGCACGGAGGCGCAGCGGGCGTTCAACCGGCGGCTGCGGGCGCGGCTCGACCCGCTGGTGTGGAACGCCGGCGGCTGCCATTCCTGGTATCTGGACGAGCACGGAGTGAACCGGACGATCTGGCCGGGGTTCACGTTCGAGTATTGGGCGCGTACCAGGCGGGTGCGGCCAGACGCGTACGAGCTCATCTACTGACTCAGATGCCGTCGAGGAGCGCCGCGACCGCCTCGTCGGCGAAGTCGTCCCTCACGCGCAGGCCGCGGAACACCGCACGCATCCACACGGCCCCGGCCAGCATGTCGACGATCAGCATCGGGTCCACGGACTCCTTGAGCTCGCCCCGGCGTACCGCGCGTTCGAAGATCTCTCGTTCCCGCGCGAAGCGGTCGGCGAAGAACCGGCGCCCGTCCAGCTCCGGGTGGCGCACGGCGGCGGCGAGCGCGGCGACGGCGATGTCGCTGGCCGGAGGCTCGGTGAGCAGCCGTATGACGGCCTCGACCAGCGCCACCAGGTCACCGCGCAGGCTGCCCGTGTCCGGCGTGTCGAACTCCAGCACGTCGGCCTCCACCAGCGCCGCCCCCAGCAGCGCGGCCTTCGACGGCCACCACCGGTAGATCGTCGTCTTGTTGACGCCCGAGCGCTCGGCGACCCCCTCCACGGTCAGCCCGTCGTAGCCCTTCTCGGAGACCAGCCGCAACGTCGCATCGAAGATCTCCTGCTGCTTCCTCGGCGCCATACGGGTCATTTTCTCCCGGCGAACGCCGTGGCCACGCCCAGGCCGAGGTAGACGACGCCGCTGACGTACCGCAGCGCTTTGGTCTGCTTGGTGAGGCGGGCGCCGAGGGCACCGGCCGTGCACGCGTACACGATGTCCGAGATCAGGCCCAGGAGCAGCAGCGTCAGGCCGAACACGACCACCTGCAGCGCGGGCGAGCCCGCGTCCGGGTCCACGAAGTGCGGCAGGAACGCCAGGAAGAACAGCGCCACCTTCGGGTTCAGCACGTTGACCAGCACACCTTCGAGGAAGACCTTGCGCAGCGGCTGCGGGGGCGGTGTGCGGCCTTCCTCCTGCGTGCCGGTGAACGCGCGGATCCCGAGGTAGACCAGGTAGGCGACGCCGGCCCACTTGACGAGGGCGAACAGTGTGGCCGACTGCGAGATCACATACGACAGGCCGGCCGCGGCGGCGGCGATGTGCACGAGCGTGCCCGCCTCCACGCCGAACGCGCTGGCCAGGCCGGCCGCACGGCCTTGGGCCAGCCCTCTCGCGGTGATGTAGAGGTGGTTGGGACCAGGGATGATCACCAGGGCCAGCGAGGCGCTGACGAAGAAGGCGAACGTCGTCGGGGAGATCACAACAGGCAGCTTAGAGCGGCTTTGGTATGGCGATGAGAGCCAATGTCAGGTCAGTCTTCTGGACCAATCGAGTGTCGGTGCGGCGTGGCATAGTTGCTGGCGTGAACGGTCTTCTCGTCGGGCGCTCTGCTGAGCTGGCCAGACTCGTGCGGGTGCTCCAGTCCGCCATCGAGGGCACGGCCGGCGTCGCGCTCGTCGGCGGGGACGCGGGCATCGGCAAGACGCGGCTGGTCGCCGAGCTGGTCGGGCAGGCCCGCGAGCGCGGCGTGCACGTGCTGGTCGGCCAGTGCGCCGAGCTGGGCGACGCGCTGCCCTACCTGCCGCTGGCCGACGCCCTGCGCGGGGCGCAGTCGGCCGTGCGCGAGGCCGCCGCCGCCCACCCCATGCTGGGCCAGCTCTTGCCCGGCACGGAGAGCGCGCCCTCGACCGGGCTCACCCAGCAGCGGCTGTTCGGCTCGCTGCTCGGGCTGCTGGCCGACGTGCAGCCGGTGTTGTTCGTGATCGAGGATCTGCACTGGGCCGACCGCTCCACCCGCGACCTGCTGGTCTTCCTGAGCCGCATGGTGCAGACCGAGCAGGTCTGCGTGGTGGGCACCTACCGCACCGACGACATCCACCGCCGTCATCCGCTGCGGTCCGTGCTGGCCGAGCTCAAGCGCCTGCCGACGGTGACGAGCGTCGAGCTGGGGCCGCTCGGCCGGGGCGACCTGTCGGACTACGTCACCACGCTGGGCGAGGTCGACGCCCGTGAGCTGGGGGAAATCGTCGCGCGGGCCGACGGCAACCCGTTCTACGCCGAGGAGTTGTTCGCGGCCGTGGCGGAGGGCGACAGCCTGCCCGACGGGCTGGCCAGCCTGCTCATGTCCAGGGTCGAGGTCCTGCCCGATGCCGGCCAGCAGGTGCTGCGGGCCGCCGCCGTGGCCGGGCGGCGGGTGGAGGACGAGTTGCTGCGGGAGGTGTCGGGGCTGCCGCTGGCCGAGTTCGAGGACGCGGTGAGGGAGATCGTCTCGCGTGGCCTGCTCAGGGTCGACGGCTTCGGCTACACCTTCCGCCACGCGTTGCTGCAAGAGGCCGTCTACACCGACCTGCTGCCCGGCGAGCGCACCCGGCTGCACGCCGCCTTCGCCCGCCTGCTGACGTCCCCGGCCGAGCTGGCGCACCACCACCTCGCGGGCCACGACCTGGCCGGCGCGCTCGCGTCCTCCGCCGAGGCGGGCCGGCTGGCCGAGCGGCTGGGCGCTCCCGCCGAGGCGCACAGCCACTACGACCAGGCGCTGAGCCTGTGGGATCGGGTGGACGGCGCGGAGGAGCTGGCCGGGGAGAGCCGGATCGCGCTGGCGTTCCGCAGCGCGGTGACGGCGGCCGACAGCGGCGACAACCACCGGGCGATCGTCCAGCTCCGTGCCCTGCCGCAGACGTCCGAGGTCAGCGAGCGCCTGGCTTACTACCTCTACGAGATCGACGATCAGCCGGGCGCCATCGTGGCGGCCGAGCGGGCCGTGGAGAGCGCCGAGGACCAGGCCGCGCTCGCACGTGCCCTGGCCACCCACACGCGCACATTGCTCTGGAGCCCCCGTCACCGGGAGGTGGAGGCCCGTGCCACGAGGGCGCTGGAGACGGCGCGCGCCGCGGGGACGAAGGACGCCGAGGTCGGCGCGCTGATCGTGCTGGCCTCCTTCGTCGAGCACCAGGGCGACGTGGCCAGGGCCCATGAGCTGTTCGAGCTGGCCTCCGCGGAGAGGACCGGCGATCTGGCCATGGACCTCCGGGCCCGCTTTCAGCACGCACGCGTTCACTACGAGCAGGGGCTGCTGGCCCAGGCCGCCGAGATAGCCGATGACGGCATCCACATGGCCTTCGACGCGGGGCTCAAGTGGAGCACCTACGGCACCGACCTGCGTTTCCTGCGGTTCCTCATTCACTACGTGGCGGGGGAGTGGGACCAGGCGGAGAACGTGGCAAGCAGTTTCCCCGTGCGGGTCGGCACCCTCTCCGAGGCGGTCCTGTCGTCGTTCGCGTTGTTCATCGAGGTGGGGCGAGACCTGCCCGCGGTCGAGAGCAGGCTGAGCTGGGTGCGGCCGTTCTGGTCGAATGAGCTGGCCGGCTACATGTCCAGAGGCCTGGCCGCCGAGCACGCCCTGTGGCACGGCGACCCGGCCGGGGCGCTGGAGCACGTGCGCGAGGTCCTGGCGACGCTGGTCCCGGGCGACAACGGCGTGTTGCGGACGGCCGCCGTCGGGCTGTGGGCGCTGGCCGAGCTCGGCACCACCGAAGGCGCCGACGACCTGCTGGAGCGCGTCCGCTTCTCCGTCGAGCGCGGCCCCACAGGCGAACGCGGACAACTGGGGCCCGAGGGAATCGCGTGGGCGCTGCGGGCCGAGGCGGAGTGGCACCGCGTTCATGGCCGCTACGAGGTGGAGTTGTGGCGCAAGGTGGTGTCGGCGTTCGACTTCGGCTTCGTCTACGAGGTGGCCCGGGCCCGCTGGCGCCTGGCCGAGGCGCTGCTCGCGACCGGTGACCGGGCCTCCGCGCAGGCGGAGTGGGAGCTGGCCAGGGAGACGGCGGGCAAGCTGCGGGCGGCGCCGTTGGAGAATGCGCTGCTGGAGTTCGGGCGGCGGGCCCGGTTCGGCGGCGGGGCGCAGGCCGAGGACGGCCCGCGGCAGGGCGAGGCCGGGCTGACGGCTCGGGAGGCCGAGGTGCTGCGGCTGGTCGCCGAAGGGCTGACCAACAGGGAGATCGCGGAGCGGCTGTTCATCGCGCAGAAGACGGCGAGCGTGCACGTGTCGAACATCCTGGCCAAGCTGGAGGTTTCGACCCGCACCCAGGCCGCCGCGGCAGCACGCCGGCGCGGACTGCTGGCATAGCGACCCAGGACATCTTGTCCGCCACGGGCGGTCGTTTTGAGGGGCCTTTGCGTTACGGCCCGTAGCGTCCAGTGACCGAGAACCCTCTCAACGGAGGAGCGGCGGCCGCACATCGCCCCTTCGCCGTGCTCGTCCTGCCCTCGAAAGGAGCAGTTCCATGTCCACTCTCCGCAAAACCCTGCCCGCCGTCGCCGCACTCGGCGTGTCCGCTCTCTTCCTCGCCGCCCCGCAGGCCGCGTACGCCGCTGACTCGGTCTCCTGTCAGGCCGCCGGTGAGACACACTTCACGCCCGGCGTGCAGATGTTCCAGCAGTCGCAGTTCGTGACGTACCGGGGCGTCAGCAGCAGTTGCGTCGACCACAGCGGCCTCGGGATCACCTCCGCCCGCATCACCGCGAGCTTCGACGACGTCGACCTGAGCTGCGTGGCCAGCAGGTTCGGCACCGGCACCGGCGTGGCCACCATCGTGTGGGACGCGAACGGCGCCAGGCAGACCAGCCACGCCGACATCACCATTGACGACACCGTGCTCAACACGGCCCAGGTGTCCGGCGTGGTGACCGAGGGCCCGTTCGCGGGCCAGCGGTTCACCGGCAAGTTCAACACGAGCCTGCTCACGGGCGCGGGGAAGTGCTCGGCAGCAGCCCTCTACGGCGGGGTCATGAACGCCGAGTTCAAGGGCGCCTTCAGCATCGGCTGAATGGTTTGAGCGCGTAATGGGCCGGCTTCGGGGGCGTACGGGGCCGGCCCGCTGTCGTCCTCGATGCCGGCGGCCGAGTCAACTGGTGATCGTGAGGTCGCGCATCAGGAAGTAGCTCGCGTGGTCGGTCTGCAGGTACGCGTGGAACTTCTCGGCCTGGCTCTTGGCTGACTTGTCCGCGGTGACGATCGTGATGATCAGGTACTTCTTGGAAGCGCCCGATCGGATCTTCCCGTACGCGTACCTGGTGTGCGCCTTGTCCTTGCGCCACGTCACCGCGTCCGAGGTCAGCTTGGCCAGCCGCGTGGCGGTGTTCTTCGCCGCCTTGTCGTTCGGGAACGCCATCATGAGCTGCACCGCCTTGAGGTGGCCCCCGTACGCCGAGTACGCGATCTCGATGGCGCGCTCGCAGTCGTACCTGGCCAGCACACCCTCGCCGTCCACGGGGTCGCACGTGTTGTACGTCCAGCCGCCGACCTTGTTGGCCTTGAACTTGACGCCACTCAGGCCGAAGTTCCAGTCGTCGAACTCGTTGTGAGTGATCGGCGAGCCCGGCTGGGCCCGCTTCGACGTGGGCGGGGTGTCAGAGGGGGGCGTGCTGGGATCGGACGAGGGCGGGTCCGACGGGGTGGCTGACGGGGGATCCGACTGCTGGGGCGTCGTCGCGGGGGCGGACGGCGCGGCGCTCTGCAGGGCCACGGTCGGCGCCGGGTCGGGAGAGCCGAGGTAGGCGACCGCGCCGATCGTGCCGCCACCCAGGAGGAGCGCCCCCAGAGCGACCGACAAGCCGATGATCAGGCCGTTGTTCCGCTGGGGCGGCGGGCGGTGCTGCCCGCCTGGGCCGTACGGGTTGTGCTGCGGGTACTGGCTCTGGGGGTACTGGCCCTGCGGGATGTGCGGGTTCTGCTGGCCGTAGGGGTTCTGCGGCGGCCCGTACGGAGTGCCGCCGCCCTGGCCGTGCCCGGGCGGCTGGGGGGCCGTTGGGCCTTGCTGTCGGCCGTAGGGGCCCTGCTGGCCATAGCCCGGTTGAGGGGGCTGCTGGCCGGGTCCCTGCGGTGCTCCCTGTGCCTGCGGGCCCCACGGTCCTTGTGGCTGGTGGGGCTGCGGAGGCTGTGGAGGGTATGCCATCCCCCCATTCTGGGGCAGACCATAACCTTGTGCCCCAACTACCCCAGCAAAAGTCGGTGGCTGGCCGCGTGCCGGTGGCTGTACTACGATCCGGTGCGTGGCGGTGCTCTCCCGCCCAACCCCCTGAGCGCGTCCCCACGCGACGCGCCGGTTGCGGGGGCAAAGGGGACGCAAGGAGCCTCGGGAGCGGTGGTCTGACCGGCAGGCGATGCTTTCGCGGCCGCCACGGGCCGCGGGCGTGGGCCGGGTCCTGGCAACGGTCGCAGGAAGAGCCGTCATGACCAGCAAGAAGCAGCTCAAGGCACGCATCCGCGCGCGCATGGCCAAGACCGGCGAGAGCTACACGACAGCCCGCGACCACGTGGTCGGCCAGGCGGAGGCGCGCACCGACGCGGGGTGGCGCTTCGCCGGCGGGCGGCATCCGTCCAGCGCGGCGATCACCGCCATCCTGGTCAACCAGAGCGCCTCCGTCAGCGAGCCGCTGGTGTTCCTGGCCGGCGGCGGTATCGGAGCGGGCTACATACTGTGGGAGTTCAAGCACGACCAGTCCCGCCATGTGACCCTGGGTTTCCGTAACCAGTGGCAGTACCACGACCGGTGGATGGCCAAGACGCTCGGCCGGCTCGGCGTGCCGTACGAGGAGCACCGGACGGGCGGCAACCGGGCGGCAAGCGACAGGCTCGCCGCCGAGTTGGATGCCGGGCGGCCGTGCGTGATCCTGCCCGACCGTTATCACCTCGGCTACTGGCACCTGCCCGCCACGTTCGACGGGCACGGTGGTGGCCCGGTGGTGGCCTACCGGCGTGACGAGAGCGGCGTATACCTCGACGACCGCGGCCAGGCGCCGATCCGCATCCCGCGGGAGCGGCTGGACGCCGCGCGGGCGCGGGTGCCCTCGTACCGGAACGTCCTGCACGTGCTCGGCGAGGCCAAGCTGGACGAGGCGACGCTGGCGGACGCGACACGCGAGGGGCTGCGGGACTGCGCCGCCCACCTGTCGGCGACCTCGGACTCGTTCTCGCTGCCGGCCTGGCGGAAGTGGGCGCGGCTGCTGACCGACACCCGCAACGCCAAGGCTTGGCCGAAGGTCTTCGCCGACGGCCGCGGTCTGGCCGACGCCTTGCTGTCGGTGTGGGAGGGCGCGGAGCCGGTCGGCATGGACGGCGGCAACCTGCGCGAGTTGTTCGCCGACGCCCTGGACGAGGCCGCCCTGCTGCTGGCCGAGCCGGAGCTGGCCGATCTGGCCGGCCGGTTCAGGGAGATCTCCGACCTGTGGCACGGGTTGGCCGAGGCGGCGCTCCCGGCCGAGGTGCCGGAGTTCGCCCGTGTCCGCGAGCTGACCGCCGCGATCAAGGAGAGCGTTCTGGCAGACGGCAGCGCGGGCGGCGAGGAGGCGGCCGAGAGCGGCCGGCTGCTGTGGCAGGCGCGGGCCACCGCGAACGAGTCACTCGCCGCCGCCGACACGGTCGTGCTGTTCGCTGACCTCAGCGCCCGGCTCGGCGCCATATACGAGGCGGAGACCGCCGCGATCGCCCGCCTGGCGACACTCACCCGCTGAACCCGGGATCCAGAAAGTTCGGCGCGCCTTGTCGATTTCGGCCCGTCCCGTTGGTCGAGTCGACAAGGCACCCGAGCGAAAGGGAATCGACATGCGCAGGCTCATGGTGACGTCGTTCATGACGCTGGACTGCGTGGTGCAGGGGCCGGGCGGGCCCGACGAAGACCGCGACGGCGGGTTCGAGCACGCCGGCTGGGCCGTGCCACAGCTCGGGCAAGAGGCTCTTCGGAGCCGGGACCGTGCCCGCCGGCCTCGGCTCATCGGTGGCACGACGACGAGCACCGGTGTCGTGGTCAGCACGTACGCACGTGAGGGCGAGGTGAAGTACGGCGCCATGGGCCCCGAGACCGGGAACTGGTGATCGTGCCGTTGACTTCAAGTCGGCTTGAAGTCGCATGCTGGCTGCCATGTCGAATACAGATCTCATCCAAGTGCTGGACGCCGCCGACGCCATGCCGGCCGTCGCCAGGCTGCGTGCCCGCTCGTACGAGCTGCTCGACCTCCAAGAGGGAGCGGGCGTGCTGGACGTGGGGTGCGGAGCCGGGCGGGCGGTCGGCGAGCTGGCGGAGCGCGGGGCGCGGGCGACCGGCGTGGACCTCAGCGAGGAGATGATCGCGGTGGCCCGCGAACGCTGGCCCCAGGCCGACTTCCGCGTGGGGGACGCCTGCGACCTGCCGCTCGGGGACGGCGCGGTGGCCGGATACCGCGCCGACAAGGTCTTCCACCTGCTCGCCGACGCCGCGAAGGCACTGGCCGAGGCCAGGCGGGTGCTCGCGCCGGGTGGGCGGGCCGTGCTGATCGGCCAGGACTGGGACACGCTCGTCATCGACTCCGACGACCCCGCGCTCACCAGGACCATCGTGCACGCCCGCGCCGACCTGCTCCCCGATCCCCGGGCCGCCCGCCGTTACCGCAATCTGCTGCTGGACGCCGGATTCGAGGACGTGGCCGTGGAGGTGCACACGGCCGTCTTCACCGACGTGACGATGGCGCCGCTGCTCGTACGGCACGCCGCGGCCGTGCGCGCCGCCGGGGCCATCACTGCCGAGCAGGAGACCGCCTGGGTGTCCGAGCAGACCGAGCGCGCCCGGGCACACCGGATGTTCCTGGCCCTGCCGATCTTCGTGGCCTCCGGCGGGCTGCCCCGCGCGTGAGGCTTACGCGAAGAACGAATCCAGCACCGAATGGCAGTGGTGCGCGAGGAACGAGGCGATGCCGGGCACCAGCGCCACCAGCGCGGGGCCACCCAGCAACGCGCCCACGGCCAGCAGCCCGACCAGGCGCTCGGTCCGCCTGAGCGGGCGCTCGGGGTTGAGCATGCGGCGTACGCGGACCAGTGCCGTCGCGCCGCCCGCACCCAGCGCGAACGCCGGCGCCCGGCCGGTGGCCAGGCCGACCAGCGCGGCGGCGATCTGCACGCGCGGATGGCGGCGGGCCGCCACGTCGTCGGCCCGCAGCTCGATCAGCCGCGCGATCTCCACCCGGGCCGCCTCGAACACGGGAACCCTGGGAAACGCCCTGGTCAAGGCGTGCGCGGCGGCGACCGCGAGGTGATGACGGCCCCGCAGGTGGGCCTGCTCATGGGCCAGCACGGCGGCGACCTGCGCACGCGACAGGCTGCGGAGCGCGCCCGTAGTGATCACGGTCTCCGCGTGCCGGCCCGGCAGGCAGTACGCCACCCGCTCCTCGTAGTCCAGCACGATCGCGTCGAGATCGCGGTCGCGCCGGCCGAGCAGCCCGAGCAACGCGGCATGCTCGCGCCTCTCCCGCCCCGTCCTGGCCAGGACGGCAACGCCGCACCAGAGGAGCCGGGCCGGCACCGCGCCCGCGACCAGCAACGCCGCGACGCCCGCCCAGGTCAGGGCGGAGCCGTGGATCAACATGTCGGCGCAGATCTCGAACAACCCGGCCAGGCCGTGCGCCACCACGTCGGCGGGCACCGCGAAGGCCAGCGCCGCCAGCACGGCCGAGGCCACCACGGAGCCGGCCGCCGCCAGCCACACCACGATCGCCAGGCGCGGCGCCCGGTCGGCCCGGCTCGCCACCCGCCGCCCGAGCGCGGGCAACCCGACCGCGGCGGCGACCGCGTAGAGCGTCAGAACGGCGGCGGCGATCACGACCGTTTGCCCTTGGGCGGGAAGACCTGCAGCGCCGCCTCCAGCGCGGTCGCCTCCTCGGGGGTGAGCCGTTCGAGGAAGTGCACGAGCGTGGCGGCCTGGTTGCCGCTGCCGGCCAGCGCGCTGCGCATCAGGTCGGCGGTGTAGGCCTCCTTCGAGGCGACCGGCTCGTACACGTAGGCCCGGCCGACCGCCCGGCGCTTGAGCAGCCCCTTGGTGTGCAGCTTGTCCATCACGGTCATCACGGTGGTGTAGGCGATCTCGCGCTCCTGCCGCAGCTCCTCCAGCACCTCGCGCACGGAGGCAGGCCGGCGTCGCGCCCACATCCGATCCATGATCGTGGACTCGAGCTCGCCCAACCCGCGCATCATGCCGTCGATGCTACCGGCCGTCGTAGTCGCGCACCGCGCCCGCAACGGGAGCGAGGCGGGCCGGCCGCCGGCCACTAGCGTGCCTCGTAGTAGTCGGCGACTCGGGACATTCCGGGCCTGGGAGCGTTAGCATGCTTAGTGGATCATCGGGCGGGCGAGGGTGGCTGCCCGCCAACCCTCTATGAGCACAGTTCGGCGAAGCGGCCGGCGTCGATGTTGCCACCGGAGACGATCAGGCCGATCCGGGGCGGTACGCGGTCCAGGCGGCCGGCCAGCAGCGCGGCCAGCGGGGTGGCGCCGCTCGGCTCGATGACGATCTTCATGCGTTCGAAGGCAAGCCGCATCGCCGCCCGGATCTCGTCGTCGGAGACCAGGACGACGTCGTCGACCAGGTGCTTGTTGATGGAGAAGGTCAGCTCTCCGGGGATCTCCGCGGCCTGGCCGTCGGCGATCGTGCGCGGGACGGGGATCGACACCCGCCGGCCCGCGCTCAGCGAGCGCTTGGTGTCGTCGCCGGCCTCGGGTTCCACGCCGATCACCCGGATGCGTGGGCGCAGGCCCTTGGCCGCGGTGGCGCTGCCGGCGATCAGGCCTCCGCCGCCGATGGGTACCAGCAGCGCGTCCAGCTCGCCGACCTCCTCGATCAGCTCCAGCGTGGCGGTGCCCTGACCGGCGATGACGTGCGGGTGCTCGTACGGAGGGATCAGCGCCAGCCCGCGCTCGGCGGCCAGCGCCTCTCCGATCGCGACCCGGTCGCCGGTGTAGCGGTCATAGGTGACGATCTCGGCGCCGTATCCGGCGGTGGCCTCCACCTTGGAGCGGGGCGTGTCCTCGGGCATGACGATCACGGCGGTGCTGCCCAGCTCCCGTGCGGCGAGCGCGACGGCCTGGGCGTGATTGCCCGAGGAGTACGCGGCAATGCCCCTGGCCAGCTGCTCCGGCGACAGCCTGGACACGGCGTTGTAGGCGCCGCGGAACTTGAACGCGCCGATGCGCTGGAAGTTCTCGCACTTGACGAAGACCTCCGCCCCGACCAGGGCGTCCAGCGTACGCGAGCGCAGCACGGGCGTACGGTGGGCGACGCCCTTGAGCCGGGCGGCGGCGTCGTGGACGTCGTCAAGGGTGACCGGGAGTGCGGTGGTCATGCGGGCTCCTCCTGCGCGGTGCCGGAAACGATGGGCGCGCTTCCATCCTCCACGAAACCGTTCTTGTCGTACTCGAACGGGCCGCTGGACGATGCTTCCGCCCCTCCGTTCCATGTGATGTCACGGCATGGAACGCCCTAGGTGATGGGGGCGCCTCCGTGTGGGACGGCGCCTGGATCAGGGGAGGAATCATGGGGACATCACCAGCGCCCGCGAGCGTCGACCTCGTCGCGCTCAAGGAACGTCAGCGTGTGGCGTGGGGGTCCGGCGACTACGCACGCGTCGGCGTCACCTTGCAGATCATGGCGGAACGCCTGGTGGAGGCGGCCGGCGTACGCGCCGGGCAGAGCATCCTCGACGTGGCCTGCGGCCAGGGCAACGCGGCCATCGCCGGCGCGCGGCGCTTCGCCGCGGCGACCGGCGTCGACTACGTGGCCGGCCTGCTCGATCAGGGCCGCGAGCGGGCCGCCGCCGAGCACCTGGAGGTGACGTTCACGGAAGGGGACGCGGAACGGCTGCCGTTCCCCGAGGCGTCCTTCGACGTCGCGCTCAGCACGGTCGGCGTGATGTTCGCGCCCGACCAGGAGCGGGCCGCGGCGGAGCTGGCGCGGGTGACCCGCCCGGGCGGGACGATCGGGCTGGCCAGCTGGACGCCTGACGGGGCGGTGGGGGCACTGTTCCGGACGATCGGGACGTACGCGCCGCCCCCGCCGCAGGTCAGGTCCCCGATGTTGTGGGGCACGCCTGACCGGCTGCGGGAGCTGTTCGGCGACGAGGTGGAGTGGGTCGCGCTCGAGACGCGCACGTTCGAGTTCTGCTATCGCTCTCCCGAGCATTTCGCGGAATGGTTCCTGACGAACTACGGGCCGATCCACCGCCTGGGAGGCACCCTGGACGAGGCCACGCGGGCGCGTTTCGCCGCTGACCTGGCCGAGGTGCCCAAGAAGTTCAACCGGGCCGACGACGGGACCGTGCTGGCCGACGGCGAATACCTGGAGGCCATCGGCATCCGCCGCTGACGAGGGCCCGGAGCCGCTCGGCGGGGCTCGCAGGGAGCAGCCCTCGTCTGATGTGTCGCGGCGGCCCTGCGCATGATCGCGGGTGCCGAGACCACGGACAGGTGGGCGAGGCTCATCACGGCGATGCCCGTGGCAAATGCCGCGTACCCGCCGAGCCACTCGCCCAGCACCCCGGAGCTCCCGCCGGCCAGGCCGCCGAGCGGCACCGCGCCCCACATGAGGAAACGCAGGCCGGCGTTGACCCGGCCGAGCAACCGCTCGAGGGTGACGCGCTGGCGGTAGCTGAGCTGGGCCACGCCGAAGATCGAGCTCACGACGCCGAACAACGCGCCGGCCACGGGGGAGGATCGACAGCCGCCAGCCCGGCCCGGTCGCCAGCGCGGGGTTCCTGACTGGCATCGCGGGTGCAACGTGCATCGGGGAGCCGTGATGGCCGGTTGCCCGAGCACTGAGCGGGTGCGTGAGGGAGGAATCGATGCCGAGCAGATCGCCGAGCAGATCCCGGCGGACCACGCTGGCCACCGTCGCCGCCTCGGCCGGTCTGTCTTGGCCCTCGGTCACCGCCGCATCGCCTACCTCGGCGGCCCCGCGCGCGGCCCCGCCCACGGCCGCACGGCCGCATTGCATGGTCATGCATTGATGTGTATATACTTCTGCTCGTGTCCAAGGTACTCACCTCCCTGCCTGTCGGTGAACGTGTCGGCATCGCCTTCTCCGGCGGCCTCGACACCTCGGTAGCGGTCGCGTGGATGCGCGAGAAAGGTGCAGTGCCGTGCACCTACACCGCCGAGATCGGCCAGTACGACGAGCCTGACATCGCCTCGGTGCCCGGCCGCGCCACGGCGTACGGCGCGGAGGTCGCGCGGCTGGTCGACTGCCGTGCCGCCCTCGTGGAAGAGGGACTCGCGGCGCTGGCCTGCGGGGCCTTCCACATTCGCTCCGGCGGCCGCACTTACTTCAACACGACCCCGCTGGGCCGGGCCGTCACGGGCACCCTGCTGGTGCGCGCGATGCTCGAGGACGGCGTGCAGATCTGGGGCGACGGCTCCACCTTCAAGGGCAACGACATCGAGCGGTTCTACCGTTACGGCCTGCTCGCCAATCCCTCCCTGCGGATCTACAAGCCGTGGCTGGACGCCGACTTCGTCAGCGAGCTCGGCGGCCGCAAGGAGATGTCGGAGTGGCTGCTCGCCCGCGACCTGCCCTACCGGGACAGCACGGAGAAGGCCTACTCCACGGACGCGAACATCTGGGGCGCGACCCACGAGGCCAAGTCGCTCGAGCACCTCGACACGGGCATCGAGATCGTCGAACCGATCATGGGTGTGCGGTTCTGGGACCCCGAGGTCGAGATCTCCGCTGAGGACGTCACGATCCGCTTCGAGCAGGGACGGCCGGTGGCCATCAACGGCAAGGAGTTCCCCTCCGCCGTCGACCTCGTGCTGGAGGCCAACGCCATCGGCGGCCGGCACGGCCTGGGCATGTCCGACCAGATCGAGAACCGGATCATCGAGGCCAAGAGCCGGGGCATCTACGAAGCGCCGGGCATGGCCTTGCTGCACGCGGCATACGAGCGGCTGGTCAACGCGATCCACAACGAGGACACCCTGGCCGCGTACCACGTCGAGGGCCGGCGGCTGGGCAGGCTGCTCTACGAAGGCCGCTGGCTCGACCCGCAGGCGCTGATGCTGCGCGAGTCGCTGCAGCGCTGGGTCGGCATGGCGGTCTCCGGCGAGGTGACCCTGCGGCTGCGGCGTGGCGAGGACTACTCGATCCTGGACACGTCCGGACCGGCGTTCAGCTACCACCCGGACAAGCTCTCCATGGAACGGACCGAGGACTCCGCTTTCGGACCGGTCGACCGCATCGGCCAGCTGACCATGCGCAACCTCGACATCGCCGACTCCCGAGCCAAGCTGGAGCAGTACTCCCGGATCGGCATCGTCGGCAGCCCGCACCCGACCCTGATCGGCGCCGCACAGGCGTCCCCGACCGAGCTGATCGGCGCCATGCCCGAGGGCGGGGCCGAGGCGATCGCCTCCACCGGCGAGGTCCCTGGCGACGAGCTGCTCGATCACGCCGCGATGGAGTCCGGCACCGACTGACCCTAGGGGTGCTCACCCGCCCCTAGCAGTCGCCGCCCGGGGACACGGGCCGCCTCCCGGATTTCGACGGCGAGATGCTCCTCGAGCATCGCGACCGGGTCAAGGCCGGCGGGCGGGCTGAAGGCGTCGTCGAGCACCTCCACGCCGCGCACCCGGTCGATCCGGTACGCCGCCGGGCGTCCGGGACGTGGGACCGGCACAGCAGATACCACCGGCCTGACCAGGTGTGATTCCCGGGTGCCGGGGGAGCGGGAAGTCATGGCCGGGAATCTGGTGGAGATCGTCCGGCGGATGGGGATGACCGACCCCCGCCTGCTGGCCGCCGTCGCCGCCACACCGCGCGAGCAGTTCGTGCCGCCACGCTCGGCCGCGCGTGCCGAGCGGGACGAGCCGATCCCGATCGGCCACGGGCAGCCCACCTCCCAGCCGTCCCTGGTCGCCCAGATGATCGACGCGCTGGCGCCGACGGGCGAGGACACCGTCCTGGAGATCGGCACCGGGTACGGCTACCAGACCGCCCTGCTGGCGCACCTGGCCGATCGCGTGTACTCGGTGGAGCGCTATGCCGACCTGGCCGAGCACGCACGGGCCAACCTCGACGCGATGGGGGTGACCAACGTCGAGGTGGTGGTCGGCGACGGCACTGCCGGACTGCCCGAGCACGCTCCCTTCGACGCGATCATCGTCTCCGCAGCGGCCGCCTCCGTGCCGGGGCCGCTGGCCGAGCAGCTCGTGGAGGGTGGTCGCCTGGTCATGCCCATCGCGGCGGGCGTGGCCGACATCGTCACGTTGTACGCCAAGCGGCACGACCGCCTGGAACAGCGGCGAACGGTGACGCCCGCCCAGTTCGTCCCCCTCGTCGGCAAGCATGCGTGAGGCGGCATTACTGAGATCAGCGACCGCGGACTCCGCACTTTCGTCATGGCCAACCTGGCCGAGAACCACACCGGCTCGATGCCGGTGTTCTACCTCGACCGAGCATCAAATTTGAAGACATGCCGTATTTATCGGGGGGCCGGATTATTGCTGCGATCCACGTCGACGAGCCGTGTCCTGACGAGGCCGAGCTCACCGCGGCGGCGGTCCCCGTCACGAAGGGGGGCTGACACCGACCGCGGTGGAATCCGGTAGGACAGGGGCGAGGACGAACCTGGTCGTGGCCCACGCCAGGTACAGCAGGGGCGAGCACACCACCAGCAGGCCGATCACCGGCTTGACCAGGATGACGGCCGCGGCCAGCGCGAGCACGGCGATGCCGGCCGCGGCCAGGTACCAGCGCCGCGCCACCAGGTACAGGCTGGGGCGCACGAGGTCGCGCAGTCGTACGGGCTCGTGCCGGGGCTCGGCCAGCAGCACCAGCGAGGCCCAGACCACGGCCATGACCAGGGCCGCCGCCGTGGCGAAGAACGGCGCGAGCGCCGGGCCCCAGGTGGTGCGTGCCACGATGACGGCGTCCACGGTGAGCATGCTCACGGCAGCGGCGCCGGCCGCCCAGAGCAGTAGCGCGCGGCCGGCGCAGCGGCGGTAGCCGCGCCAGAACGTGCGGAAGACGGCGGTCGAGCCGTCGCCCAGCGCGGTGAAGCAGCTGAACGCCCCGGTCAGCGCGGGCGCGCACAGCGACGACAACACGGTGAAGAACGGCCACGACGCCAGCGGGTCCCGGACGATCGCGAGCGCCGCCAGGAGCGGCGCGCACGCGACGGTGAGCAGGACGTTCGTCATGAGACCGACGTAGACGGTGGAGAACAGCTTCTCGTACGTCGCCTGTTCGGCCGGGCGGAGCAGGCGGCGGACCGCCGACCCGGCATCGTGCCCGCTCATCCCTTCAGCCCGCTCGTCGCGATGCCGCGGATGAAGTACCGCTGCCCCAGCAGGAAGATGACCAGGATCGGCAGCACCGACACCACCGCGCCGGTCATCATCATCGCGTAGTCGGCGTCGTACTGCCCGACGAACGAGCGCAGGCCGAGCTGGACGGTCCACAACTCGTTGTCCGACAGGTAGATGAACGGCCCCATGTAGTCGTTCCACGTGTTGACGAAGGTGAGCAGGGCCAGGCTGGCGAGCGCCGGTTTGGACAGCGGCAGGATGATCCGCCAGTAGATGCCGTACTCGCTCAGCCCGTCGATCCTGGCCGCCTCGCACAGGTCGTCCGGGATGGACATGTAGTACTGGCGCATGAGGAACACGCCGAACGCGCCGAACGCCTGCAGCAGGATGATCGCCCAGTAGGTGTTCGTCAGCTCCGCCTGCTGCATCATGATGTACTGCGGCACCATGTACGCCTGCCACGGCACCGCGATGGTGGCGATGTAGGCGAGGAAGAGCGCGTCCCGGCCGGGGAAGCGCACCTTGGAGAAGCCGTAGGCCGCGAAGCTCCCGGTGAGCACCTGCAACAGCGTGATCGTCATGGACAGGAACGCCGAGTTGCCCAGGTAGGTCAGCAGCGGGATGCGTTCCCAGATGTCCACGAAGTTCGACCAGCGCAGCTCCTCGGGGATCCACTGGATGGGGATGGCGAAGACCTCGTTGTCGCGCTTCAGCGAGGACGACAACATCCAGGCGAACGGCACGAGCACGAGCAGCGTGACGACGGTGAGCGAGAGGTAGGCCAGGGCCTTGCGGACGGGGCTGCCGCCGGAGCGGTCCCCGTGCTCGGACGTCGCGGGCGGGCGCGGCCGGGCGGCGGCCGGGGGAGCGTCGTGCAGCGTGGTCATCGGGCACTCCTCCCCGCGTCGATACGGAACGTCATCGGGCGCTCCTCCGCTCGTTGATACGGAACTGGACGACGGTGACGGTCAGGACGATGACGAACAACACCAGGGCGACCGCCGACGAGTAGCCGAACTTGCCTTCGGTGATGCCTTCCCGGTAGACGAGCTGGGCCAGCACCAGCGTGCTGCGGCCGGGGCCGCCGTCGGTCATGACCACGATGAGGTCGAGGACCTTGAAGCTCTGGATCGTCAGCATGACGAGGACGAAGAACGTCGTGGGCCGCAGGCACGGCAGCGTGATGTTCCAGAAGCGCTGCCAGGTGCTCGCGCCGTCCACCCGCGCGGCCTCGTAGTACTCCTTGGGGATCGTCTGCAGCCCGGCCAGGTAGAGCACCATGTAGTACCCCATGTCCCGCCAGACGCTGGTGACGATCACGGCCGGCATCGCCCAGTCGGTGCTGGCCACCCACCGGGGCGGGTCGGCCACGCCGAGCGCTTCGAGGATCTGGTTGATCGGCCCCGCCGTCGGGTTGAACAACGTGTTCCACACGATCGCCACGGCGACCAGCGAGGTGATGTACGGGAAGAACGCCGCGGTGCGGAAGAACGCCACCCCGCGCAGCTTCCGGTTGAGCGCGATGGCCAGGCCGAGCGCCGCCACCAGCGTCAACGGGATGTGGCCTGCCGCGTAGTAGAGGGTGTTGCGCAGGGCGACGTGGAAGTTCTCGTCAGCCCACAGCCGCTGGAAGTTCTTCAGCCCCACCCACTCCGGCGTGCTGTAGGAGTCCCAGTCCAGGAACGCCAGGGCGAAGGCCGCGAGCATCGGGACGAGCGTGAACAGGGCGAAGCCGACGAAGTTCGGGAGGATGAAGCTCCATCCGACGAGGATGTGGCGCCACGCCCGTCGGCGGCGGGGTGGGGCGGTGGGCGCCGGTTGTGTTGCGACGTGAGCCATGGCCGTCCTTCGTGGCTTCCTTCTCCTGCAGGACATACGGCGACATGGGACGGGCCTGGAGGCCTCCGGGCCCGCCCCGGCCGGTCCTTAGTTGAGCACTTCGCTCTTGACGCGCTCGTTCATCGACTTGATGCCGTCGGCGACCGACTTGTCGCCGACCATGATGAGCTCGTGCTCTTCCTTGAGGATGGTGTCGATGTCGGAGGTGTTCTCGCTGACCGGCATCTCCAGATTGACCTTGTCCGGCTCGAACGCCTTCTTGGACACCTCGTCAGTGGGCATGCCGTCGAGCGCGAAGTAGGCGCTGGTGATCTCCGGGCTCTGCAGCGCCGGCACCACGCCCACCTTGCTGATCGCCTCGGCGCCCGCCTTGCTCGCGGCGAACTGCACGAACTTCTTGGCCGCGTCGGCGTGCTCGGCCTTCTTGTTGACGGCGAAGGCGGTCGGCGAGCCGAACGTCGTCACACCCGAACCGCCCGGGCGCTGCGGCATCGGGGCCAGCGCCCAGTCGACGTCGGTCTTGCCGCTCTTCTTGGCCTCCATGAGGGCGGCGATGTACCAGGTGCCCATGGGCAGCATGGCCGTGGCACCGGTCTCGAACATCGTCTTGTAGTCCGACTTCTGCGCCATCGCGGTGCCGAAGTCGAGGGTCGCGCCGGCCTTCTGCAGCCCGAGCGCCACGTTGTACTGGTCAGTGAAGAAGGAGTACTCGCCGCTGAGCTGGTCGCCGCCCGTCTGGGCCGCGGAGATGGCCTGCACCACGGAGCGCCAGGTGTGGTGGTAGGTGCCGTAGACCTTCTTGCCGCCCTCGTCTTTGGTGAGCTGCTGCGCGAGCTTGGCGTACTCGTCCCAGGTCAGGGTCTCGGGGGCCTTGACGCCGGCCTTGTCGAGGTACGTCTTGTTGTAGTAGAGCAGCCAGAAGTCCTGCCGGTACGGCAGCGCGAAGTACTTGCCGCTGACGTCGAAGGCGTCCAGGCCGGCCAGCTTCGCGGCGTCGCCCGACTTCGCCAGGTCGGTGATCTCCTGGAGCTGCCCGCGGCTGGAGTAACGCGAGTAGTCGGTGACGTTCTTCATCGTGATCACGTCGCTCTTGTCACCACCCGCGAGCATCGTGGTGACCTTCTCGGCGTAGTCGTCGGCGAGGATGTCCACCGGCTTGATCTTGATGCCGGGGTTCGCCGCCTCGAACGCGTCGAAGAGCGCCTTGAACTCGGGGGTCTTGGCCATGTTCCACACCGTGACCGACAGCGTGACGTTTCCGTCGCCGCCGGCCGCGGGTTCGGCGGACCCGCCGCAGGCGGTCACGGCGAGCGAGAGCGCGGCCGCGGTGGCCAGGGCCTTCACCAGGGGGTGGCGCACCCTTGCTGGCGTGTTCGAAGCGGTCATTGCTCCGGTCTCCTTTCATTTGAGCCGGTCTCAGGGCTCAGGCGCTCACCATGAAGTCGTCGGGGGTCACGGCCGCGCGGGGCGGCTGACCGGACAGGTAGCGTTCGAGCTCGTCGAGCGCGCTCTCACTCATGCGCCGGGTCTCCGATCCCAGAGATCCGGCGATGTGGGGGGTGATCATGACGTTGGGCAGGTCGTACAGCAGTGAGGAAGAGGGCAGCGGCTCCGGCTCGGTGACGTCGAGGATCGCGTCGAGCCGGCCCTGGACGCACTCCCGTTCCAGAGCCGCGGTGTCCAGGACGGCGCCGCGCGCGGTGTTGATGACGGTCGTCCCGTCACGCAGCAGGGCGAGCTCGGGCGCCCCGATGAGGTGGTGCGTGGACGGCAGCGCCGGGACGTGCAGCGTGAGCACGTCGCAACGCGGCAGCAGTTCGGGCAGCGGGACCAGCCGGGCGCCCAGCGCTCGCACCGCGGCCGGGTCGGCGTAGGGGTCGGCGACGAGGACGTCCACCTCGAGGCTGCGGAGCCGGTCGACGACCCGGCGTCCGACCCGGGAGAAGCCGACGACGCCGATGGTGCGCCCGCGGTTGGTCAGCTCGCCGCGGCTGGAGCCGAAGGACCAGTCCGCACGGAACCTGCGGGCGTCCTGGGCGAGGAACGGGGCCTTCTTCCCGGCGAAGATGACCGCCGCCAGGGTGAACTCGGCCACCGGGATCGCGTTCTCGTCGGCGGCGTTGGTGACGAGGATCCCGCGCCGCCAGACCTCGTCGGTGACGAACGTGCGTACCGTTCCCGCGCAGTGGAAGATCGCTCGCAGCCGCGGCGCGTCGGCCAGCCGCTCGGTCGTCAGCGGCGGGCAGCCCCATGAAGTCACCAGCACCTCGACCTCGCGCAGCCTGCGGCGCACGGAGGGTGCGTCGAGGTCGGTGGTCACGATCGGATCGCCCACCTCGACCAGATCATGCAACCGGCGAAGCTGCGGCTCCTGGAACTGCACGCTGAACTTCGCGGGGTCCATGACCAGCAGGGCAGGGGGTCGTCTCACTAGCGTCCCTTCGGCGGCAAGCGCTTACCAGTGCCGCTGATCATGTCTGATCGTTACAATCACGTCAATACCCGGTTAATCAGAACGATCACGTTATCTGATCGATATTGATCGCTCTCGTACGAAAACGAATAGTGTGTCGTCTTGACGTGGGACGAAACGTTCGCGTTGACTCCCGGGACACACGTGCGCGATCACGATCAGGAGGATCCATGCTCATGCTGCGGGAGTTCGACGACCGGCGGCTCTCGCCCTACACCGGATGGACCCGTGACCACTGGGCGGCGCTCGCCGATCATCTCCTCCTGTCCGCCCGGCGCTACGCCTCGGCCTCACACGCGCGCATCTCCTTCCCCGGCCCGCCGGGCGGATATGGCGCCGACGTCGACGCGCTGGAAGGGTTCGCGCGGACGTTCCTGGCCGCCGGATTCCGGGTGGCGGGGGAGCACGGGCGTGATCCGCTGGGCCTGATGGAGTGGTACGCGCAGGGCCTCGCCACCGGGACGGACCCGCGCTCGCCCGAGCGCTGGGTGCGCCTCGACGAGCACGGCCAGGCGAAGGTGGAGGCCGCGTCCCTCGCGCTGGTGCTGCACCTGACGAGGCCGTGGTTGTGGGACCGGCTCGATCCGATCGTGCAGGAGCAGATCGTCGACTACCTCGCGCCCGCGGTCGGCGGCGACTACCCGCCGATCAACTGGATCTGGTTCCAGATCGTGGTCGAGCAGTTCCTCGCCTCCGTCGGCGGCCCCTTCGAACGCAAGGACATCGAGGACGGGCTCGCGTTCACCGACGGCTTCGCCAGGGAGAACGGCTGGTACGCCGACGGCGCCGAACGCGCCTACGACCACTACGCCGGCTGGGCGCTGCAGTTCTACCCGGTGATGTGGAGCGAGATGGCCGCCGGGGACCCGGCGGCGGACTCACGGCGACCGCTCTACCTGGACCGGCTCGAACGCTACCTGCATGACGCCGTCCACCTCGTCGGCGCCGACGGATCCCCCCTTGTCCAGGGGCGCAGCCTGACCTACCGGTTCGCCGCCGCCACCCAGTTCTGGACCGGCGCCCGCGCCGGGACGGCGACGCCCGCCCCCGGGTTGTTGCGGCGCGCCGCCTCCGGCATCGCCCGCCACTTCACCGAACACGGGGCGCCGGACGAGGACGGGGTCCTGACGCTGGGCTGGCATGGAGCCTGGCGCCCGATAGCCCAGTCCTACTCCGGGCCCGGCTCGCCGTACTGGGCCGCCAAGGGCTTCTTCGGCCTGTCCCTGCCCGCCGACCATCCGGTGTGGACGGCCGTCGAGGAGCCGCTGCCGGTGGAGTCCGGCGACTACCACCGCGTCGTGCGCGCGCCCGGCTGGTTGGTCAGCGGCACCCGATCCGACGGTGTCGTACGCGTGATCAACCACGGCACCGATCACTCCCATCCCGGGACGCACCTGACCGACTCGCCCTTGTACGCGCGGCTGGGCTACTCGACCGCCACCTCGCCCGTGCTCGCCGGTGAGCACGCCGCCGATCCCCTCGACCAGTCGGTCGTGCTCCTGGACGAGCACGGACGGCCGAGCCACCGCACCGGATTCGAGACGCTCCTCCTCGACCGCCTTCCCTCGGGCACGATGATCGGGGCCTCGCGCTGGCAGGCCCACTGGGTCACCCCGGAGGGCGACGACCGCGGGGACCACGGTTACGGGCGGCCGGGGACGGTGCACCTCGGGCCCTGGATGGAGCTGATCTCCGCCGTGCGCGGCCCTTGGGAGCTGCGGCTGATCCGGGTGCCGGCCACGGAACTGGAGCGCGGTCCGCTGCGCATCGGCGGATGGCCGCTCCCCGCCGCCGAGCCGGTCCGGACCGGCACGGCAGCCGTGTCGAACGGCACCATGTGCTCCCAGGTCATCGGGCTGGACCTGGGCGGCGTGGTCAGCGCCGGGGACTCCGCGCCGCTCGGCCCCTGGACGCTCGTCCCCTGGCGCGCCACCACGGGGCCGGCGCGGCCGGACACGTGGTACGACGTGGCGGTGTTCCTCGGCGCGCAGGAGCCGGGCCGGCCGCCGGTCCTGTCCTGGGACGGCCCGGCGCTCGCCCGCGTGACGTGGCCGGACGGGACGGCCGACCTCCTGGACCCGTCCGCCGCGCTCCGCGTGCCGTGACCGAGTGCTCGATCAGGCGCGGTCCGCGCGTGACGCCGCCCACGACGCCCTCATGACGCCGAGGACGAGCGCACGATCAGGCGCGGCTCGATGACGATGCGGTGGGTGGGCCGCTCCGGGTCCGGGTCCGTCAGCCGCGCCGCGAGCAGCCCGAACGCCGCCCGCCCGATCGCCGTCTTGGGCGGGCGGACGGCGGTCAGCGGCGGCTCGCACAGCTCGGCCACCTCGTCGTCGTAGGTGACGACCGCGAGATCGCCGGGCACCCGGATGCCGCGTTCCTGGCAACGTTCGACCAGATCGATCGCCTCCGGATCCGAGTGCACGAGCAGCGCCGTCGTCCCGGAGGCGACGCACCGCTCGATCAGGCTCTCGACCGTCTTGGGCCACTCGGGAGCCCACTGATCGACCGTCCTGATGTCCAGCGAGTCGTCCAGCGGGAGGCCGAACTCCTCGCACGCCTGCCGCCAGCCGCGCCGCAGGTGCGGGCTCGTCGGGCTCGGGATGGTGGTGACCAGTCCGATCCGCCGGTGACCGAGCTCGACCAGGTGCCGTACGGCCATTGCGGCCCCGAGCTCGTGATCGCTGACGACCGACTCCATGGCCTCGTGGTAGGGGCCGGAGGCGGCGGTGCGCTCGATGAGCACCATGGGCATGTCGGCGTCCTGCAACCACCGCACCAGCTCCGCCCCTTCGTCGCCGGTCGTGGTGGGCGCGACGAGGAGCCCGTCCACGCCCACCGCCTCGACCAGCCGGGACAGGTGGCGGCGCTCGTCGGTGGCGCGGTAGGTGGCGCCACGCAGGACGAGCCGCGCACCGGCGGCCGCGGCGGCCTCCCGGACGCCGCGGATCACGTCGGGCCAGTAATAGTTCAACGAAGGCACCACCATGCCGATCGTGATCTGCGGCCCCTCCGCGTCGGTTGCCTCCGGTGTGTCCTCCGGTTCGGCGGCTCCGGCGAGCGCCTCGGCCACCGGCCCGTCGTGGAGCACGGCCCCACCGCGGACCCGGCGGATCAGCCCTTGGGACGAGAGCAGCGCGATGTCGCGCCGGATGGTGATGGCCGAGACGTCCAGCTCGGTCGCCAGTTCGTTGACGCGTACGACACCGCGCCGGCGCAGCAACTCCACCATCTGGGCGCGGCGCTCGTCCGGCAGCGCGCCGGGCGCATCGGACACGGTCATTCCCCCACCCCCACTCGGACCTCGATGGCGCCCCGCGCCGTGCCGGGCAGGCGCAGCTCCAGCCTGGTCAGCTGCTCGCCCCACACCTCGGAGAGCATGGGATCCGCCAGCCGGCGCACCGTGAACGCGGCTGTCGCGACCCCAGGGTCCCACGCGACGCGCACCGCCCGCGCGCCGTGTGGCGGCCGGACGACGACCTGGCCGGCGGAGGGTTGATTCACCTGCCCGTTCACCAGGAAATGCAGCACGCTCGGGGCGCCGTCGCCGGTGAAGGCCCAGGCGTCCCCGATCGTCACGTGTGACGCGTGCCGATCCAGCGCCGCCGTCCGCCACCACCGCTCGAGCTCCGGTACGGGGTAGGCGGCGGCCAGGTCCATCCGCACCTCGAACCGGCCCGGCTCGTCCACCACCTCGACGTCACGGGCCCGGAACCCGTGCCCCTGCCCCTGCGGGGCGCCGCGTACCTCGGGAACGTTGTGCCAGCTGCTCTGCATCGTCCAGATCGCGTAGCGGTCCGGCCCGAACGTCTGCGCCGTGTACGTCGGCCGACCCGCGTCGACCAGCACGGGAACCCCGTCCACGGCGACGACGACGGACCCGACGTCATTGTGGTTGTGGTGCTCTCCGTTGTGCCCGCCCTTGACCGCGAGCGCGAGGCCGTGCGCCGTCCCAGTCGCCGTACGTGCGAGTCCGACCTGCGTCCCGGACAACCAGACCCCGGCGATGAGAGGCGGATCGCCGCGCCCCGCGGCCTGCCACTCGACGTCGGCCAGCTCGCAGAGCGCCCGCCCGAGCTCGGCGCAAGGGGAGATCGTGGCCGCACGCTGCGACTCCGCGTGCCGGCGGGCGTCGTGCTCGCCGAGCCGGCGAGCCCAGCGGTGCGGCACCTGCCACGGCTGCTCGGCCGGCGGCCGAGCCCGCGCGTCGGCCAGGTTCAGATACCACGGCCCGCCCAGATGCATCCGGTGCGGGAACCGTACCGTCTCCCGCACGACCGGCACCTCCGCGGCGTCGAGCAGTCCCGACGTGGCGTGCGCCAGGACGTCGAGCGCCTCGATCGCCCGGCAGGCCCCGTTCCACCAGTACTCGTAGCCCTCGTCGACGGAGCCGTCCGCCGGCAGCGCCGCGAGGTAACGATCGAGGCCCGCCACTGCCCAGGCGACCTGGTGCGCCCGCTCCGGGCCCGGCTCGGCCAGGCGCAGCGCGGCGACGAGCACGTTGCCGCAGATCCACGGGCACCAGTTGTGCACGTCGCCGTCCAGCCCCAGCCAGTGCCAGTCGCGCCGCCGGACGAACGGGTCGAGCACCCGCACGCGCACCTCGGACCGGATGCGCTCCCGCAAGCCCGGGTAACGTTCGGCCAGCCGGTCCCCGAGCACCTGGTCGGCCCACGCCAGCTGGGCGGCGACATCAGCGGCCCCCAGGTCGAGGCAGGGGGTCGCCACATCGGGGAGAACGGTCCCGCGGGGCCGGCAGGTGTCCTCGTGCGCCGGCCAGCACCACGAGCTCTGCTCGCACAGCTGCACGATCCCGTCCGCGGCCTCGTCCAGCCAGCCCTGCTCACGGCCGATCGTTTCGCCGCTCGCCACGGCCGCCATGAGCACAGCCCGGGTCAGCCGGTCCTGGCGCTGGAACACCTGGCTCTCGTAGCCGGTGCGGTTGCCGTCACGGAAGTAACGCGCGTACTGCGAGGCCAGCGGCTGCGGCCATGGTGTGCCCAGCTCCGCCTCCGCCCGCTCCCGCACGGCGACCAGGATGCCGGACGTCGCGACCCGATCCCAGGAAGAATGCCCGGCGCCAGGCACCGGCAAGGCCGCTTCAGGTGGCAGCAAGCTCCGGACCAGAGCCTCCGGCGACATCGCGGTCCCCCAGACGACACCCAGAGGACCGACGGCCCCATCCTCCCGGCTGCTCTCGGTCCGGTCGGTTGCACTCTTCGTCATGGTCCTCCTCGCGACGCCCCCATAGTAGCGATCGAAAGTGATCGAAGTTGAATCAAATCGGTTTCTATGGGGGTAATTGATCGGCCCCGCTGTCCCGCCACCCCCAGGAGGCCGCGTTTGCCACCATGACCTGGGGTAGCCCAACAGTGAAGGGCCAGGAGGTGAGATCCATGGCCGGCAAGGAATGGTCCATTCAAATCGACATCGCCGAGTCCGGAGACCTAGCCACCGCGTACGTCACTTTGACCAGCCCGGCCGACGTACGGTTGACCGGCTGCGGTGAAGCCCACCGCAACCCGGCCGACCCGCCCGCCCCGCGGATCGGCGAAGAGCTGGCCGTCGGTCGCGCGTTGATCGATCTGACCGGCAAGCTACTGGGAGTGGCGACCAACGACGTCCGCGAGAACGTCCGGTCGGCACACTGACCGGAGGAGGGCCGTCAGGGTGCCAGCAGGGCGTGGGACAGCTGATCGGCGCTCCGGCTTCCACTGCGCCGTGGTCCATCGGCATTCGCGGGCCATCACCAGAAACAGATCCGGCGACAGTAGCCCGACGGTGATGTCGGTGGCTCGCCTGCTGGTCAGGCCGGGTCGCAGGGCCTGGAGGCGGTCCAGGATGGCGACGAACTCCCCGTGAGCGGTGTGCCGCTGCTCGCTGTTGGTGGCCCATTGGGCGGCCATGTCCGAGTCGCCGGCCGCGGCGTCGCGGACCACGGCGTCGGTCCACCGCCTGGCACCACGTCCTGACCGCTGACGTACCGCACCAGCCCAGGCGTGCACATCGCTCCCCGCCCATGCCGGCACCGGCACGTTCGCCACCGCCGGCACGTGCCAGGTCGAGTTCGGCGCGGAACTCCTCTACCCCGCCGAGCCCGGCGTGGCCGACGACGCCACGAAGGCCTCCGAGTAGCGACCGCTGAGTCGTCGCCACCGGGTCGTGTACGCCATGATGGGGTCGTGGATTTCGAGCCCTACCGGGGTGAGCTGGTGGCCTACTGCTACCGGATGCTGGGCTCGTACCACGAGGCCGAGGACCTGGTGCAGGAGACGATGTTGCGGGCGTGGAAGGCCCGTGACCGGTATGACAGCACGCGCGCGTCCGTACGGACCTGGCTGTACCGGATCGCGACCAACGTGTGCCTGACCGCGTTGGAGGGGCGGGCACGGCGGCCGCTGCCGTCCGGGCTGGGCGCGCCGAGCGAGGATCCCGGGGCGCCGCTCACCCCGGCATTCGACATCCCCTGGCTGCAGCCGTTTCCCGACGCGCGGTTCGATATGGGGGCACGGGCGGACCTGCGGCTGGCGCTGGTCGCGGCGATGCAGGTGCTGCCGCCGCGGCAGCGGGCCGTGCTCGTGCTCCGCGAGGTGCTGGAGTTCAGCGCCGCCGAGGTCGCCACCCAGCTGGGGACCACGGCCACGGCCGTGAACAGCGCTCTGCAGCGGGCCCGCGCCGCCCTCGCGGACGTCGGCGACGTGGGGCAGGTCACCGAGCCGGACGATCCCGAGGTGCGCGCGGTCATCCAACGGTACGTGAGGGCGTTCGAGGCGGCCGACGTCCCCGCGCTCGTGCGCCTGCTCACCGACGAGGCGGTCCTGGAGATGCCGCCGGTGCCGCTGTGGTATCGGGGCAGCCGCGACTACGGCCTGTTCATGCGCCGTGTGTTCGAGATGCGGGGGACGGGCTGGCGCATGAGGGACCTCACCGCCAACGGGCAGCCCGCGCTCGCCGCGTACGTGCCGGATCCCGGCGGCGGGCATCGGCTGCACACGTTGCAGGTCGTCACGGTCACCGGCGGCCGGGTCTCGCACAACGTCGTGTTCGCCGATCCAGGCGTGTTCGAGGCGTTCGACCTGCCCGAAAAGATTTAGTTCAACGAATTTTCGTCAGGCGCGATGAGCCGGGCCGATGCCGCCGGTACGTACGGGTGAGCATCGAGCGAAAGGGAAGCCATCGTGAGCGTCATCGTCATTGAGTTCATCACCCTGGACGGGATCGTGTCGGACCCGGACGGATCCGGCGGCACGCCGACCGGCGGCTGGGCGTTCCGGCACGGCCCCGAGGCGGTCGCCGGGGACAAGTTCCGGCTGGGGAGCGTGCTGGACGAGGGGGTCCTGCTGCTGGGGCGGCGGACTTGGGAGTTGTTCTCCCGGCTCTGGCCGGGGCGCGACGACCCCTTCTCCACGCGGATGAACGCCGTGCCGAAGCTGGTCGCCTCCCGTACGGTCACCGACGTGTCGGCGTGGGCGAACTCCCAGGTCGTCGGAGGCGACCTCATCGACGCCGTCAAACGGGAGCCGCGCGATGTGGTCATCACCGGCAGCCTGAGCGTCGTGCACACCCTGATGGCCGCGGACCTGATCGACGAGTACCGGCTGCTGACCTTCCCCGCGGCCCTCAGCACCGGAGAGCGGCTCTTTCCCGCCGGCGGCCCGCCCACGTACCTCGAGTGCCTGTCGGCAGAGCAGTCCGGCGCGGCCGTCCTCGCGCGGTACCGCAGGGCGGCCGGGCCTGCCTGACCAGCGGTTCGGCGTCGCCGGTCTCGGCCTTGCCGCCGATGCCGGCGACCGAGCCGGGCTCGGTGGTCGGGGACCGGACCGTCCGGGAGTGTGACGTCGGATAGACGAGACGATACGGTTCGTCTTGACAGCAGGATGGCTCGGCCCATAGTCTCGCGTGACGAGACGGAGCGTATCGTCTCTTTGGAGCGAGGAGACCGCATGACGACTGCCCGAGTATGGTTCATCACCGGCGCGTCGAGAGGCCTGGGCAGGGCCTTCGCCGAGGCGGCGCTCGCCGCCGGAGACCGCGTCGTGGCCGCCGCACGCGACCTCGACCCGCTCGCCGACCTGGCCGCCGCCCACCCGGACAGCCTCGTACGGCTGACGCTGGACGTCTCCGACCGTGCGGCCGTGCGGAAGGTGGTGGACCAGGCGGCGGCGGCGTTCGGCCGGCTCGACGTCGTGGTCAACAACGCCGGCGTGATGCTGCTCGGCATGGTGGAGGAGGCCACGGAGGAGCAGATCCGCGCCCACTTCGACGTCAACTTCTTCGGCGCGGTCTGGGTGGCCCAGGCCGTGGTGCCGTACCTGCGGGCGCAGGGGTCCGGCCACATCCTGCAGGTCACGTCGATGGGGGCCGGTGGAGGGTTCGCGTCCGTCGGGTTCTACTCGGCGAGCAAGACAGCGCTCGACTCGGTGAGTGAGGCCCTGGCGATGGAGGTGGCGCCGTTCGGGGTCAAGGTGACGATCGTGGGGCCGGGCGGGTACGGCACGGACCTGTTCACGCGGGGCACCACGATGACGGAGCCGCGGCAGGAGTACGAGTCGCTCCGTGCCCGGCTGGCCGAGATGTGGGGGGAGGACGCCGGTCCCGACCCGAGCACCGCCGCGCCGGTGATCATGGAGCTGGTCGACCTGGCGGAGCCGCCGCTGCGGCTGATCGTCGGTGGCGCCTCGTACGACCTGGTCCAGCAGAAGGACCAGGCCCGCGCGGAGGAGTACCGGGCCTGGGAGCACCTCAGCCGGAAGGCGCCCGGCTGACCGTCATCAGATGGGCTGAGGAGTCCTGTCCGCGCAGAGAAGAGGAGGTGGGCCCTATGCCTACTGCTGCCCAACTGGCACTCACCGAGATCACGAAGCGTTACGGCACGCGCGTCGTCCTGGACCGGGTGTCGCTCACCGTCAAACCCGGCGAGCGGATCGGAGTGATCGGCGACAACGGGTCGGGCAAGTCCACGCTGCTCAGGCTCATGGCGGACGTCGAGCGGCCGGACAACGGCGAGCTCGTGGCCGTCGCGCCAGGCGGCGTCGGATACCTGCCGCAGTCGCTCGCGCTTCCGCCGCACGCGACGGTGGGTGACGCCGTCGATCTGGCGCTGGCCGACCTGCGAGAGCTCGAAGCCCGGATGCGGGTGGCCGAACGGTCGCTCGGGGAGGCAGGCGTGGAGGCTCGCGCAGGCGCGGCGAGCGGCGCAGGGACGGAGGGTCGGGCGGGGACAGCGATTCGTGACGGGATGGAGGTCTACGCACGCCTGGTGGCGGAGTTCGAGGCGCGGGGCGGCTACGAGGCCGACACTCGTGTCGAGGTCGCGCTGCATGGGCTCGGGCTGCCCGGGCTCGACCGGAGCCGCCGGCTTGGCACGCTCTCCGGTGGCGAACGCTCCAGGCTCGCCCTGGCCGCCACGCTGGCGTCCGCTCCTGAACTGCTGCTGCTCGACGAACCGACCAACGACCTGGACGACCAGGCCGTGGCATGGCTCGAACAACGTCTGCGCGCCCACCGGGGCACGGTCGTGGCGATCACCCACGACCGCGTGTTCCTGGAGCGGGTGACCACCGCCATCCTGGAGGTCGCCGACGGGAAGGTGCGCCGCTACGGCGACGGGTACGCCGGATACCTCGCGGCCAAGGCCGCCGAACGCCTCGCCCAGGCGCGGGCGTACGAGGAGTGGAAGACGGAGCTGGACCGGCATGCCACGCTGGTGGCGGCCAACGCGGGCAGGCTGGCGGTAATCCCGCGCAAGTCGGCCAAGGCGGGCATGGGCACCGGGGCCTGGCGGGCGCGCTCGCGTACGCATGGGGCAGCCGGGCGTATCCGGCAGTCCCAGCAGCGGCTGCGCCAGCTCACCGACCACCCGGCGCCCCCACCGCCCGAGCCGCTGCGCTTCACCGCCACCCTCGCCACCGCGGGAGCCGCCGGGGCCGAGGTGGCCGCGCTCGACGGCGTGGTGGTCGCGGGGCGACTCCGCCTGGACTCGCTGGCCCTCCGCGCCGGTGAGCGGCTGCTCGTCACCGGCCCGAACGGAGCCGGCAAGACCACACTGATGCGGGTGCTCGCGGGGGAACTGCGGCCGGACGCGGGCGAGGTACGGCAGACCGGTCGGGTCGGGTTCTTCCGCCAGGACGAGCCGGCTGTTGAGGACGTGCGGCGGGCGGGCCGGTCTGGGACCCTGCAGCACGGGGACCTGGTCGGGACGGCGGACTGGACCGTGCTGCGGGCCTACGCGCACGGGCGTCCCGGGACCCTGGACGAGCACGCCGACGCGCTGCTCGCCCTGGGGTTGTTCCGGCCGTCCGACCTGCGTCTGCGCCTCGAGGAGCTCTCCTATGGTCAGCGGCGCCGGATCGAGCTGGCCCGGCTGGTGAGCGAGCCCGTGGACCTGCTCCTGCTCGACGAGCCGACCAACCACCTGTCGCCGCTGCTCGTGGAGCAACTGGAGGAGGCGTTGACCTCTTACCAGGGAGCGCTGGTGGTCGTGACGCACGATCGGCGCATGCGGGCCACGTTCACCGGCTCCCGCCTGGAACTGGGCCGGGGTGTGGCGGCATAGCGGGGTCCCGGCCATGACGCCTTCATCACCATCTTGGATGGCCGCACGTGTCGAGGGGCATCCGCTGTTCAGCCGTGGGCGGGGACGCCGTCCGGCGCCACGTCCTTCATGGCAGAGGGCCGCACCCGCAGGAGCCGGGCGGCCCAGCCCGGCAGCCACCAGTTCCAGCGGCCCATCATCGCCACCACCGCCGGGACGAGCACGCCCCGGATGAGGGTGGCGTCCAGCAGGATGCCCAGGGCGAGGCCGCTGGCGAAGACCTTGACATCGAGTTCCGGGGTCATGGCCAGCGCCGCGAAGGAGATGAACAGGATCAGCGCCGCCGAGGTGACCAGCCGCCCGGTGCGCCCGACGCCTTCGATGACCGCCTGGTGGGTGTTGCCGGTCCTGTCGTACTCCTCACGCATGCGGGCCAGGATGAACACCTCGTAGTCCATGCTGAGCCCGTACAGGAAGGCGAAGATCGTGAGCGGGACGAACTCGCCGATCGAGCCGGTGGGCTGGATGTCGAGGAGCTCCCTGGTGCCCCAGCCGAACTGCCACAGCAGCACCATCGCGCCGATCACCGCGCCGAGCGACAGCAGGTTGAGCACGATCGCCTTGAGCGGCAGGAGCAGCGAGCGGAACGCCCGTGTCAGCATCACGAACGTGACCAGCCCGATCAGCGCCAGCATCCAAGGGAACGCGCCGTAGGTGCGGGACTGGAAGTCCATGCTCTGCGCCGCATTGCCGCCGACCCGGACGTTGTCCGGCACGGTCTCGCGGATCCTGGTGATGGTCGCCTCGCCGGCGGCGGTGCCGTTCTCCGCGACCGGCAGCACCGAGACGACCGCCGACCCCTGCCGCCGCCAGGCGGCCGATTCCGGCGCGAGCACGGTCGCCACCCCTTCCACCTGGCTGATCTGCCCGATGGCCGCGGCCGGGTCGCCGGTGACCAGGGTGTCGATCGGCGTGACCACACCAGCCGGGATGCCCGCGCTGGTCAACGCGACCAGCCCGTCATGGCCGGGGCCCGTCGTCTTGAGGTGGCGGCTCTCCGGCAGGCCCAGGTCGACTCCGAGAGCGGTCAGCGACAGTGCCACCAGCAGGCCGCCGGAGACCAGCGCGGCGGGCCGGCGCAGCCGTACGACGCCGCGAGCCCAGGCCGACCAGGCACGGCCGGCGTCCGCCTCGCGGGCGAACCGCTTGCCGGTCGTGGCGCGGCGGTCGAGCCGCTGGCCGGTGAGGGCCAGCAGGACCGGCAGGACGGTCAGCGTCGCGGCCACGCTCATCGCGGCGATGATCATGCCGGCGATGCCCAGGCTCCGCAGGAACGGCACCGGGAGCACCACCATGGTCACCAGCCCGATGGCGACCGCGACACCGCTGAACAGCACCGCGCGGCCCGCTCCCGCCATGGCGCGATGCACCGCCTCGTCACCGCGGAAGCCGTTGGCCTGCTCCTCGCGCCATCGGGCGACCAGCAACAACGAGTAGTCGACGGCGATGCCGAGGCCGAGCAGCGGCATGGTGGTCAGCGCCACATCATGCACGGTCATGACCAGCGTGAGCAGCAGGATCACGATGAACGACGCGAAGATCGACAAGACGGAAATGAGGATCGGGACCAGCGCGAGCATCGAGCGGAACACCAGGAACAGCACGAGCACCGCGGCCAGCACGCCGATACCGATCTTGGCGGGCACGTCGACACCGCCCGCGTCCACGCTGGGAGCCAGGGTGTCCAGGCCAGTGACGTGGATCTTGCTGCCGGGGGGCAGATGCTGGGTCATCGCCTCGATGATGACCGGGCTCTCGTCGGGTGTCTCGCCGAGGCCGCCGCCGGGCGGGCTGCCGTCGGAGTAGGTCCCGGGGAACACCAGGCCGAACGTGGTCCGGCCGTCGCTGCCGACCAGGCGGGGGTCGCCGGTGTCGGCGTAGGACACGACGCGGGACTGAGGCAGCTTGGTCGCCACGGCGGCGAAGGCCCGCCCGAGCGCCTCCTTGCTCGCGTCGGCACGCTGCCCTTCGGGCAGCACCACGACCGGCACGAACGGCCGCTGGTAGCCGCCGTTGCCATAGATCGTGACGATTTCCTGGTTGGCGTCGAAGGCGGGCATGCCCGGGTGGGCGTACACCTCGGACAGACGTTGGATCGCGATCGGGGTCGCTCCCATGCCGACGAAGAACGCCAGGACGGCGAGCAGCGTGACCAGTCCCTTACGTCGCAGGACAAAGGCCGAGAGTCTCTCCATGACTCCAGTGCAGCAAAATGATCTTCATCGGCCGTGCGGGCGTTCTTAGACGCTTATGTGAATCGTGGATCTCCGCGCGACGTCGCCCGCCCGCCGGGTGAGACTGAACGCGTGAGCCGCATCCTTGTCGTGGACGACGAACCCTACCTCGCTGATCTCGTTTCGACCGCACTGACATACGAAGGCTTCGAAACCGCGACGGCCGCCACGGGTGCGGCGGCCGTGGCCATGACCGCTTCCTTCCGGCCTGACCTGATCGTTCTGGACGTCATGTTGCCCGATGTGCTGGGGACCGAGGTGTGCCGCAGGATCCGCGCCACGGGGGCGGAGGTCCCCGTGGTGTTCCTCACCGCGCGGGACGCCACCGAGGACAAGATCGGCGGATTGACCGTCGGCGGCGACGACTACGTGACCAAGCCTTTCAGCCTGGAGGAGCTGATCGCCCGGATTCGCGCGGTGCTGCGCCGTACCAAGCCGGCGGAGCCGGAGAGCGGCCTGCTCGGCTTCGAGGACCTGGTCATCGACGAGGACGCCTACGAGGTGCGCCGCGACGGCGTCCTGCTCGACCTGACCCCGACCGAGTTCAAGCTGCTGCGTTTCCTCGTGGCCAACGCCGGACGGGTCGTGACCAAGAGACAGATCCTGGACCACGTCTGGGAGTACGACTTCGGCGGCAACGACGGCGTCGTGCAGACGTACATCAGTTACCTGCGCCGCAAGGTCGACGCCGTCGACCCGCCCCTCATCCACACCGTGCCCCGCGTCGGCTACGTCCTGCGCCTGCCCAGGGAAGCCTGATGTCACTTCGAGCCCGCCTGGTCGCGACGGTCGTCGGCCTGCTGGCACTCGCTCTCATCCTGGCCGCCGGAGCGACCTTCGGCGCCATTCAGGACTGGCGCGGACCCGGCAGCTCCCGCCTGTTGTCGCTGACCACTCCGGAACAGTTGCTGGCCGCCTCCGACGAACTGGCGGAACGTGTCGCGTTCGTGCTGATCGGCACGTCCGGATTCGGGCTGGCGGCCCTCACCCTGCTGGCCGCCCACCTGATCCGCCGCGGCCTGCGCCCGCTCGACCGCATCGTCGAGACCGCCGCCGCCATCGGCGACGGCGACCTCGCGCGGCGAGTGGAGACCGGACCGTCCGGCACGGAGGTGGGTCGGCTGGCCAACGCGCTCAACGCGATGCTCGGCCAGATCGAGGACGCCTTCCGCGAGCGCGAGGCCTCGGAGGACCGGCTGCGCCGCTTCGTCGCCGACGCCTCCCACGAACTGCGCACGCCCATCGCCACCATCCGCGGCTACGCCGAGCTGTTCCGGCGCGGCGCCGCCACCCGCCAGGACGACCTGGAGAAGGTGATGCTCAGAATCGAGGCGGAGGCCACCAGGATGGGCTCGCTGGTGGACGAGATGCTGCTGCTCGCCCGCCTCGACCAAGGGCGCCCGCTGGACCAGGCGCCCGTCGAACTGACCGAACTGGCCGCCGACGCCGTGGCCGACACCCTCGCCATCGCCCCGGACCGCCCGCTGTCGCTGGACCACGACGGCCCCGTCTGGGTGACCGGCGACGCCGCCCGGCTCCGCCAGGTGATGAGCAATCTGCTGGCCAACGTCGTCCACCACACCCCGGAAGGCACGCCGGCCGCCGTACGAGTCGGCGTCGAAGGCGACCGAGCACTGATCGAGGTCGCCGACCAGGGACCCGGGATGTCGGAGGAACACATGTCGCTGGTCTTCCAACGCTTCTACCGCGTCGACCACAGCCGCGAAAACGGCCCACGCCGCGGCGGAGCCGGTCTCGGCCTTTCCATCGTCCAGGCAGTGGTGACCGCACAAGGCGGCGACGTCTCCGCCCACTCCGTCCCCGGCGAGGGAACCACGTTCCGCGTACGTTTGCCGCTGCGGACGTACGTCAACGGGTGAAGGGCTTACCGGCCGGTGTGGTGGGCCGGTACCGTACACCTCGAGGTTCTTGCCGCCGGCCGCCTCCAGCCCGATCCGCACCGCCTCGGCCGGGTCGCAGTTCAGGAACGTGACTCCGTCGGCGGGCGTCGCGTCCTCGGGGTGGTGGGTGAGCACGAAGATCGGTCCCTTCCAGGCGCCGCCGTAGGGGCGGGCGTCCGGGAAGTGGTCCCACCCGTCTCGACCCCCCAGCACGGCGCCCGTGGTCTCGATGTACTCACTGTGCAGGCCCGGACGGACTGAGACCCCGGTCATCCAGCCCATCTCGTGGTTCGGTCCCGCCACGAATCCGTCCAGCGACATCGCGAAGTGCCAGAGCACCTTTCCGCCTGCGGTCTGCGGCTCAGTGTCGCTCATCCGTCGCCTCCTGCGATCTGATTGCGGTTTGCCATCGATGGACGCAGCCCTTACGAGGAGAAGAGATACGCGGATACCAGGTTGAGTACCCCGAGACCGATCGCGATCGCCCCCAGCACCATCCCCGCCACCGATGCGCTGCGGTTGTAGACCGTCGCGATCGTGGCTTGCTTCCGAAGTCCGGGCCATGCCAGTGCCGCCGAGACGGCCCCGAGCGTCGGCATCACCCAGCCCTGTGCCAGCTGGGAGCCGACGAGGATGGTGAGCAGGGCGAGGACCAAGGAGACCGGACCCAGGCGATCAAGTAATCGCGTCATGGCGAGCGAGTGTAGAACGCCTGTCTGCCACCCGTCGATCAAGTAGGGGGTGCATGCGGAGGGCGCTCCCCGCCCACGCCAACCAGAAGTACGGCCATGAGCTCCTGCCTGCACTCCTGGAGCCTGGGACGTACGCGGTGAATCCGGAACCTTCCGGTCCGCCGTGGCGGCGGTGGGAGGAGGTCGGTGCGGAGGAGGCAGAGGCGCGTGGCGTGTACGCGCCGGTGTTCTCTCTGTCCTACGGGCCCGCGGGAGCGGTTGGGGTGGCGCCGGGCGATGTGCGGGGGACCGTCTTGAGCCCGTCCTCCGCAGGGGTGACCGTCCTAGCCTCGGGTCCATCGGGGATGAGACGCAGGCGGCGGCCGGCGGCGGCGAACGCCGAGATGATCCGGTCCACCTGGGTCCCGGTGTGAACGGCGGTGATGCTGACCCGGATGAGCGCCTGGCCGGGTGGCACGCCGGGCGAGATCATGGCGGTGGTGAAGACGCCTTCGTCGAACAGCTCGCGCCACAACCGGAAGCACAGCAGGTCGTCACCCACCGGTACCGCGATGACCGGCCGATCCGAGGGAACGACCGCGTATCCCATCGCGGCCAGTTCACCGCTCAACCCCTCGGCCGTCGCCCGCAGGCGGTGGCGTCGTTCCGGCTCCGCCGCGATGATCTCCAGGGCGGCCAGCGCCGCCGCGGCGCACGCCGGGGACAGTGCGGCCGTGAACACCACCGATCGCGCGTAGTGCCGCAGGTAAGCAACGATCTCCTCGGGACCGGCCACCGCGCCGCCGATGGTGCCCAGTGCCTTCGAGAAGGTGACGGTCTGCAGATCGATCGCACCCTCCAGGCCGTGCTGCTCGGCCGCGCCCCGCCCGTTCGCGCCGAGCAGGCCGACGTCGTGGGCGCTGTCCATGACGAGGCGGGCGTCGTACGCACGGGCGAGCTTGGCGATGCCCGGCAGGTCGCACACGCTGCCGGAGGTGGAGAACATCCCCTCGGTGATGATCAGCCGCCCGGCGCCGGGATCGGCGGCGTCGAGCAGCCGCTCCAGATGGCCCATGTCGTTGTGCCGGTAGCGGCGTAACCGCGCTCCGCCCAGGCGGACGGCGTCGATCAGGCATGCGTGGACCAGCCGGTCGCCGACCACCGTGTCACCGGGCCCGATCAGTGTCCCGAGAGCGAGATTGGCCAGGTAGCCGGCGCTGGTCACCATGACGGCCTCCCGTCCGAGGAAGGCCGCCAGCCGCGCTTCCAGCTCCTCGTGGAGCGCGAGCGAGCCGTTGCTGAGGCGTGAGCCGCCGCTGCCGGTGCCCAGCCGCCGCGTCGCTTCGATCGCGGCCTCGCGCACGCGTTCGTCGCCCGACAAGCCGAGGTAGTCGTTGGAGCCCGCCTGTACGAGCACCCGCCCGTCGATCACGACCTCGCCCTCGCCCAGCCGCTCCTCGATCGCCTGGTAGTAGGGGTAGACGCCCAGCTCCTTCACGAACTGGTACGTCTCCGGCAGCCGACATTTCGCGAACACATCGACCATGTGTGACTTCCGCTTCTTTGAAGTGGTTCCCCGTGTACGGCCCTCGCGAAGAAGTCTGCGTGATCCGCCCGAATCGTGCCGGGCGACGCCAGGCCGCCCAGCGCCTTACCGCCCCTTACGGAGGAAGGCGGTGAGGCGGTCCAGCGGCCAGGTGTTGATGACGTCTTCCGCGGTCAGCCAGCCGCGCTGCGCCGTCCCGATGCCGTAGCGCATGTTGGCCAGGTGGCCGACCGCATGGGAGTCGCTGTCGACGGCGAACTTCACGCCGTACCCGTGCGCCTGCCGGATCAGGTCCGCGGCCAGGTCGAGGCGGTCGGGGAAGGCGTTGATCTCCAGCGCGGTGCCGGAGCGCGCGCATGTCTGGAAGACCTGGTCCCAGTCCACGTCGATCGGCGGGCGGCGGCCGATCAGGCGGGCGCTGGGGTGGCCGATGATGTTGACGTGCGGGTTCCGCGCGGCGCGTACCAGCCGCCGGGTCATCTTGGCCCGCGGCAGGTCGAAGTGGGAGTGCACCGAGGCCACGCACACGTCGAACCCGGCCAGCACGTCGGACGGCCAGTCCACCTGGCCGTCAGGGCCGATGTTGAGCTCGATGCCGTGCAGCAGCCGCAGGCCGTACGTGCCGTCCAGCTCGCGCAGCCGCTCGCGTTGCGCGGTGGCCTTGTCCAGGGTCATGCGCTGCATGTAGAGGTCGGGCCCGTGGTCGGTGACGGCGTAGTAGGCGTATCCGCGTTCGGCCGCGGCGGCGACCATGTCCTCGAGCGAGGCGTGGCCGTCGGTGAGGTCGGTGTGGGTGTGCAGGTCGCCGCGCAGGTCGGCCTCGGTGACCAGCTCGGGCAGGGTTCCGGCCAGCGCGGCCTCGATCTCGCCGGTGTCCTCGCGCAGGGTCGGCGGGATCCACGGCAGGCCGAGCCGCTCGTAGACCTCCTCCTCGGTGCTGGAGACGATCTTCTCGTCGGTGACGGCGTCGAACAGGCCGTACTCCGACAGCTTGAGCTTGCGGTGCTGGGCGATCTCGCGGGTGCGGATGTTGTGCGCCTTGGCGCCCGTGAAGTACTGCACGGCCGCGCCCCACGCGTCCGGCGGCACGACCCGGATGTCCACTTGCAGCCCTTGGCTCGTACGGACCGAGGTCTTCTTGTCGCCACGTACGATCACCTCGGTCACGTCGGGTAGCCCGGCAAAGGCATCCATCAGCACTTTCGGCCGGTTGGACGTGGCCAGGACGTCGATGTCGCCGATGGTGTCCTTCATACGGCGCAGTGACCCCGCGTAGCCGCAGCGGCGGCAGCCCTGTACCGCCTGCAGCGCCGCCACGATGTCCTCGGCCAGCGGCATGGCCACGCCGATGTGGACCCGCCGGCCCGCGTCACGCAGCAAGGCGATGCCGTGCAGCAGGTTCTCCTCGGTCTTGGCGCCGAATCCCGGCAGGTCCCGCAGGGCGCCCGCCGTGATCGCGGATTCCAGGCTCTCCGGTGAGTCCACGCCCAGGCTCTGGTGCAACACCATCGCCCGCTTGGGGCCGAGTGCGGGGATATGGGTGAGCGCGCGGACCCCGGCAGGGATGCGGCTGCGAAGCTCCTCGAGCTTCGGCATGGTGCCGGAGCGCAGGTATTCGGCCACCTTGGCGGCGATCGACTCGCCCACGTTGGGGATTCGCCGCAGCGCGTCGGCGTCGTAGCCGGCGATGTCGTCCGGATAGGCGCCTACGGACCGGGCTGCCTTTTGGTAAACGCGGACTTTGAAGTCCTCGTGACCGGTGATGGCGAGCAGGTCAGCGTACTCTTCCAGCACGTCGGACACGTCGTCGTTGGTGCGTGCCATCTCGCATCATCCCCTACCGTCCCCTATCCCGAAATCGCGTCGGATATCAGGGCGGCCGAGCCGTCAGGCGTCCTCCTCCACCCGCACCGTGCCCGCGGTCCCGTCGATGGTGATGAGCTGCCCGGTCTTGATCTCGTGCGTGGCGTTCCGGACGCAGATGACCGCCGGGATCCGTCGTAGGGGCCACGAGGATCTCGCCCGGCTCGATGTGCGCTGGAACGGACGGCCACGCGCCCGCCGCCGAGCCGCTCGTAGGCGGCGATCAGCTCACTCTCCGGGAGATCTCGGGACTTGTAGGACTCGACGGTCAGCTTTGTGCGCTGAGATCCGACGAGAATGGGCCGGGCCCGCCGGCGAGGCGGACCCGGCCCATGGCCGCGGATCGGTTCTACTGCTCGCCCTGGGAGAGGTTGCCCTTGGCGTCGTCGTAGGAAGTCTCGCCGGTCGCCTGGGCAGGCCGGTAGACCAGGTACAGCACACCCGTCGTGAACGTCTCGGACTTGACCAGCTCCAGAGGGATGGGGTTCTCCCCCTCGTCGAACAGGCGCTCGCCCTTGCGGATGGCGATCGGGTGCACCAGCAGGTGCAGCTCGTCCAGCAGCCCCGCGGCCAGCAGCTGGCGGACCACCGAGATCGAGCCGCTCATGGCGATGCGGCCGCCCTGCTCGTTCTTCAACGCGGTCACGGCCTCGACCAGGTCGCCCTCGAGCAGTTCGGAGTTCCGCCAGGTGAACTCCAGGGGCTGGCGCGACACGACGATCTTCCGTGCGTCGCCCAGCGTCTTTGCGAAGCCGGCGTCTTCGTCGCCCGCGGCCTCCCGCTCCGGCCACGCTCCGGCGAAGCTGTCGTAGGTCTTGCGCCCCAGGAGCAGGGTGTCGGCCATCTGCGCGGTCACGGCGGCACCCATCTCGTCGTTGAAGTACGGGAAATGCCACTCCGACGGCTCCTCGACGACCCCGTCGAGTGAGATGAACAGGCTTGCGATGATCGTCCTCATGATGGTCCTCCAAGGAAGGGGCGGGGGCCGTCCTGCCCGCCGTTCTGATGTGCCTGTAGCCTCGCGGACCTTGGTTACGGATCGCTTAAGGTCTTCCTTTGGGACGGGCGGCGACGAGACGTCACGAACCCAGAAGGTGGAGTGTGCGTGTCACAGGCCGCCGTCCCTCTGCTGAGCAGGCGAGCAACAACCGTCCGAGCAACCGTCGGTCTCGGAGACCGTGCTGCCGGACGTGGTGGCGACTGTGGGAACGGCGCAGCAGGCATCCCCGCGCCAAGCCTCGCGGCCTTCCTTGACCGCCACGGCGGCGATGACCAAGGCGGCGATCGGGTCGGCCCAGGACCAGCCGAACAGGCTGTTGAGCGCCAGCCCCACCAGGAGAACGCCCGACAGGTAGGTGCAGAGCAGGGTCTGCTTGGAGTCGGCCACCGCCGAGGCGGAGCCGAGCTCGCGGCCGGCCCGGCGTTGGGCGTACGACAGGAACGGCATGACAAGCAGCGACAGGGCGGCCAGGATCAGGCCGGGAGTGGAGTGCTCGGCCTCGCCGACGCCGAGCAGGGCGCGTACGGCGTCGAAGGTGACGTAGGCCGCCAGGGCGAAGAAGGAGATCGCGATGACTCGCAGCGCCGTCTTCTCCCGGCGTTCATGGTCGGTGGCGGCGAACTGCCAGGCCACCGCGGCGGCCGAGGCGACCTCGACGACGGAGTCGAGCCCGAAACCGATGAGGGCGGCGGAGGAGGCGATGGTGCCGGCGGTGATGGCCACGATCGCTTCGATCACGTTGTAGGTGATGGTGGCGGCCACCAGCAGCCGGATGCGGTGCTGCAGCAGTGCGCGCCGGGCCGGGGACGGGCCGAGGCCGGGCAGGTTGATCGCGCTCATGTCACCACATCCCCCGCGGCAAGCCTGACGCCGTCACCTGGGCGGCCGGCGCCGGGGGCGGGGCAGAGCGTGACGGCGTGGCCGGTGGCGGCCAGTAGCTGCTCGGCGGAGGTGAGCAGGTCCATCAGCTCGGGTCTGGTCAGGGAGTAGAAGGACTGGCGGCCTTCGGCGCGGTAGTCGACCAGGTGGCAGTCGCGCAGGCAGGCCAGGTGCTTGGAGACGGTGGACTGGGCCAGGCCGAGCTCGGTGGTCAGGTCCACCACGCGGGCCTCGCCGCGGGCCAGGCGTTGCACGATGCGCAGCCGGTTCTCATCGGCCAGGGAGTGGAACAGTGCCGCCGCCGGAGGGATGCCGGCGGCGATGTCAACACTGACGCAGGGGCCGGCATCACTATCAATCGCCATATAGCGATTATAGTCAGAAGCGGCTATATCATCGCAAGCGCGTGGCTGCACGGACGGCCGCTGGGCAAGGAGGAGCGCGGTGACGCGGCAGGCGCGGGCCCGGGGACTGGTCGCCGGGATGGAACGGCACCAGGTCGCCATCTATGTGGCGGCGATGGTGGTCGGCGCCACAGCGGGCTGGGCGGTCCCCGCGCTGGGGCCGGTGCTGGAGCATGTGATCAACCCGGTGCTGGCGGCGTTGCTGTACGTGACGTTCCTGCAAGTGCCCGCGGCCGAACTGGTGCGCTCGCTGCGATCAGGCCGCTTGCTGGCGGCGGCGCTGGTGGTGGACTTCGCCGTGGTGCCGCTGGTGATCGCGGCGATGTTCGTCTTTCTTCCCGGTGACCCGGCCCTGAGGCTGGGGGTGTTGCTGGTGCTGCTGACGCCGTGCGTCGACTACGTGATCGTGTTCACCGGGCTGGCCGGGGGCAGCAGCAGGCGACTGCTGGCCGCGACGCCGCTGCTGCTGCTCGTCCAGATGATCCTGCTACCGGTGCTCCTGGTGGCCTTCATGGGCGCCGACCTGGCCGGCATTGTGGAGGCGGGGCCCCTTCGTCGAGGCGTTCGCGGTGCTCATCGTGCTTCCGCTGGCGCTGGCGTGGCTCACCCAGGCGTGGGCGGTCCGGCGTCCGGTGGGCCGGACCGTCGCCGAGGCGGCGGGCACCATGATGGTGCCGCTCATGGCGGCCACCTTGCTCACCGTGGTGGCCTCCCAAGTGGCCAAGCTCGATGGCAACGTGCTGGCGGTGGCCCCGGTGGTGCCGTTCTACGTGGTGTTCCTCGTCGTGATGGCGTTCGCCGGCCTGGCCGTCGCCCGCCTGTTCCGGCTCGATGCGCCATCGAGCCGGGCCGTCGTGTTCACCGGCGCGACCCGCAACTCCCTGGTCGTGCTACCGCTGGCGCTGGCGCTGCCCGACACGCTGGCCGTCGCGGCGGTCGTGGTCGTCACCCAGACCCTGGTCGAGGTGGTCGGCATGGTGATCTACGTGCGGGCGGTACCCAAGCTGGTGCCCCAGCGGTGATGCTCCGAGGGCCGGGTCAGGCCTGCCGGAATCTGTGGACCCTGCCGCCTGGATCGGTGGCGACCTCCAGGCCCTGTTGGTTCAGCCGCTCGCGGAAGTCGTCGAAGGTCTTCAGCGCGGTATCGGGCAGTTGATAGAACTCCTCCAGGATGGCGCGGGCCATGTCGTTGTCGGGGACGGCGCCGTCCCACAGCACTTGATCGCCCTCGGTGGTGATCTCGTAGGCGAAGAACGCGCAGCACGCCTTCTCCCGGGCGGCCAGATCACGTACCCAGGCCTCTACGCCGGGATCGGCGCGGAAACGGAAGCGGATGCCCTCGGCGGTCCGCTCCCTGCCGAGCAGAGCCTGGCTGAAAAGCCGCTGATATTCGGCGATGCGCTCCGCCTCGGTGTCGCGGGCGTCGGTCATGTCGCAGACGATCGGGGTGGAGGCGTGGGGAATGTCCATGCTCTGCTCCTTGTGCCAGGTTGCCGTTGACGCCACCATAGAGTCTGGACCTGACTCCAGAGTCAAGAGGTGAAGCGATGAAAATCGGGCAGGTGGCCGAGGCGGCAGGAGTCAGCGTGGACACGGTCCGCTTCTACGAACGGCGCGGCGTGCTCCCGGCGGCCGAACGCAGGCCGTCGGGCTATCGGATCTTCGACGCCGGGGCGGTGGAGCGTATCCGCATGGCCAAGGCGCTGCAGGAACTGGGCTTCACGCTCGATGAGGTCATCGACGCCATGGCCGCGCACGACGGGGGCGGAGCGACGTGTGAGAGCGAACGCTGGCGGCTGGAGTCGGTGGTCGACCGGATCGACGCCAAGATCGCCGACCTGATGCGGGCACGGCGCAACGCCGTCGAGGGCTTGGAGGACTGCCGGGCGGGTCGATGCCGACTCGTCCCATCTCGCCAGAGGTAACCCCTGACGCCCGACCGTCGTGGGTGGGCGGGGCAGGAAGACATGTCGTCGGGTAGGTTCGCGGGCCGTGGACGGGATCGCAGGAACCTTAGCGGCGGCGGCCGGAATGTTCGCCGGGACCAACATCGACGACATCATCGTGCTGACGGTGCTGTTCCTGTCCTGGCGGGCGAACGCGAAACCGCGGCCGTGGCAGATCTGGGCCGGGCAGTACACCGGGATCGCCGTCCTGGTGCTGGTGTCGGTGGTCGCGGCGCTCGGGTTGACGATCGTGCCTGAGGACTGGGTCGGCCTCCTGGGGTTCATCCCCTTCGCGCTCGGCGTCAAGGGCCTGGTCTCAGCCTTCCGGGCTCGTGGCGACGGCCAGGATACGTCCTCGGTGGTCGCGTCTGGGGTGGCGTCGGTGGCCGGGGTGACGATCGCCAACGGCGCCGACAACATCTCGGTCTACACCCCGGTGTTTCGCACCATCGGCACCGGGCCCACATTGGTCACCATCGCCGTGTTCGCCATCGGGGTGGCGCTATGGTGCGCGGCCGGTTCATGGCTCGGCTCTCATCGGAAGATCATCGACCTGATCGAACGGTACGGCCACCTGCTCGTGCCCGTCGTCTTCATGACCATCGGGATCGTGATCGTCGTGGAGTCCGGCGTCATCGCCAAGATCTCCTGATTTCCGGCTTATGGACATACATAATCTCCCTTTTTGTCGCAGAAAAAGCACGTTCCAAGTCCGTGATGCAACAGATACATCCTAAATCTTCCCTATTGTGTGGATTGATTAATACGTTCGGGAACGCGCGCATTCTCGACCCGGGTCATCCCTCCACGTTCCGAGGAGCAAGCATGCGTTCCCGACTGCACAAGGGCGTTCTCGGCGCCTTAACCGCGGTTGCCGTGGCGATATCCCCGCTGGCATTCGCCGGCCCGGCCGCCGCTCAGCACGGCGACGACTACGCCGTACGCAAGCTGGTTGAAGCGGTTTCCGGCAAGAACGTCAAGAAACACCTATGGGCTTTTCAGGCGATCGCGGACGCCAACGGCGGGACCCGCGTCTCGGGCACGCCGGGCTTCGACGCCTCCCGTGATTACGTGGCGCGTAAGCTCCGCGGCGCCGGGTACGACGTGACGATCCAGCCGTTCGAGTTCACCTTCGACGGCTACAGGACACCGCCCGCGCTCAAGCGGACCAGCCCGGACCCGAAGACGTACACGTACGGGTTCTTCAGTGACTACGTGGCGATGGGCGACTCGCCCGCGGGCGCGGTCAGTGGCACGGTCCAGGCCGTGGACCTGGTGCTGCCGCCCGGGCCGGCCGCCAACACCTCGACCTCCGGCTGCGAGGCGAGCGACTTCGCCGGATTCGTCGCCGGCAACATCGCGCTCATGCAGCGCGGCACCTGCAACTTCCGCATCAAGGTCGAGAACGCCATCGCGGCGGGCGCGGCCGGGGCCATCGTGTTCAACGAGGGGCAGGAAGGCCGCACCGAGGTGGACTTCAACCCGGTGCTCGGCGGGCCCGGCATCACGATCCCGTCGTTCTTCACTCGTTTCTCCGTCGGCCAGGAGCTGGCGGCCGCGGCGGGGACGACGGTGCAGATGAACTGGGACCCGATCGTCGAGACCCGGACGACGTACAACGTGATCGCCCAGACCAAGAAGGGCAACCCGGACAACGTCGTGATGCTCGGCGCCCACCTCGACAGCGTCCAGGAGGGGCCCGGCATCAACGACAACGGCTCGGGCAGCGCCGGCCTCCTGGAGGTCGCGCTCCAGGCCGCCAACATCAGGCCGAAGAACCAGCTGCGCTTCGCCTTCTGGGGCGCGGAGGAGTTCGGCCTGCTCGGCTCCGAGCATTACGTCGCGTCGCTGACGGCGGAGGAGCGGGCCAGGATCACCCTCTACCTCAACTTCGACATGATCGCCTCGCCGAACTACACGTTCGGGATCTACGACGGTGACGGCGACGCGTTCGGCACCGCGGGCCCGCCCGGATCGGACGTGATCGAGGAGGACTTCGAGAAGTTCTTCGCCGGGCGCGGGCAGCCGTACAAGGCGACGGCGTTCACCGGCCGCTCCGACTACGGACCGTTCATCGACGTGGGCATTCCGTCGGGCGGGTTGTTCACCGGGGCCGAGGAGCTCAAGACCGAGGAGGAGGCCGCGATCTTCGGCGGCACGGCCGGCGTCCCGCTCGACCCCTGCTACCACAGCGTCTGTGACACGATCAAGAACGTCAACGACAAGGCGCTCGACGTCAACTCCGACGCGATCGCGGCACTGACCGCGAAGTACGCGTTCAGCACCGGGACGATCCCCACCGATCCGGCGCCCACCGTCGCGGCCCAGCGCAGCGACGCCAAGCACACCCACACGCACAAGCCCGCCGACTCGGCGAGCTGACCTCCGCCACCGGCGCCCGCACCCGCGTGGTGCGGGCGCCTTCCGCTGTGCGGCACTGCACCTCTAGGCGAGCCCCTTTTGCGGGGTTACGTTCCTTACAGCACCATCTCGGGATCTTCCGCCCTCGACCTCGGATGGAGGCGCCGCCATGCTGCTCACCTGCAGAAAAGGCGTCATACTCACAGCGATCGCCACTCTCCTGTTATCCCTGCCGGCCGCGCCCGCTCAGGCCGCAGCCCCGCCGGACATCCCACTGGCCAACGTGAAGGCGCACCTGGCCCAGTTCCAGTCCATCGCCAACGCCAACGGCGGCACCCGAGCCCACGGCCGCCCTGGCTACCTGGCCTCCGCCAACTACGTCAAGGGGCTGCTGGACGCCGCCGGATACACCACGACGCTCCAGTCCTTCACCTACAACGGCGCGACCGGCTACAACGTCATCGCCGACTGGCCCGGCGGGAATCCCGACGACATCCTGATGGTCGGCGCGCACCTCGACAGTGTCACGGCCGGCCCCGGCATCAACGACAACGGCTCGGGCAGCGCGGCCATCCTGGAGAGCGCCCTCGAGGTGTCCCGTCAGGCGCTCCAGCCCACCAAACACCTGCGTTTCGCCTGGTGGGGCGCAGAAGAGCTGGGCCTGCGCGGATCGCAGTTCTACATCAACAACCTGCCGGCCGCCGAACGCGCCCGCATCAAGGGGTACTTGAACTTCGACATGGTCGGCTCTCCCAACGCCGGATATTTCATCTACGACGGCGACAACTCGGACGGCACGGGTGCCGGTCCAGGACCTGCCGGATCGGCGGCGCTGGAGCAGACCCTCCAGAGCTACTTCACCTCGATCGGCGTGCCGACGCGGGGCACCGACTTCGACGGCCGCTCCGACTACGGGCCGTTCATCGCCGTGGGCATCCCGGCGGGCGGCACGTTCACCGGTGCGGAGGGCATCAAGTCCTCGGCGCAGGCCGCGCTGTGGGGCGGCACGGCCGGGCAGGCGTTCGACGTCTGCTACCACCGCGCCTGCGACACGACCGCCAACATCAACGACACCGCGCTGGACCGCAACGCCGACGCGATCGCGCACGCAGTGTGGACGATCGGCACGGCCGTGCCACCGGTCGTGGTCTGGCAGGACACCTTCGAGACGGCGACCGGCTGGACCGCCGACCCGAACGGCACCGACACCGCCACGCTCGGCCAGTGGGAGCGCGGCGACCCCGAGGCCACCACGTCCTCGGGCGCCAAGCAACTGGGCACGACGGTCAGCGGCACGAACGACCTGGTGACCGGCAGACTGGCCGGCTCGTCGGCAGGCGCCTACGACATCGACGGCGGCGTCACCTCGATCCAGTCGCCGCCGATCACGCTGCCTTCGGCGGGCGCGCTCAACCTGTCTTTGTCGTGGTATCTGGCGCACGGCTCGAACTCCTCCAGCGCCGACTACCTCAGGGTCCGCGTCGTCGGCAACACCACGGCCACGGTGTTCCAGCAGGCAGGCGCGGCCACCAACCGCAACGGCTCCTGGGCCACGGCCACCGCGAGCCTGAACGCCTTCGCGGGCCAGACGGTCCGCATCCTCATCGACGCCGCCGACGCCTCCACTGCCTCACTGGTCGAAGCCGGCGTCGACGACGTCAAGATCACCCGATAGCTCCTCGGGGGCGCGCGGGGCGACCGCCCCCGACCCTGGTCATCGACGTGCGGTGCCGGCAGGTCAGCCGCGGCCGCGTGGTACGCCGTACCAGCGCCAGTTCTCCCGGCGGGGGCGGTCAGGCGTCTCGATGCGTCCGGTGGCCCACAGAAGGGTCGACCACGGAGTATCGGTGATGGGTACGTCGGGGAACAGCCTCCTCAGGGCCCGCTCACTCAGGTCCTGGGGAGGCTCCAGGACAAGGTGCATTCCCTGAGCAATGTCGTGCGTGTGGACGAGGGTCTCGACGACGCCCATCGCGGCGAAGCCCTCCGGGTCGGAGGCACCGAAAACGTGCGGGGCCAAGGTGGTAGGGGCGGCGGTGTCGACGGCGGTTGCGAGCAGTCCGCCGCACGCCTCCACGATGGTCAGGAGTCCCTCAGGCCCTGCCTCGCGGTCGCCGAAGATGACATTGGCCGGCCCTTCGGGCCGATCACGCGAGATTCGCAGCGGCACGCGCGGCACGTCCATCGGCTGCGCGAGCCCGAACCGCAGGGCATAGGTGAGCAGGTCGTCGGCGAGGTGCTCGAGGGTCTCCCAGCACGTCCACTCCAGGTCGCCGGCCCGGACGTGCCATCGGTCCGCAGGGATGCCGGTGAGGCTGTCGACACAGTGGGCGACGGCCTGGCGCACGTGCTTCCCGCTCACCAGCATGTGCGGCTCTCCGGACTGCGGCATGCGGCGAGCCTACAAGGCCGGGTCGACGGCTTCACGCGAGCCTTCGACTGGCCAGCAGCGCCAGCGCGGGAAGGCCGGCCAGCGCGGCCGTGACGGTGACAGTGGTGCTTCGGGACGGCGCGCAGCGCCGCCAAGGGCCGCCACCTGGCCGCCCGCCCCGCCCGCCGGCGTCGCGCACCTGCGTGGCGAGGACCTGGCGATGTGGAGAGGCAAAGCCGTCGACGATGTCAGCAAACATGAGCAAGCACGTCGCCCACTTTGCGTCACGGGGGAGGCGTACCGGGACCGTCCGCCCAAGGCGAAGGGCTGGCAGCAGTCGGGCGAGATGAGATTTCACAGCCCGACCGGTGTGCTGGAGTTCTTCGGCGACGGCGGTGACCTGCTGGGCGATGTGACCGCCGCAGGAGCTGGCTCCTACCGGATCCGCGCCTATGTCCGGGGGGTCGAGCGCGCCCCGGATTTGGACAAGGCGGAGGCAATCAGGGAAGTGCTGATCGTCGTCTTCCCCACGGCGCCGCGGTGACCCGCGGAACAGCGTGTGTTCGGTGCAGTGTGAATGCCGGTGGTACCTGATCATGTCCTGACCGTTCCACACCGGATCCCTTTCCCTCCGGCCCCTATATTTGCGTCCATGCCTGGCGCACCTTTACAGCCGTCCCCCTTCCCCCTGTTCGCGGCGCCGCTGAAGGGGGCCGCCGAGTACGCCGGACCTGGTCGCTGCTCCTTGTGCGCGCTGGAATCGGACGCCGTCTTTGAGCTCGGCATCGGCGCCGATGTCATCCACGAATGCGCGCACTGCGATCGGTCATTCGCGGTGGCGGCCGACGAACATGAGACGGCCACGGTGGTCTGTTCGCACTGCGGAGCCACAGTGCCGGCGGCCGGTCTGAAAGATCCGGTGGTCTGTGTCTCCTGCCTGCGCCAGGGTAAGGCGGCCCTGACCAAGGACACCGAATACGGAATGGTGCGTTGGGAGGACGCCATGCGCGGTCGCACCCACGGCGTGCCCGGTCTTCGCCACGCCTCCGGGTTCGAGCTCGACACGCCTGACAACGACGGCTGGGCCGGGGTCTTCATCTCCACGGAGACCCTTCTCGAACTCGTGCGCACGCCGACGTACTCGACCTGGCAAGAAGAGAGATGGCTGTTCTGCTGCAGCCAGGCCATGACGTACCTCGGCGAGTGGGGCAAGGACGACTTCTTCGCCTATGATCCCGAGGATCCAGAGAGCGCCTTCCTGATGACCATGCGCGAGAGCGACACGGAAGGCGTATGGGAACATCTCCCCGACCGCTTCCCCGCCCATACCGAGCTCGGCTCCCACGTCTTCGCCTGCCGCACGTGCAACGGCCGCCGCGGTCACCTGGACCTGGGATAACGCACCGACAGCCCGCGCGTAGGACACTACGCTGCGCGTCCGACATGCCTGGACGTGCGGCAGCATGATCGAATCGTTGAGGCGTGGATGGATACTTGGTCGTTTTCGCGTGTGCGGGCTGCGGTGCCGTTTTACCGCGAGGGCGCCGCGCGTCGCGCTCCCTGACCATGCCGGCCAGCAGTACGGCCATGGCCTGGTGGACGCGCCGGTGGACTCCCTGTTGTACGGACCCGCGGAAGAGATCGGGGTCGCGCCGGGCGATGTCTGCGGAACCGTCCGGGAGCGGTGTGACGGCTGCTGCGGCCTGGACAGCATCGAGGGCCCCGATTGCCGGGTGGTCGGCTGGGAGGAGATGGGGGAGGAGTATCCGGCTACGTCGCCGGTCACGCCTTTCCGGCGATTCCGGGTCCAGGAGCGCCTCCAGCTCGGCCGCCGGGAGTGGGCGGACGGCCGACCGGCGTCAGGTGCTCGTGAGGATGACGAGTTGCTGGGTCGCTCGGGTCATCGCGACATAGCGGTCGACCGCCCCTTCGATGCCCTGGCCGAACGTCTCTGGGTCGATGAGGACGACCAGGTCGAACTCGAGCCCCTTCGACAGCTCCGGGGTCAGCGAGCGGACGCGGGACGTCTCCTGGAACGTGGGATCGCCGATGACGCAGGCGGTCCCGTCTGCATGCCCGGCGAGCCAGGTGTCCAGGATCGAGTCCAGATCCGAAACAGATCCGTGTACGACGGGGACGCCGCTGCTGCGGATGGAGGTCGGCACGTTGGCGTCCGGGAGCACGGCCCGGATGACCGGCTCGGCCTCCGCCATGATCTCTTCCGGCGTCCGGTAGTTGATGCTCAGAGAGGCCAGGTTGATCCGGTCGAGTCCGACCCGCTCGAGCCGTCCCTGCCACGACTGGGTGAACCCGTGCCTGGCCTGGGCACGGTCCCCGACGATGGTGAAGCTCCGGGACGGGCAGCGGAGCAGCAACATCTGCCACTCCGCGTCGGTGAGCTCCTGAGCCTCGTCCACGACGATGTGCGCGAACGGGCCGGCGAGCCGGTCCGGGTCGGCGCCGGGCAGTGCGGTCTCGTCGACCAGCGTGTTCCGCATGTCCTCGCCGCGCAGCATCGTCACCAGACCCTCACCGTCGTCATCCGCCTGGAGCAGGTTGTCGACGACCTGCGCCATGCGCTCGCGCTGGGCGGCGACGGAGGCGGCATGCCGACGCTTACGTCGCGCGGCCTCCGGGTCGCCGAGCCGCTGCCGTGCCGCGTCCAGGAGCGGCAGGTCGGACACCGTCCAGGCCTGGGCGTCCGCGCGCTGCAGCCGCCGTACTTCGCCGGGGCTGAGCCAGGGAGCGCACATCCGCAGGTAGGCGGGTACGGACCACAGGTCTCCGACGAGGTCAGCCGCTTCGATCAGCGGCCACGCGCGGTTGAAGGTCGTGAGCAACTCCCTGTTCCGCAGCAGCGACTTGCGGAGCAGGTCGGCCGAGACGTCTTCTTCGTCATGCTTGTCCGCCAGGATCGTCAGCAACTCCTCCCAGATCTGGTCGCGCGCCTCGTTGTGCGGCGTACCAGGCTCTGGTGCTTCGAACGCCTCGGCCCAATCGTCGGCGCTCAGCCAGATGTCGGACCAGTGCGTCGTGACCGTCATCCCCTTGGTGGGCGGGTTCTCGTAGAACCTGACGGCCGGCTCGATCGCCTTCACCAGGTCCGCGGACGCCTTCAGGCGGGCCACGTCCGGGTCCGTCTCGATCGCTGCTGCGGCTCCCTCGGCTACGAGGTCCCGCAGGGTGCAGGTCTGCACGCCCTCCTCTCCGAGGCTGGGGAGTACGTCGGCCACGTAGGCCAGGTACGGCTGGTGCGGCCCGACGAAGAGCACGCCGCCCCGGCGGTGACCGAGGCGAGGGTCGGAGTAGAGGAGGTAGGCGGAGCGGTGCAGAGCGACGACGGTCTTCCCCGTACCCGGACCGCCGTCGACGACGAGAGCCCCGCGGGACCCGGCGCGAATGATGGCGTCCTGGTCGGCCTGGATGGTGCCGAGCACGTCTCGCATCCGGGGCGACCGGCTGCTGCCCAGGCTGGCGATGAAGGCGGACTGGTCGTCGAGCGCGGCGTGCCCTTCGAACCCGTCCGAGGTGAACACCTCGTCCCAGTAATCGCTGATCCGGCCACGGGTCCAGCGATACCTGCGGCGGCTCGCCAGGCCCATCGGGTTGCCGTGGGTGGCTCCGAAGAACGGCTCAGCCGCGGGGGAGCGCCAGTCGAGCAGCAGCCGACGACCCGCGCTGTCCGTAAGGCCAATGCGTCCGACGTACACGGGCTGGGGGGCGTCTGCGAAGACCATGTGTCCGAGGCACAGATCCAAACCGAAGCGACGCAGTGTGCGCAGGCGAGCGGTCAGCCGGTGGATCTCCAGGTCCCGGTCCAGCGCCTGCCGGCCGGCGCCGCCGGGCGCCTTGCGCTCGGCATCGAGGCGGTCGGACAGGTCGGCGATCGACTGCTGGAGGCTCTCCGCGATGGCCGCGAAGTGCTGCTCGTCGCCGGCGATCAGCGTCGGATCGGCCTTGGGGGAGAGGTGGTCGGGAAGGTCGAACGCGCTGGTAGTCAAGGGGTTCACGTCTTTAGCTCCGATCTGAGGTCGCGTGCGACCATTGCGAACCAAGGCGTCTGGACCGGCGTGTCGAATCTGGTGGCCATGGCATGGCGAGCGACGCTCCGCCTGACGCGGACCCCGTGGCCGTTGTCGGTTCAGTTCGCCAGGGTTTGCGGGTTCTCGTGTTCTGGTGGGTCCTGGCGCTTGACGATCCCGCGTGGTTCACGCGGACACGGGCGGCCTTTCCCGGCTGACCGCATCGAGCAGTAGCTTCGCGGCCACCGTCGCCCCGTCGGTGCGGATCATGCCGGCCACGGCGGCTGCTCGTGCGCGGGTCTCGGGGGTCAGGGCCGTCTTGAGCGCGGCCGACAGGGACGCGAAGGTCGGAGTGGGACCGTCGTGTGCCGCGCTGATGCCCAGGTCGGCCACCCGGCCGGCCCAGTAGGGCTGGTCCGCCAGTTGAGGTACCACCACCTGAGGCGCGCCGGCCCGGGTGGCCGTCGTCGTGGTGCCCGCGCCGCCGTGGTGCACGACGGCGGCCACCCGGCCGAACAGTGCCTGCTGGTTGACCTCGCCGACGACGAAGCAGTCGTCCTGGTCGTCGATCAGGGTCAGGTCGGCCCAACCGCGGGCCACGACCGCGCGGCGGCCCTGCGCTCGGATCGCCTCGATGGACACCTGGGCGGCGTCCGTCGATGCGCGCATGGGCATGCTGCCGAAGCCCACGTACACCGGTGGTGTGCCGGCGTCCAGGAACGCCATCAGCTCGGCCGGGAGCGGGCGAACGTCGGGCAGGATCCACGCGCCGGTCTGGACGACGTCGAGGTCCGGCGTCTCCTGCCACGGGTCCAGGATCGGGTCCGTCGCCAGCCACGGCTGGTCGCCGATGACGTAGTCGCGGACGTTGTCCACCGGCGGCAGGCCGATCGACGCCCGGTTGGTGTTGAGCGCCGTACCGAACAGCGCGTTGATGCTCTGGGCGTCCAGGTCCCACAGCACCCGGTTGTCGGTCACCTCCGGCGGGAACGGCCGGCCAGGATACGCCAGCGGCGGGTGGTGCGGCGACGGCAGGGTGAGCTGCTGGAAGGTCACGGACACGGAGCGAATGCCCAGTTTCTCGGCCACCGACCGCGCGCCGGCCGCGGCCGGCATCATGCCGGTCGCCACCAGCGCATCGCACCCCTCGGCCGCCGCGGTCACCGCCTCGAACTGGCTGGCGATCACCTCGGCCGCGCGCCGGGGCAGATCCGCCGGCGACGGCGGCGGCCCTCCGGTCGTCAGCGCGCGCGCCGACTGGCCGACCGGCACCAGTGGCACGCCGACACCGGCCAGCCGCTGCGCGAACTCCTCGTCCGGCGGCGCGCACATCCGCACCTCCGCACCGAGTTCCCGCAACCGCACCGCGAGTCCCGCGATCGGTTCGACGTCCCCTCGCGACCCGTACGTCGACAACAACACACGCATTCCGCGTCCCCCGTTTCCGCAGCTTCTGGCCTCGGCCGACGATTCTGCGGCATGACCCGGGTCTTGCCGCAAGCCCCCCGGTGCGCTATACGTTGAGAGTGGAAAGGAGCGGGTGCTCCGTTCCCCCTTCATCGTCCGCTGTGTGACGGACAACCCCTTCGCGAAGCGGCGGCGCGCGCCGCATGCAGTAAACCCGGCTATGCCGTCACGGGTGGCCAGAGCTGCACTCTGTAGAGGTCGATCCGGCCCCTGGCCCAGGGCTGCCTGTGGGCATGCCGTCCGCCACCTCAGTGATGAGAAATTCCGAGCCCTGGTGGATGCGCAGGCTGTCGTGGGCACTGGTGCGGATGACTGCCATGTGGGTTTGCCTTTCCTGCCGTCGGGGAGACCCCGGCGCGTACGGCGTCTCGTGGAGCATGGCAGGAGATGGCGACATCGCGAGCCGATATCGGTTTCGTCCTATGCTGAAGGGCCGATGACGTCGAGCCGGGGCGGTGACAAAGGGGATGCGGGAGTTCCTGCGCGGGGCGGTTCGGCTGCACATCCTGCACCATGCGGCCGAGGAGGACATCCACGGGGCGTGGATGACCGAGGAGCTCAAGCGGCACGGGTACGCGATCAGCCCCGGCACCCTCTATCCGACGCTGCACCGGCTCGAGGCCGACGGGCTGCTGGTCTCCCACCAGGAGGTGGTCGACGGCCGGGTGCGGCGGGTGTATCGGGCGACCGAGGCGGGACGGGCGGCGCTGGCCGAGGACCGCGCCGCACTCGCCGAGCTGGCTCGCGAAGTCCTCGGCCACGAAACACGAGGAGCGTGAGCGCACTCGGCACGGGCGGGCCTGCGCATGACGGATGAAGGTGCCAGAGTAGTATCGCAGACCGATATCGGAGTCCGTCATATCCGGTGAAGGGACCGTTTCGGTGAGCGAGCACGACCCCGCAGACCCGTCTCCGGCTCCCGGGGAGGGGCGTCCCGGCGACGCCGACCCTGCCGGCCAGGACCAGCACACCGGAACGTCCGGATCCGTACGCGAGGTGGCGCTGATGTTCCTGAAGCTCGGCACCATCGCCTTCGGCGGCCCCGCCGCGCACACCGCGATGATGCGCGACGAGCTGGTACGCCGCCGCGGCTGGGTCAGCGACCAGCGATTCGTCGACCTGATGGGCGCCACCAACCTCATCCCCGGCCCCAACTCCACCGAACTCGCCATCCACCTCGGCTACGACCGAGCCCGCTGGCGTGGCCTGATCGCCGCGGGGCTGTGCTTCATCCTCCCGGCCGCGCTCATCGTCACCGCGCTGGCCTGGGCGTACGTCACCTACGGCAGCACCCCCGCGGCCGAAGGACTCCTGTACGGCATCGTCCCCGTGGTGATCGCGATCATCGCGCACGCCCTGTTCGGCCTGCTGCGCACCGTCGTCAAGACCATCTGGCTCGGCGCGCTGGCGGTCGCCGCGCTGGCCGCTTACCTGCTGGGCGTCAACGAACTGCTCGTGCTGGCGGCCGGGGCGCTGCTGGCCGGTGCGGCCCGCGCCATGCGCCGCCCGCCCCGCCCGGACCGGATGCAGGGCGTGCTGGCCGCCCCACTGCTGACCCTCGGCGGCTCCCCGCTGTTCCCGGATCCGACCGGCGGCCAGCTCGTCCAGCTGTTCCTCACCATGCTGAAGATCGGCTCCGTGCTGTACGGCAGCGGGTACGTGCTGCTGGCCTTCCTGCGCGGCGACTTCGTCGACCGGCTCGGCTGGATCACGAACCAGCAGCTCATCGACGCCGTCTCCATCGGCCAGGTCACCCCCGGCCCCGTGTTCACCACCGCCACCTTCCTCGGGTACGTGATCGCCGGGCCGATCGGGGCGTTCCTGGCCACGGTGGCCATCTTCCTGCCCTCGTTCGTCTTCGTCGGGTTGCTCACCAAAATCACCGACAAGCTCCGCTCCAGCGAGTGGACCTCAGCCCTGCTCGACGGCCTCAACGCCGCCGCGCTGGCCCTCATGGCCGGGGTGTCGTTCCAGCTCGGCCAGACCGCCATCATCGACTGGCTGACCGCGGGCATCGCCGTGGTCACGCTCGTGCTGCTGTGGAAGACCAAGCTCAACAACGCCTGGTTCATCGCCGGCGGTGCCCTCATCGGCCTCGCCCACATCCTGCTGAGCTGAACGGTGGCGGCATGGTGCTGCCGTCCAGTGCACGCCAGGCCGTCGCTTGCGTACCCTTCACCTGCGCTGACGCCACGAGGCGTGCATCATCCTCTCCGTGGGCAACGCCGAGCTTGCATCACCGGGACGGCTGCGCACTCTCTCCCGGCTGTTCATCGAGCGGAAGCACTTATTCAGCCTTGACTTATATAAGTCGTGGGTGAGATTGTTGCCCCGGGCACGAGCGGGACGTGCTCGGCCGCGCGGTCGCACCCCGGCGCCCGTACGGCGTCGGCTCCGTACCACTCGGGAGGTCGGCATCCAGCTGGAGCGCTTGCGCCGGTTCTGGAGCCGGCGCCTGGACGCGCTGGGCTCCGAAGTCGCGCGCGCCCGGCGCGAGCGCCGCCACCCGCTTGACGACACGCCGTCCGCGGAGGGGCGGCCCGACTCGGACAACGAGGAGGAAGAAGACGAATGATCGACATCGTCAACCAGATCAACGCCACCCACCGGGAGATCGGCAACCAGGCGGTCGCCGCCGGCGCGGGGCGCTCGCTGCTGCTGCGGCGCACGTACGACGCCTCGATCGAGGACGTGTGGAGCGCCTGCACCGACCCCGACCGGATCAGCCGATGGCTCGCCCCGGTCGAGGGCGATCTGCGGCTCGGCGGCACCTTTCAGCTCAAGGACAACGCCGGCGGGGAGATCCTGCGCTGTGAGAAGCCCCATCTGATCAAGGTGACCTGGGCCTCGGGGGAGGGCATGCTCACCGAGGTCGAAGTGCGCCTCGCGCCCGGCGGCGACGGCGGGACCGTCCTGGAGTTGGAGCATGCCGCGCCCGCCGGGATCGTCGACGAGATGGTGCGCACGTACGGGCCCGACACCACGATCGGCATCGGCGGCGGCTGGGACCTCACGCTGCTCGGCCTCGACCTGTTCCTGCGCGGCGTCACGTTCGACCCCGCTACCTATGGGGACACGCCCGAGGTGAAGGAGTTCGCTACCGCTGGTTGCCACGCGTGGGGGCCCGCGGTCCAGGCCGCCTGGGGCACCGGCGACGACGACATCGCCGCGGCCGTCGCGTTCGCCGTGCAGCACTTCGCTCCCGGGCCCGGCAGGGACGGCAACGGCTGACCCGCCGCGCGGTGGGTCGTCCCATTCTCATGAGAGGAGTAGACCGATGACCGAGAACCTCACCACCACAGCGGCCGGCGGGGCGACGCGGACGCTGCTGATGTGCGGCATCGTCGCCGGCCCGCTCTATATCGTCGTGGTCCTGCTGCAGATGCTCACCAGGGACGGGTTCGACATCAGCCGGCACCCGGCCAGCATGCTGAGCAACGGTGACCAGGGATGGATCCAGATCGCCAATTTCGCGATCAGCGGCCTGCTGTTCGTGGCGGGAGCGGTCGGCCTGCACCGGGTACGGGGTCCGGCGGGCCGGGGCGACATCTGGGGGCCGCGGCTGGTCGGCGTCTTCGGCGCCGGGATGGTCGCCGCCGCCTTCTTCTCCGCCGACCCCGCCGATGGCTTCCCGCCGGGGACGCCCCTCGGCCCGCCCACGAGCATGAGTACGCACGGGATGGTGCACTTCCTCGTCGCCGGGCTCGCCTTTCTCGCGCTGATCGCCGCGTGTTTCGTGTTCGGCCGGCGATTCGCGGCGGCCGGTCGCCGCGGCTGGGCGGCCTTCAGTACGGTGACCGGCGCGCTCTTCCTGGCGGCCTGGATCTCGATCTTCGCGTCGCAGGGCTCCCGGGTGGCCAATGTCGCCTTCGCCCTCGCCATCGCGCTCGTCCTGGCATGGACGTCGCTCCTGGCCACGCACCGGCTGACTCGGCCCGGCGCGGCGGCACCGGCCTGACCCTCGGCGTGCGTGCGCGACGGGAGGCCGACATCCGTAGGGTGAATCTCGCACGTGATGGACAGGAGGCAGAGGTGGCCGAGACGATGGTGGCGGAGGTGATGGCCGAGCTGGCCGAGCTCGAGGACCCGAAGATACGCGAGGTGAATGAGAGACACGGTGACGATCACGGTGTGAACCTCGGCAAGCTGCGCGCGCTCGCGAAGCGGCTGAAGACGCAGCAGGAACTCGCGTGCCGGCTCTGGGAGACCGATGACACCGCGGCGAAACTGCTGGCGATCCTGATCTGCCGCCCGAAGGCGTTCGAGCGTGACCAGTTGGACGTCATGGTGCGCGAGGCGCGCACTCCCAAGGTGCACGACTGGCTCGTGAACTACGTGGTGAAGAAGCACCCGCAGTCCGAAGAGCTGCGCCTGGCCTGGTCCGCCGATCCGGATCCAGTGGTGGCGAGTGCCGGCTGGGCGCTGACCACCGAACGCGTGACGAAGAAGCCCGAGGGCCTCGACCTCGAAGGACTGCTCGACGTCATCGAGGCGGAGATGAAAGACGCCCCGGATCGCCTGCAGTGGGCGATGAACCACTGCCTGGCTCAGATCGGGATCGAGCACGCCGAGCACCGCGCCCGTGCACTCGACATCGGTGAGCGCCTGGAGGTGCTCAAGGACTACCCGACTCCCCCGAACTGCACGTCTCCGTTCGCGCCCATCTGGATCACCGAGATGGTGCGCCGGCAGCACGACAAGTAGGAACGTTCGCGCTCACGCTCGTGCCGCCACTGCCTCCGAAGGCGGCCTCCGATACGAACCGGCCGTGAGGGGCCTCACGTCGTCCTGGTCAGCGGCCGTTGGCCCGTCAACGGCCTGCGCAGGCAGACCGCGGGGTGATTTTTTGCTGAGCGGACGGCCGGAATTGGCAAATCTCACGTCGGTAGCACACAGTCTCGCGCGACGCTTGCTCGAACACGCAGGTGTGCTGTCAGCGCATGTCTCAACAGGCCCTCTCCCAGGCCGTTAACCAGCGGTTTTATGGGTAGCGGCCGAGGGACGTGATCCGCATGGCCGTCTCTTCCCGCCGACTGCTTGGCGGGGAGACCGGCGGCCGCCGCGGCACCGGATTCCTTGGTGACGTGGCACAGCGCAGTGCTGACACAGGCATGCCCCCGGGGCACGCCGACGTGTGAGAGCGCCGATCGTATGCCGAATCGAGAGGGGTGCATATGTCCTCCGGACTCCCGGACTCACGTGTTCCGCCCGAGGCGGAGCACGCGTCGAGGGTGTCTCGGCGTACGTTCATCGCGACGGCGGCGGCGACGGCGGCGGCTGTCGGCGGTGTGGCCGTGGCGTGCGATCTGGTGCCGGGACTGTCCCCGCTCGGAACCGAGCCGGCCGAGGTGCCGCTCAGCGGTCGCGTCTCGCTGGTGGTCAACGGTGAGAAGCACGCCGCGACGGTCGACAACCGGACGTCGCTGCTGGATCTGCTGCGCGAGCAGCTCGGGCTGACGGGCACCAAGAAGGGCTGCGATGCCGGCGCCTGCGGGGCGTGCACGGTGCTGGTCGACGGCCTCCGGGTCAACGCCTGCCTGACGCTGGCGGTGCGGCTGGCGGGCGCGGAGGTCACCACTATCGAGGGCCTGGCGGACGACGGCCAACTGCACCCGCTGCAGCAGGCGTTCATCGACGAGGACGCCTTCCAGTGCGGCTACTGCACCCCCGGCCAGATCATGTCCGGCATCGGCTGCATCCGTGAGGGCCACACCGGCTCCCCCGAGGAGATCCGGGAGTGGATGAGCGGCAACATCTGCCGCTGCGGCTGCTATGTGCAGGTTGTCAGGGCGGTCGAGCAATCGGCGAGGTGGGCCTGATGCACCCCTTCTCCTACATCAAAGTGTCCGACATCGCCGGCGCGCTCGCCGCCGGGCGTCGTGGCGGCCGCTACATCGCCGGCGGCACCATGCTGGTCGACCTGATGCGCGAGAGTGTCGAGCGTCCCTCCACGCTGGTCGACATCAGCGCGCTTCCGCTGCGCGACGTCACCGCCACCGCGCGCGGGGGCCTGCGCATCGGCGCATTGGTACGGATGGCCGAGGCCGCCGCCCACCCCAAGGTGCGCGCCACCTACCCCATCATCTCGCAGGCACTGGAGCTGAGCGCCTCTCCCCAACTGCGCAACATGGCCACCATCGGCGGCAACATCATGCAGCGCACCCGGTGTGCGTACTTCCGCGACGTGACGGCGGCCTGCAACAAGCGCGAGCCGGGCTCGGGGTGTGCGGCGCTGGGCGGGTTCAACCGCACCCACGCGATCCTCGGTGCTTCCGATCACTGCGTGGCCACACACCCCTCGGACGTCGCCGTGGCGTTCGCGGCGCTGGAGGCGAGCGTCCACCTGCTGGGCCCGGACGGGCAGCGCAGCGTCGCCCTCGCCGACTTCCTGCTGCCGCCCGGCAGCACACCGCAGCGGGAACAGTCCGTGCGGCCAGGCGAGCTGATCACCGCTGTCGAGATTCCCGCCCTGCCGCGCCCGCTCAGGTCCGGATACCTGAAGGTGAGCGACCGGCAGTCGTATCAGTTCGCGCTGACCTCGGCGGCGGTCGCACTGCACGTGCGCGGCGGTGTGATCCGCGAGGCGAAGGTGGCCGCCGGAGGCGTCGGCACCGTGCCGTGGAAGCTGCCCGCCGTCGAGCGCCGCCTCATCGGCGAACGGCCGTCGGAGGCGCTGTGGGCCGAGGCGGCCCAGCAGGCGGCCGCCGGGGCTCGTCCGCTCACCCATAACAAGTTCAAGATCGCACTGCTGAAGCGCACCGTCGAACGCCAGCTGCGCATCGTGGGAGGCACCGCGTGAGCCGGCAAGCCGTCGGGGCGCCGCTGTCCCGGGTGGACGGGCGCCCGAAAGTGACCGGACAAGCAAAGTACGCCGCCGACCACCCCACCAACGGGGTCGTTCACGCCGCCATCGTCGGCAGCACCGTCGCACGGGGACGGATCACCGGCATCGATGCTCGAGCGGCCCTGGCCGTGTCCGGTGTCCTGAAGGTGATCAGCCACCGCAACGCGCCCAAGCTGGCCTACAGAGCCAACCCGAGCTCGAACAACCCGGAAGGCGGGGAGCGGCTGCACGTCTTCCAGGACGACAAAGTCCTCTTCCACGGGCAGCCGGTCGCGGTCGTGGTGGCCACGACGCCGGAGGCGGCTCAGCACGGCGCAAGCCTGGTCGAGGTCCGCTACGACGCCGAGAAACCATCGACGGACCTGACCGGCACTCCCGCGAACGCCCCCGTGACCTACGCGCGCGGCGACGCCGACCAGGCCATGCGGTCTGCCGCGGTACGGCTGGAGATGACGTACCGCACCGCCCGCAACCACCACAACGCGATGGAGCCGCACGCCACCATCGCCCGTTGGGACGGCAACCGGCTCACGGTCTGGGACAAGACCCAGTGGGTTGTGGGCACGCAGAAGGAACTCGCCGCCGTGTTCGGCATCGAGCAGCACGCGGTGCGGGTCATCTCGCCGTTCGTGGGCGGGGCGTTCGGCAGCGGCCTGCGGGCCTGGCCGCACGTCACCATCGCGGCCCTCGCCGCGCGCGAGATGGGCCGTCCCGTCAAGCTCGTCCTCACCCGTAAGCAGCTGTACTCAGGGACGGGATACCGGCCCGCGTACGAATACCACCTTCGCCTGGGCAGCGACCGTCGCGGCCGGCTGACCGCGATGGTCCACGACATCAAGGCAGAGACCTCGTCGTACGAGAACTTCGAGGAGGGCGTCCTGGCGGCGGGGCAGATGCTCTACAGCATGCCCCACATCCGCCAGACGTACCGGACCGTGCCGCTGGATGTGAACACCCCGCTCTACATGCGCGGCCCCGGTCACGCCACGGCGGCCTTCGCCATCGAGTCAGCGATGGACGAACTCGCCCACGCATTGGACATCGACCCGATCGAGCTGCGCCGCCGCAACGAACCGGCCGAGGACGAGTCGAACGGAACGCCGTTTTCCACCCGGCGGCTGCGCGAGTGCTACACCGTCGGCGCCCGCGAGTTCGGATGGGACCGGCGCGCCCCCAAACCGCGCTCCACCCGCGACGGCGACTGGCTGATCGGCATGGGCATGGCCGCCGGCGTCCACACCACCCGGCGGAACCCGGCCCAAGCTCGGGTCGTGCTCGACGCACGTGGCATTGCTCTGGTCGAGGCGGCGACCAGCGACATGGGCCCCGGCACGTACACCTCCATGACCCAGGTCGCCGCCGACGCCCTCGGGCTGACCGTACGGGCCGTGACGTTCCGGCTCGGCGACTCCACCATGCCGCCGACACCGGCGCACGGCGGCTCGCAGACCATGGCGAGCGTCGGGTCCGCCGTCCAGGACGGCTGCGACAAGCTGCGGCGCCAGGCGATCGAGCTGGCCGTCGCCGACGAGCGATCGCCGCTGCACGGCGTCGAGGCCGGCGACGTCGCGGTCACCGACGGCCGGCTGCACGTCAAGCACGACCCCGCGCGCGGTGAGACGTACCAGCAGCTCCTGGCCCGCAACAACCGCACCCGCCTCGAAGCGCTCGGCTCCTTCACTCCGGGGGAGCCCCGGCTCTCCATGTACGCCTACGGCGCGACGTTCGCCGAGGTCGCCGTGGACCACCGCCTCGGCCTGGTCCGGGTCCGGCGGATGCTCGGCGTCTACGACGCGGGACGGATCATCAGTCCCAAGCTCGCCGACAGCCAGGCGCTCGGCGGCATGGTGGGCGGCATCGGCACGGCCCTGCTGGAGCACACGGTCACCGACCACCGCGACGGCAGGATCGTCAACGCCAACCTCGCCGACTACCTCGTCCCGGTCAACGCCGACGTCCCGGACGTTCGGGCGATCTATCTGGACGGCGAGGACCGCGAGGCGAACCCCATCGGCGTCAAAGGCCTCGGCGAAGTGGTTCACATCGGTGTGGCACCCGCCATCGCCAACGCCGTCTTCCACGCCACCGGCCGCCGCATCCGCGGGCTGCCCATTACCGCCGAAGCCCTGCTTTGATCGCCGGGATACGCCGCGGGAAACCTCAGCTTCTTCCTGGCGTCCTCGGCGCTGTTCGCGTTCAGCCTGCCGATGTTCGAGCATGTCTGCGAGCAGCGGCGGCTCGTACGAGCGCTGTTGGTGCGCGGGCATCGGCCTCGCTCGACCTGCTGGTGGCCTGCATCAGGGGTAGCTGAGGAATAGGGGCACCGCGAGGAATGCGAGGGCGGCCGTCCAGAACGCGCCCGCACCTGTGCTGCCGGCGATGGAGCCGAACACCGCGACCAGGCCCGGGACCACGGGCTGGGCGATGCCCCAGGAGGAACCGTGGAAGGCGAACCAGCGGGGGCGGTCGGGTTCGGGGGCGGCGTCGGCGACGAGCGCCTGCCAGCGTCCGAGCAGTAACCCGTTGGCCGCGGTGGACCCGAGATAGGCCGCAGCGGTCAGCCAGACTTGGTCTGAGATGGCCATGGCCAGGGCGAGCAGGCCGAGCAGGACCACTCCGCCGCCCAGTACGATCCCGTGCCCGCGGCTCTCAAGATGTCGCCCGGTCGCCCACAACGCCAGCGGGCCGAGCAGGGCCGCGCCGGCGAGGGTGAGTCCGGGTGCCCAGGCGGGAGCGCCGCGTTCGAGCAGTGCCAGGGGCAGGAACATCATCACGGCCAGGCTGCCCACCGCGAACACCGTGCCGGCCAGCGTCAGCCGGAGCAAGGGAAGAGGCGGGCGCCAGCGCCGTCTCGTCGCGGCACCCGCGGCGCGCTCCTCCCCTCTGGGCAGGAACCGGACGGCGATTCCGGCCGCTGCCAGGCAGGTCACCGCATCCGCGATCACCAGCCAGCGCACGCCCAGTGGCAGCAGGACCGCGGCGAGCAGACCCGCCACCGCTCCGGCCGCCGACAGGGAGACTCCGAGCAGCGCGTACACGTGCTGCCGTCGTGCTCCGGTGGCGGCCCGCGCGAGGAATTCCTGGGTAGCGGGCTCGTACAGCTCGAAGGCCAGGCCCACGAGGACGACCGCGCCCAGCACGTATGGCGGTGTGCGGGCGGCGGCGAGGACGAGCAGGGACAGCCCGGTCAGCCCGAGGCCGAGGGCCAGCACGGTCCGCGGCGGCAGCCGGTCCAGCAGGAAGGCGCCTGCCCAGCGCGAGACGAGGGCGGCGATCCCGAAGCTCGCCAAAGCGGCCGGCGCCAGCTCCGGACCGGTGAGCACCGCGAGGAAGGCCAGGGCGTAGGAGCCGAGCTGGTTGAGCACGCGGATCCACAGCAGGGTTCTCGCGTCGGCCGGGATCGATTCTCGCTGTCTCTCGCCCATGAACACCGACGCAGGCTACGTGCTCACTCCGACAAAACAGGTAGTGGCGCTTATCAGGCTTTTCGTCGGTCCCCGGTCCTTGGCGCGAATCAGCTTGCGTTCGGCGACCCGGCGCATCCAGGCACGGGGATGATCGATGGTGCCCCATGTCCGCAGGAGGTCTTCAAAGGTGGCCCTGGACGATGTCTGGCCCGCTGGCCCAGGTCGCCGCGAGTGAGCGCGGTCGCAGCGACCCTCCTCACCACATAGGGCGTAGACGGAAAACGCGTTGCCGTGGATTCCCGCAAAACGTATGGTTTTACGCTCGTGATCACAGTGGTGGAGCGAGTTCTACCTGCCCGGCTAGGGACAGGATTCCGGTGGTTGCTGGCCTCCAGCTGGCTGACAAATCTCGGTGACGGGGTCGCGGCCGCCGCGGGCCCCCTGCTGATTGCGACGTTGACCCGCGACCCGCTGCTGATTTCGCTGTCGGCCTTGGTGGGCTGGGCGCCGCCGCTGCTGTTCAGCCTGTATGCGGGAGTGCTGTCGGATCGGTACAACCGGCGCAGAATCGTGCTCGTCGCGAACGCGGTGCGGGCCGTGGTGCTGGCGGCGCTCGTCGCGCTCATGGTGACCGGCACCGTGACCGTGGCGACGGCGCTGGTGGCGCTCACGCTCCGGTCCATCGCCGAGGTGTTCGCCGACAACGCGACGGCCACGCTGACGCCCATGATGGTCAGCAAGGACGATCTCGTCATCGCCAACGCCCGTCTGGGCACGGGATTCATCACGCTCAATCAGCTCGCCGGGCCGCCGATCGGCGCGGCACTGTTCGGCCTGGGCTTTACCTGGCCGTTCGCGGGCCAGCTGCTCCTGGTGGTGGCGGGGATCGTCCTGATCGCCCGGATCACGCTGCCGCCGCACGGCCGACAGGCCGACGACCCCAAGCCCGGCACCGTACGGGAACTCATCGCCGGGTTCACCTGGACCATCCAGCACGCGGCGGTCCGCACCCTGGCGCTCACAATCCTGATCTTCAACTTCACGTTCGGCGCGGCCTGGTCGGTTCTCGTCCTCTACACCCAGGAGCAGCTCGGCCTCGGCGCCATGGGCTTCGGCCTGATGACCACCATCGGCGGGATCGGCGGCTTGATCGGCACCGGCCTGTACGGGGCCATCACCCGCAGGATGAGCCTCGGTGCCCTGATGCGGATCGGACTCATCATCGAAACGTTCACCCACCTGGGCCTGGCCCTGACCCATTCGCCATGGGTCGCCGGGGGCATCTTCCTGGCCTTCGGCGCGCACGCGTTCATATGGGGCACGACCTCGGTCACCGTCCGCCAGCGCGCGGTCCCGCGCGAACTCCAGGGTCGGGTGGGCAGCGTCAACACCATCTGCGTCTACGCCGGTCTGGTGGTCGGCTCGTTGATCGGCGGTGTCCTGGCCGCCCGCTTCGGCGTGGCGGCGCCCTTCTGGTTCGCCTTCGCCGGCTCCGCGGTATTCGTGGTGCTGCTATGGCGGCAGCTCATGCTCATCGCCCACGACGACTGACCCATCGTGACGTCGCGGCCGCACCTGGGCTTTGATCCACCCCTACGGCGGGTCCAGCGGGCCGGAGGCACGCATTGCGACGCCCGGCCCGAGGGGTTTCCAAAAAGGACTTTCAGCCCTGACTGGTGGGAAACTCCGCACCGGCGCCCGGCGGAACGGGACACGGAGGCCGCACACCGTCAAAGAGAAACGCCGGTCACGCTGCGGTGGCCATTGTGCGTTCGCCGACCTCCGTCAGCGTGTGCTCCCGCCCGTCGACCAGCCCGTAGCGCCGGCGCAGCATCTCGCTGATGGCGCACTCCAGGCCGGTCACCCACTGATCGAGCCGCTCCCACTCCAGGATGTCGATCGCCTGCTGCTCGGGATCGGCCCACGTCTCGTCGGCGATCGCATGCCCCGATCTCGGGGCCCATGACCGGTTCGTGATCGAGGCACCTCAAGGCTGATCAGCTCGACGAGAGAAGGCCATCCGCTGTCACCGATGGCGCCGGCTGACTCCCCATCCGCGATCGGCGATCAGCGGCGAGTGTCGTAGACGCCGATCCACCACGGGGCGCCTTCCCGGGGGCCGATCTGGTTCGCCAGCAGCCCCGGCGCGAGTGTCAGCGTCTCCTGGTCGAAGGGCGCGTTGCAGGCACCCTTCGTAGCGCGCACGCTTGCTGTTCATCGACGCTGCCGTGGTGAGCTTCTTCTCAGGTGGTGGCCTGGTCGAGGAGTTCGAGGAGGTGGTGGTACGGCCGGCCGGTGGCGCGGGTGAGGCCGAGCTCGCAGGTGCGGTTGAGCGAGGCGTGCGCCGCGAAGTTCCCGGCCGACACGGCGGCAGCTTCGGCACGGGTGGCCGAGGCGGTGAGCTCCGGGCGGAGCAAGCCGCGGTCGCCGGCGAAGGCGCAGCACTGCCATCCGTCCGGGACGACGACCCGCTCGGCGACCGCTTCGGCGATGCGGGTCATGGCGGCGTCCAGGCCGAGCCGGGTGGAGGAGCAGGTGGGGTGCAGGGCCAGGGAGCGCAGGCGGCGGTGCACGGTCAGGCGGGGCAGGAGCTCCTTGGCGGTGAAGGCAACCGCGTCGAGCACCTGAAGAACGGCGCCGGGTCCTTCTCCCGCCGAGGCGGCCAGCCGGTGGAATCCCTCGGTGCAGGAGGCGGCGTCGCTGACGATAGGGATACGGCCGCCGTCGGCTGCTGCTGCGAGGAGCGTGTAGACGCGGCGGGCCATGGTCTCGTGGCCGTCGGTGTAGCCCTTGGACGACCAGGGCGTGCCGCAGCACAGGCCGCCGATCCCCTCTGGGATGTGCAGCCGCACGCCAGCGCGCTCGGCCAGGCGGGTGAACGCCGTCATCACGCCGGGGCCGCCGTCGGCGGGGGCGAACAGCGTGTTCAGGCAGGACGGGACATACACGGCGTCCGGGTTCCGCGCCGGGTCCGGCCGGCGGCGCTTCCCACCCTTCGGCAGGTCCCGGGTCCACTGCGGAACGGCCTCGGGACCGGTGACGGCTCGGGCCGCGCGGCTGGCGGCCTCCGGGAGGCTGGGCGGGGCCGCCTTCGCCATGTCCAGTGCCAGGTCAAGAGCTCTGGTCATCCCGGTCCAGTGCTTGGCAGCTGTCTTCCAGCCCTTCTGAGCCAGGCGGCCGTGGCGTTCGGCGCGCAGGCGTTTGGTCAGGTCGCCGGTGTTGATGCCGACAGGGCAGGCGGTGGCGCACATGCCGTCCACGGCGCAGGTGTCCACGGCGTCGTAGCCGTACTCGGCTTCGAGTTCGTGGGCGAGGACGTGGTCACCGGCCTCGCGGGCGGCGGCGAGTTCGCGGCGGAGCACGATGCGCTGGCGTGGTGTGGTGGTCAGGTCGCGGCTGGGGCAGACCGGTTCGCAGTAGCCGCATTCCACGCACCGGTCGACCTCGGGCTCGACGGTGACGACGGTCTTGAGGTCGCGCAGGTGCGCCTTCGGATCGTCGGTGAGGACGACGCCGGGGTTGAGCGTCCCTGCCGGGTCGCACAGGCGTTTGACCTCGCGCATCACCTCGTACAGTTCGTCGCCGTACTGGCGGCGGACGAAGGGGGCCATGACGCGGCCGGTGCCGTGCTCGGCCTTGAGCGTGCCGCCCCGGGCGAGGACTGCCTCGACCATGTCCTCGGTGAAGTCGGCGTAGCGCCGCAGGCCGGTGTCGAAGCGTTCGTTGAGCATGAAGTGCAGGTTGCCGTCCTTGGCGTGGCCGAAGACGACGCTGCGCTCGTAGCGGTGCTTGGCGAACAGGGCCGTCAGGTCGTCGCACAGGTCGGCCAGGGCCGGCACGGGGACGGCGACGTCCTCCAGGAGGGCGGTGGTGCCGCTGGGGCGGGCGCCGGCGACGGAGGCGTACAGGCCCTTGCGGATGTGCCACAACGCGGCCCGGCCGCGTGCCTCCCTGCTGAGCCGGGCCGCAGCCGCCAGGGCCAGCGCGCTGAACAGCTCCTCGGCGGCACGCTCGCGCTCGCCGAGGACGGCGGGGTCGGTTTCCTGCCACTCCACCAGCAGCGCCGCGTGATCCCGTACGCCGAGCGTGCGGAGCACGTCGTCGGCCTTGGGGTCGGTCTGGGCCACGCGCAGGGATTCGGCGTCCAGCAGCTCGATCGCGGCGGGGCCGACGGCGACCAGGTCGGGCATGGCCGCCATCGCCTGACGCAGGGTGGGGAAGACGAGCAGCCCGGTGGCGGCCAGGCGGTGGGCCGGGACCGTGCGCAGGACCGCTTCGGCGACGAATCCCAGGGTGCCCTCGCTGCCGATGACCAGGTGGGCGAGGATCTGGGCGGGGGAGTCGTGGTCGAGGAAGCTGTTGAGGCCGTAGCCCATGGTGTTCTTGATCGAGAACTGGGCGGTGATGCGGCGGACCGAGTCGGTGTCGCGCCTGATCCGGTCGCGCAGCCGTTCCAGACCGGAGGCGAGTTCGGGTTCCAGGGCGCGCAGGCGCGCGTCGGCGTCGGGAGCGGCGGTGTCGAGGACGGTGCCGCTGGGCAGCACGAGGGTCATCGACTCCAGCGTCTGATAGGTGTTGGCGTGGGTGCCGCAGGTCATGCCGCTGGAGTTGTTGGCCACGACGCCGCCGATCGTGCAGGCCGACTCGCTGGCCGGGTCCGGGCCCAGCCTGCGGCCGTGGGGCGCGAGCCGGGCGTTGACCTGCCGCAGCACCGCCCCGGGCTGCACCCGCACGCGCGCGCCGTCGTCGAGGACCTCGATGCCGCGGAAGTGCCGCCGGGTGTCGACCAGCAGGTGCTCGCTGACCCCCTGCCCGCTCAGGCTGGTGCCGCCGGAGCGGAAGGTGAGCGGCAGGCCGGCCCGCATCAGCGCCGCCACCTGCTCGGCGCTCTCGGGCACCAGGACCGCTTGCGGGGTGAGCAGGTAGTGCGAGGCGTCGTGCGCCATGCCGAGCCGGTCGCTCACCCTCGTGCGGGCGATCCCGGGAACGGCGTTCTCCACCGCCGCCAGGACGGCGGGATCCGGTGGCTTGATCAGGTTCATGGCTCTCTTCACGGGCGGTTCAGCGCCGCGGGTCTATGTGGATCTTAGGGCCCGGCCCGGCGCCGGCAGGGCGGTCTCCGGCCAGGACGTCCATGGTCTCGGCCAGGCCCACTGTGGCGGCCACGAGCGGGCGGGCGTCGACCGACCCGTCGGCGTAGGCCGCGATGGCTCCCGGCAAACCGGCCGAGCCACCCAGGATACCCACTGCTGTGACGTCCTTGAGCAGCAGGTCACGGGCGTCGAGGGTGCTCGGGGTGCCGGCCAGGCCGATGTAGACCACCCGTCCGGCCGGCTCCACCAACTCCAGCGCGAGTGCCGGGAGGTGCGGCGCGTTGGAGGCGTCCACGACGGCGTCCCACGGCAGCGCCGGCAGGGACGGCCGCGTCCAGGCGTCGTCGAAGCCGAGGCGACGGGCTAGCCGTAGGCCGTCCTCGTCGCGGCCCATCAGATGGACCTCGGCTCCGCGAGCTCGCGCGAACAGCGCCACCAGCAGGCCGATCGTGCCCGTGCCCAGGACCAGCAGCCGCTCGCCCGGCTCCAGGCCGGCGGCGTGCACGGAGCGCAGGGCGTTGCCACCCGGCTCGACGAGCGCGCCAGAGGCGGCGTCCACCGTGTCCGGCAGCGCGTGCAGGGCCGATGCCGGCACGGCCAGCTGTTCGGCCAGCGCCCCGGCGCGGCCGCGGCTGATGCCGATCTCGGCCAGATCGGCGCACACGTGGTGGCGGCCCTTGCGGCAGCGGTCGCAGCGGCCGCAGCCGAGCATGGTGTCGCCGGTGACGCGGCGGCCGAGCCAGGCCGCATCGACGCCGTCGCCGACCGCCGTCACCGTGCCGCACCACTCGTGGCCGGGGCGCAGCGGATACCAGGAGCGGCCGGTGTGCAGGTAGCTCATCTCACCGGTGAACAGCTCCACATCGGTGCCGCACACCCCGGCCCGCTCGATGCCCACGACCACCTGCCCAGGACCCGCCACGGGCGGCTCGACCTCCTGGACCTCGGCCTTGCCCGGGCCGGTGAGGACCAGCGCGCGCACTAGCGCGGTCCCACGACGGTCTGCCGCTGGCGGCCGAGCCCGTCGATACCGAGCTCCATCACGTCGCCCGGCTGGAGCCAGATCGGCGGCTTGAAGCCCATACCGACGCCGGGCGGTGTACCGGTGTTGATCAGGTCGCCCGGCTCCAGCACCATGAACTGGCTCAGGTGGTGCACGATGACGTACGGGTCGAAGATCATCGTCTTGGTGGTGCCGGTCTGGCGGCGGACCCCGTTGACGTCCAGCCACATGCCGAGGTCGCGCACGTCGGGGATCTCGTCCGGGGTGACCAGCCACGGCCCGGCGGGGTTGAAGGTCTCGGCGGACTTGCCCTTGCTCCACTGGCCGCCGCGCTCCATCTGGAAGGCGCGCTCGCTGACGTCGTTGACCACGCAGTAGCCGGCGATCGCGTCCGCGGCCTCCTCGATCGCGTCCAGGTAGGAGGTGCGGCGGCCGATCACGATGCCCAGCTCCACCTCCCAGTCGGTCTTGGTCGCGCCGCGCGGGATTCGCACTTCGTCGTACGGGCCGATGAGCGTGTTGGGCGACTTGGTGAACAGGATCGGCTCGCCGGGGACGGCCTGCCCGGTCTCCGCGGCGTGGTCGCTGTAGTTGAGGCCGATGCACAGGATCTGATGCGGGCGAGCGATCGGGGCTCCGACGCGCTCGCCGGCGAAGGCGTGCACCTCGCCCCGGTCGACGCGGTCGGCGACCGGTCCGGCCAGCAGCGCCGTGCCGCCCGCGCCGAAGAAGCGCTCGTCGAAGTCGGGCGTGAGGTCGGAGACGTCGACGTAGTGGGTCTCGTCGAGGCGGACGACGGGCTTTTCGGCGCCGGGCGCGCCGATGCGCATGAGATACAAGGGGATTTCTCCAGGGTCAGAAGGGGTTCCAGTAGGGCATCGGCAGGCCGCGCGCATGCACTCGTGCGGTGAACAGGCGGCCCGAGTCGGGATGGGCGGCCAGGTCGTCCGAGGAGAGCCCCTGGGTGGCCGTGGTGATGACCAGGGTGTCGAGGTCCGGGCCGGCGAAGGCGGGACAGGAGGTGTGCGGCGCGTCGACCTCGACGACGGTCAGGAGCTCACCCGTGCGGGTGCGGCACTCCACGCGACCGAGCCCCCAGTTGGCGATCCACAGGTTGCCGTCGGCGTCGGCGCATATCCCGTCGGGCTTGCCGTCAGTGATGACGAACGCCTCCCGCCGCGGGCCGGTCTTGCCGGTGGCCGCGTCGTAGTCGCGTACCCAGACGATGCCCGGCAGGGTGTCGACGCTGTAGAGCCGGTCGCCGATCCAGGCCAGGCCGTTGGAGAGCACCAGGTCAGTGTCGAGATAGGTCAGCCCGGTCTCGTCCAGGCGGGCCAGCACCTCCTGCCCCTTGCGCCCGTCCTGGGCCAGGCTGCCGACCAGGAACCGGCCCGCGGGATCGACGGCGCCGTCGTTGAGCCGGCTGCGCACGCCCAGGGGCAGCACCCGGGCCAGCTCGGTACGGCGGCCGTCCAGGTCGAGGCGGGTGAGCGTCGCTTGCTCGGCCACGATCATCGTGCCGTCCGCGGCGACGGCGACCGCCCCCACCGTGGAGTTGAAGGTGTGTCGTCCGACAGCGGTGACCCGGCCGGTCTCCGCGTCCAGCAGGCCTTCGTGCACAACGCCCGCGACGATGTCCACCCAACGCAGACGACCTCGGGCGGCATCCCACACCGGACCCTCGCCGAGCTCGTAACGGTCTTCTGAGGCTGGGGTCGCGGTCAGGCGCCTGATCACAGATCGTCCTGGCCGGAGACGATCGCGAGGATGGCCGGCAGGTCGTCGATGAGTTTGTCCACCGGCGTGCGGTAGGCCAGGCCGCTGACGCTGATCGCGCCGCTGGGAACCGTGGGCGAGGTCAAATAGGCCGGCACCGCGATGCAGTTGACACTCGGCTCGTTCTCCCGGTCGTCGACGGCGTAACCCCGCCGGCGGATGCGTTCCAGCTCGGCGTGCAACTCCTCGACGGTGCCGATGGAGCGCTCGGTCGGCTGTTCCAGCGTCCGGTCGCCCACCCAGGCGCGCACCGCCTCCTCGTCGGGCAGGGTATGGGCGAGCAGCACCTTGCCGACACCTGTGCAATGGGCCGGGTTGCGGCCTCCGACGACGGAAGTCAGCCGCACCGCGCCGGCAGGCGGGTCGAGCTTGGAGCGGTAGACGACCGAGGCGCCGTCCAGAACGGCGTAGTGCACGGTCTCGCCGTAACGGTCGCACAGCGCCTTGAGGATCGGGGTGACGCGGACATGGTCGGGCCGCGCCTCGTGGTGGGCGAAGGCCAGGCGCAGGAACTCATCTCCCAGCACGTAGTGGCCGTGGCCGTTCTGGGCGGCGAACCCGGCCCGCCGGAGTGCGGCCAGCGCGCGGTGAACGGTCGGCTTGGGGCTGTCCACTGCGCGGGCCATCTCCTCCAGACCGATCCCGTCCGAGTGACGGGCCAGTTCGGCCAGCACCGCCAGCACCCGATCGGAGCCGACAAGCTTCTGCTCGGCATCGCTGCTCGCGTCGACCGGCCTCACCAACTTAGGCATGTTCCGAAGGTTAGACCATCGTTTCAAGAAACGAAAGTTGCCCTCAATCACCCCTCCCCTGCGGTGTGAGGGATGGGCTAGTCTCGCCGCAAGTTCCATCAAATCGATTTAAGTTCCAATTATCGGAATAGAACGTTGGTGTGGTGTCCATGCACCGAAGCTCCCAGTGGTACGCCGGTACCGACCGCACCGCCGAGTTCGTACACGGCTCCGAGGTGGCCGTCGGTGGTCAGGACCGCAGCGGCGGCCTCGGCGTAGTCCGCGATGGTCGCGGCGCTGACCCGGCCCTGGCCTGCGGCGCTGGCGATACTGCCGTGCTGCTGGTACAGGGCATCAGCCGGTACGCCAGCGAGGCCGGCCGGTCCGGCCGGCCTCGAACCGACTGGTGTCGAAGCGATCAGTGGCGGTGCTGTCCACGCGGACCCCCCAAGCGGCTACGCGAGCACCTTCTCGGCGGACGCATCTGGCGCGGCGGCCAGGCGGCGCTTGCGCTTGGGCAGGCCGAAGGTCGGGTGCGAGATGCCCCACAGCGAGATCTTGAGGATGCCCGTCTTGATCCGCGCGGCCTTCCGGCCGCCCACATACTTCGGCTTTGCTTGCGCTTTGTCGTCGACCATCTGCAGGATCCCGTCCCGCCGCCCGCGGCTGATGTGGTTGCCCGGGTAGTCCAGCTTGCTCTTCGCAATCTTGCGGCCGGTCAGGCGTCCCACGATCGCGTCCGTGGCCTGCCGGCCGGTGGAGCCGGCCGAAGCGCAGGACATCGGCAGCGGCCGGCCGTTGTCGCCGATGGCGTAGGCGCTGTCGCCGGCGGCGTAGACGTTCGGGTGCGAGACCGACCGCATGGTGCCGTCGACGACGATCTGACCGTTCTCGGTGACTTCCAGCCCGCTGGCGGCGGCGATGGGGTTGACCGCGAACCCGGCCGTCCACACGGTTGCGTCGGACGCCAGGGCGGTGCCGTCGGCGCACAGCACCCGCGTCGCTTCGACGGCTTCGACGCTGGTGTGCTCCAGGACGGTGATGCCCAGCCGGCCGCAGGCCTGGCGCAGGTGGCTGCGGGCCCCGGCGGACAGCCGGGCGCCCAACTCGCCGCGGGCGACCAGCGCCACCGACAGGCCGGGCCGGGATTCGGCGAACTCGGTGGCCGTCTCGATGCCGGTCAACCCGTCGCCGACGACCAGCACCCTCCCGCCTTCGCCCCGCCTGCCCAGGATGTCCAGGCGCTCGCGCAGGCGCAGCGCCGAGGGCCGGGCGGTGACGTGGAAGGCGTGCTCGGCCACGCCGGGGACGCCGCAGTCGGCGACGTGGCTGCCGAGCGCGTAGACAAGCGTGTCGTAGGCGAGCTGGCCGCCGCCGGCGTCGGCCACGGCGACGACCTGGCGCTCGGGGTGGACGGCGGTGACGCGGGCCAGGCGCAGCCGTATCCCCGTGCCTGCGAAGACGTCGGCGAGCTTCCGAGCCTCGATCTTCTGGCCGGCCGCGAGCTGGTGCAGCCGTAGCCGCTCGACGAAGTCCGGCTCAGCGTTGACCACGGTGATCTCGGTGTCCGCCGGGGACAGCCGGCGGGCCAGGTTCCCGGCCACGTAGGCCCCGGCATAGCCGGCGCCGAGGACGACGATGCGGTGCTTCATGTGTTGCTCCTGTCGGTTCGCATGCTCCCGGTGAGTTGAGCGGTCACCACTCAACGGGGGCCAAGGCGATCACTGGCGGAGTTGTGTGCCGCGCGGATCATTCGCGCGGCGTCCTGACGACCATGAGGCGTCGGCGTCCCGAACTTTGTGACAGCGCGGTCATGTGATGTACGCCACCGAGCATGGGGTGTCACACAGCGGTGCGAGCCGGCGTCTTGTGCGTGGAGCAGGAGTTGCGGGTGAACAGGCAGGAGCCAGGTATGAACGAGCGCAGGGATGCAACGACGGGCACAGCCGAGCCGATGGCTGGTGGCGGCCGGATGGACTGCGCCACCGAGGCGACCGAGACATTCCTCGCTCACCGCAACCTGCTGTTCACCGTCGCTTACGAGATGCTCGGATCGGCGGCCGACGCCGAGGACGTCCTGCAGGAAACCTGGTTGCGGTGGGTGAAGGTCGACGTGGGGCAGGTGCACGACCAGCGCGCCTACCTGGTGCGGATCGCCACCCGGCGCTCGCTGGACCGGCTGCGCACCATGAAGCGCCGCAAGGAGGCGTATGTCGGTCCCTGGCTGCCCGAGCCGCTGCTCACCGCGCCCGACGTGGCCGAGGACGTCGAGCTCGCCGAGAGTGTGTCGATGGCGTTGATGCTGGTCCTGGAGACGCTGTCGCCGACCGAGCGTGCCGTCTTCGTGCTGCGCGAGGTCTTCGATGTCGGCTACGAGGAGATCGCGGCCGCCGTCGCCAAGACCCCGGCGACCGTGCGCCAGATCGCGCACCGCGCCCGCCGGCACGTCGATGCTCGGCGGCCTCGCGAGGTGGTCTCCCCGGGTCAGGCCCGGGCGGCTGTGGAGTCGTTCCAGCGCGCGCTCGAGACGAGGGACCTGCAGAGTCTGCTTGACGTGCTCGCCCCTGAGGTCGTCCTGGTGAGCGACGGCGGCGGCGTCAAGCAGGCCGCGCCGCGGCCGATCATCGGTGCCGGCAAGGTGGCCCGCATGATCGTTGGCGGCCTCGGCAAGGCCCAAGTCGCGCTCACCAGCGAGTCCACCGTGGTCAACGGCAACCCGGCACTCCTTCTCCGCGTGGACGGCGAGATCGACGGCGTCATAGCGATCCGTGTCGAGGACGCCCGCATCACCGGCCTCTACTACGTCCGCAACCCTGAAAAGCTGACCCGCATCGCATTCGAGACCCCACTCACGCTGAAGTGATCCTTCAGCCGCCGCGCCATGATCACGACATCGCGATAGTGCGGAGCATCCCGAGCGAAGGCATCCGCTCATCGGCACAAGTGCGTACCGGCCCGCCCGTTACCACGTAAACCTCGCAAACGTTGTATTCGAGGAGTAGATATGGCCGTTCAGGCCCCGCTGGCAGCCGACACACCACCGTCACCCTGGCCGACGGTGGCCAGGGCAGTCGTCCTGCTCACGGCGAGCATGTCCGTGCTGCTCACCGCCTTCGCCTGGCCGTCGGTGCGCTCGTCGGTACACGATGTGCCGATCGCCGTCGCCGGGCCGGCCGCCGCGGTCGAGCAAGTCAGCACCGCTCTCGGCCAACGCCTGCCGGGCGGCTTCGAGACCGCCGAGGTCGCCGACACCGCGGCTGCCGAACGGTTGATCCGCGACCGGGAGGTGTACGGGGCGATCGACGTCAGCTCCGGCACCCCGCAGGTCATCATGGCCTCCGCCGCCAGCGCAGCGGTCGCTCAGACCCTGCACAGCGTCGCGACCGCGCTCAGCCAGGCGCAGGCACAGGGCACCCGTACGGCGGTCGCCGTCCGCGACCTCATCCCACTGCCGGCCGACGACCCGCGCGGCGCCGGCCTGGCCGCCGGAGCCCTGCCTCTGGCCATGGGTGGCCTGCTCGCCGCGCTGCTGCTGACCAGACTCGTCCGCGGCACCGCCCGCCGGGTCACCGGAGCGCTCGCCTTCGCGATCACCGGCGGCCTGGCCGTGGCAGCGATCCTGCAGTTCTGGTTCGGCTCGCTCACCGGCGCTTACTGGGGCAACAGCGGCGCCATCGCCCTGACCATCGCGGCCACCTCCCTGAGCATCCTCGGGCTGGAGTCGCTGCTCGGGTACGTCGGCTTCGGTCTCGGCGCCGTCGCCATGATGCTCATCGGCAATCCCCTGTCAGGTACCGCGACCGCACCCGAAATGCTGCCCGGCTGGTCCGGCATCCTCGGCCAACTGCTGCCGCCCGGGGCGGGCGGCCAGTTGCTGCGCTCCACTGCGTTCTTCGACGGCCGCGGCGCCACCCACTCCGTCATCGTCCTGGTCACCTGGCTCACGCTCGGTGTCGTGCTGTGCCTGGCCAGCGGCCTGCGCGCGCGCCGTGCCGCCACCGTCGCCGCGGGATTCGTGAGGACGCCCTCATCACCGGCCTCTACGACGTTCGCAACCCCGACACGCTGACCCGCATCGCATCCGCGACCTCGCTCACCCTGCGATGAACACAGGCGGCGGAACAGCCACGTGACCAGGCACGGTGTCTGACTTCAGTCCCGAACAGCCCCGAACAAATTCAGCCAGATCTTTTACCGGGAGGTCATTCATGACGAAGAGCATCGCCGGCGAACTCGCTGACCTGGAGCTGCCGGTCGAGCGTGGCTGCCCATTCGCCCCGCCCGCCGAGTACGAGCGACTGCGCGAGCAGGCGCCGATCAGCAGGATCCGCCTGACCAGCGGCGGCAAGGCGTGGTGGGTGTCCGGGCATGAGGAAGGCCGTGCCATTCTCGCCGACCCCCGCTTCTCCTCCGACAAGCGCAAGGACGGCTTTCCGCTCTTCACCCTCGATGCGGCGACCCTGCAGCAGCTCCGCAGCCAGCCGCCGTTGATGCTCGGCATGGACGGCGCGGAACACTCCGCGGCCCGCCGTCCGGTGATCGGCGAGTTCACCGTGAAGCGGCTGGCCGCGCTGCGCCCGCGGATCCAGGACATCGTCGACCACTTCATCGACGACATGCTCGCCGCCGACCAGCGGCCGGTCGACCTGGTGCAGGCGCTGTCCCTGCCGGTGCCCTCACTGGTGATCTGCGAACTGCTCGGCGTCCCCTACCCCGCCCACGACTTTTTCCAAAGCCGCACCACCATGTTGGTGCGCCGGACCTCGCTGGAAGACCGCCGGCGAGCCTTCGCCGAACTGCGCGCCTACATCGACGACCTGGTCACCCGCAAGGAGTCCGAACCCGGCGACGACCTGTTCGGCCGGCAGATCGCCCGGCAACGCCAGGAGGGCGCCCTCGACCGCGCGGGCCTGGTGAGCCTGGCCTTCCTGCTGCTGACCGCCGGACACGAGACCACGGCGAACATGATCTCGCTCGGCGTGGTCGGGCTGCTCTCCCATCCCGAGCAACTGGCCTTGGTCAAGGCCGACTCGGGCAGGACGCCCATGGCCGTGGAGGAACTGCTGCGCTTCTTCTCCATCGCCGACGGGGTCACCGCCCGGGTGGCCACCGAAGACGTGGAGATCGGCGGGGTGATCATCAAGGCCGGCGAGGGCGTCATCGTCTCCGGCCTGTCGGCCAACTGGGACCCGGCGGTGTTCAAGGATCCGGCCGAACTGGATGTCGAGCGCGGGGCCCGCCACCACCTCGCCTTCGGATTCGGCCCGCACCAGTGCCTCGGCCAGAACCTGGCCCGGATGGAACTGCAGATCGTCTTCGACACGCTGTTCCGCCGCATCCCCACCCTGCGGCTCGCCGCACCGGTCGAGGACCTGCCGTTCAAGACGGACGCCGTCATCTACGGCGTTCACGAACTCCCGGTCACCTGGTGAGGCGGACATGATGCGGATCAAAGCGGACACCGGGGTCTGCGTCGGCTCCGGCCAGTACGTCCTGACTGAGCCGGCCGTCTTCGACCAGGACGACGACGGCATTGTGGCCCTGCTGACCGATCATCCCGACGACCAGAGCGCCGCACAGGCGCGCCACGCCGTCACCCTGTGCCCGTCCCGAGCCCTCTCCATCCTGCAGAAGATGAACCTCCGTCCGTGCCCGTAGCGGGCGACGACGTCCGGGCGGGTAGGTCAGACCTTGCCTCCGGCGCATCCGCGTTGAAGGCAAGGTGAGGCGATCCGGACCGCAGCAGGGACTCTCATCACGGTGATCGTCGCCATGAGTGGGTGTGTCCAGTTATCAGCAGGTCGTTGAGATCCAGGCGGCGGTCAGTACGCAGCTGGATCTCGCCGTACGGGGTCATGTTCGAGTGGAAGATCGGGATCAGGCTCAGGGCGTCGAGAAACGGTCCCCGATCCGAGCGCCCCGCAGAGGAGCGCTTCGGGCCACACCAGCCTCCTCATCGAGATCGGAGGTGACCTCCATGCCTCCAGCGGCGCGTCCAGATCCTGGACGTAGTCGCCCAAACGGCGCACGTTGTCTTCCTGGTAGGGGACATGGCGGCCACATCGGCGCGATGTACCGCCCAACCCTCGCGGCACAGATGGTTCAGCATCAGCGACCT